>CAVGTL010000189.1:0-4966 GCA_963632005.1 Succinivibrio sp.
TATACTGCCGGAGAATATACGGATAAGCGTAGTTGAAATTCCCTACACCACGGAGCGTTACGTATATTTCGCAGGCAACAGAAAGGCGTCCTGAATTTACAAAAAAGCATACTTTTTTGTGTATTATTCTGTCGGATAGCAAACTGTACTTTTTTAATCATTCTCGGTCTTTATTCCCTCTGTAATGTCATCCGCACGCACCCAGTTCAAGAATGTCCTGTGCGTTATGCCCAGCCGCCTGGCGGCTTCTCTGGCTGATATCTTTTCTTTTTTCCACAGCGCTTTTATTGTTTCATATTCTGCAGGTCGCGCCTTTGGTCTGCGTCCGAACTGTACTCCGCGCTGCTTTGCGGCTGCTATGCCTTCTGCCTGCCTTTGCTTTATGAGCTCGCGCTCTGTCTGCGCTACATACGATAAAAGCTGTAATACTATGTCGGCGATCAATGTTCCCGTAAGGTCACGCGCCCGGCGCGTATCAAGAAGCGGCATGTCAAGGACAACTATAGCCGCCTGTTTTTCTTTTGTTATCACCCGCCATTGCTCAAGTATCTCGTCGTAATTGCGACCGAGGCGGTCGATGCTTTTTATTACCATTACATCATCAGCTTTCAGCCTTTTCATCAACCGCCTGTAATTCTTACGTTCAAAATCGCTGCCTGACTGTTTATCTATGTAGATATTATCATCTCTGATCCCGAACTCGTGAAGCGCTATCAACTGCCGCGCTTCATTCTGTTCCTTTGTCGATACTCTTACATATCCGTATTCCATATGCTGACCTCCAATCTATTTTGAGAATAAATTGTAAGCCAGTTGCTAACCTAATCTATACAAATTATAGATTTTGCCCGTCTATTACGCAAGTGCGTATACGCGTGTGCGATTATTTTTCTAAACTTTTCTTGAATAATTCTTAAGAAAGGGGATCTTCTATATACATCTGATAAAATATTTTGTATTTAGAAATTTACTGAATAATATGAACGTTAAAGATACTGTCGCACAGCGTTTTCATGAACTGTGCCAGCAAAGAAATATACGTCCTAATGAGCTTGCAAATATTTCCGGGGTAACGCCATCTACTGTCTACAGTATGTTTGATGCCAGACGGCGTGATATTTCAATTTTGACTATTAAAAAACTTTGTGACGGGCTTGATATCACTCTTGGAGAATTTTTTTCTACGCCCACATTTGACGCTTTGGAGCAGGAAATCAAATAAATTTACTTTTAAATTTTATATACTAAAAACAGCGTGTATATTATTTGTTATGTAATACACACGCTGTTATATAGCCTATTCAGTCATTTAATTTTAATTGTTATATTGTTATCTTAGAATGTACAGTAAAATCAAATCATATTTCCGCTTTGTAAGCTGCTGTATCTTCATGGATCTTATCAACACTGAGCATTTCCTTAAGCTTTTCCGGTGTTACATTAAAAAATTCAGCTACCTCATCATACGACATTCCTTTTGCTATCATACGTGACGCTATCATGTACTTTTCATGGTTATGCGCCATTTCTGACTCCTGCTTTCCGGCACTGTATCCATCTCTCCAGTATTCCTTTTTAAACATTTCTTTTACTTTTTCTTCATCATATTCTGTTAATATCATTCCAATCACCTCCGACTTATGTGCTGACAGGAACTCTGCCAGCACTCCTTCTTTTATGCACTCGTCTACTGCTCTGTCTATCGCCTGCTTCAGCCTGTCGCTGCCATTGCTCTGCTTTGCGTATGCGCGTACTTTATCTACGAATATCGCGTACTCCTCAAGCGTGCGGCATGCTGACATTATTTCTTTGTTGTGACCGTAATTTATGTTCAGCATCACTGCCGTAAACTCAATGCCTGTATCCTCACCCGGATGCATGAATGCGTCTGACAGCTTAAGCTCCATCCTCTCAGGCATATTCTTTTCACCATTATATAATACGAAGTAGCGCGGTGTCGGTATTTTTGTCAGATTTTCCGAAAAGATATTAAGCCCGTGCTGTTCTATGTATTTTTCATAAAGCTTTGCTATGTAGATCATCCCACGCAGCGGCATGTTTGGATTGTATGTACTCTGATGTTCAAATAAATTCATATGCGCGTCTACTATGCATGATACATCATTTTTTCGACCCATGTAGATAACGTCCTCAATGGTGTTTATCTCAAGCTCGTTCACGTCGGTACAATCTCTGCCGTTAAGAGCGTTGTACAGCGACATAAGGCTCTGCTTGTTTTCCGGATCGCCGAACAGCTTTACGAAAAGTCTGTCCTTGTGCTCCCTTCTTACATTTTCACTGCTTCTCGTTTTTAAGCGTCTAATACCTGTTTTCTTTTTTATAGTTTTATTCTTCATCTCCGTCCTTTCCCTCTTGCCACCGCGCAGGGCAGCGGTATCCCTTTTGAAGTCTGCCTGTCATAGATAACAGGATAAAAATCAATCTTTAATCATTATTACATATATTAACATTGATTCTTTTTAATACCATACACCATTTCTATACATCATTCAACTATTTTATTTCATATTTTACAATTATTTGAATATTAATTTTAAAAGAAAAGCAGAATCCAATATGAATTCTGCCTTGTGATTTATATATTATTTTATCCTAACCGCATTTATTGAACATCACAGCCTATAAAGGCAAAATATTCAATATTCCTCAATCTTTTAAATACAACAATAATCATTTAAACCACTTGTGCGCCCGGCGCACGCACAAAACAAGGCTGCCCGCTGGCAGCCTTGGATTCCAACTTTTATTTAAATTTATTGTTTTATATTTATCCACATAGCCGGACGGACAGCACCATAAACATAGCTTACATCCTCCCCAAATTCCGATATATCGCCAGACCTATAAACAAGAGCCGCATTATTTTTAATGTTACCTGGTGACCTCAACCACCACCAACAAGATTTATTATTTTCATTAGCTGATACTCCATTATTTGTTGCATATAATGTTGCTGTACACATCCTGTCATTACCTGATTTAAAATATTTTTCAGCTTCTGAAATACTTAATAAGAATACTTTATCAGATGTGTCATTGCCTGCATCTACCCCATATTTAGGATTTTTTTCTGCTTTAACTTTTGAATCAGCGATTATCTTTTTGATTTCATCTGAAAATGCCTCATCATAGAAATCACTATTAAGCCATGTTCTTAAACTACAATTTTCCCAAGTAACCTTCTGATACTCATCATTATATGATTTTCCAACAAGTCCATATTTACTTATAAGCAAAGCTTTATTTTCCTGTACATCAATTACATCCCACTCTATTTCTTCAGAACCATTCTCAATATTACTATCCTGCTCATAGCTTCCTAACTTTATTAAATCCCCAACCTTGACTTCTAAATTATTAATGTAATTAATCTGCTTTTTAGCTAATGAAGCCTTCGCCTTATCCATACTGTCTTTATAATTCAATCTTTTATTAAATTCATTGTATGCTTCATCATATTTTCCATCTTTATATAATTTAACCGCATCATTATATTGCATGGAAGGAATTACAACCATATTAAGAACAACTGCAAACGCAATACATACACATACCACAGATGTGACGATCACAGCGGTCTTTTTCATTTTTTTCGCCTGCTGTTGGCGCTTTATCCTTACCTGCTCTGCTTTACGTTCTTTTTCTATCCGCGCTGCTTCGGCTTCAACTCTAAGCTCTTCTATCCTGTTTTGACATTCTATGATTTTTTCATCAGAATCTTTATATCCCGGAATCGTCTTAAAAAGATCTATCGCAGTCTGACATTCTTTTTCCTTATCGGCAGAGTTCATAGCGTTTACAGCGCGTTCATATATTCCTGCTTTTCTTAAGTTTTCATTACGCTCTGCTATATACTTTGCATATCCTCGCAATTCATTACTGAGTTTTTCATCGCCGAAACGTATCGCTTTTTCATAATTATTACTCTTACTAAATTTATCACCTGTGCAATTCTTTAAATCGCCCTGTTTTCTGACTCCCATCTCAGCCATGAGCTTCCCGAGATAAGCCTGCGCGTTCTCCGGGTCCCAATCGAGGACTTTTTCGCAGTATTCATCAGCTTCTTTAAAGTTGCCGTCTTCGAGGAACATGAATGCGCGCTTCAGTAGCGGGGCTATGTTTACGTTGCCGTTGTTTACCACTACTGTTTCCTTTACTGTCGTTGTTTTTTCTTCCGGCGCTGCCAGCTTTTTTATACCGCGTATGAGGTCCTGCATGAAGCCGAGCTTTGACATGTCCTGCGCCTGCAGGTGCGAGAATTCTTCCGGCAGGTCGTACGGATCCATATCACGGTATGCAGGTATGAGCACTTTTCTTTCGCCGTTTTTTATAAGTGCGAGATAACGGCTCCATTCGTTTCTGACCCATACAGCGTTGAAGTATTCAGGCTTTGTCCCTATGACTACCATAACTTTAGCGCTGTTCAGCGCGGCAAATATATACGGCTCGTATGCCGTGCCTAACTTGTCTTCCAGCGTTATACGCGCAAAAAATACCTTAAATCCCTCCTGTGTGAGTTGATGGTAAAGGTCATTCGCGAGTACGGAATCCTGCGTCCGTCTGCCGTCCTTGTCTGTTTCCTTGTAGCAGATGAATACGTCGAACGGTTCCTCCTTTTGCGATATCGCTATTATGCCCTTCTGTATCTCATTTATCGTCTTTGCTTCGTTTTCATAAAGTACGCGCTGCGCTCCGTCTGCATAATGAAGCGCTGATTTATAGTTGTCGTCATCGAATATCGATGTGAATTGCGCGCGATTCACAGTTGGTACGCGCTTATGCGTTGTCGGGTCTTCTACATATTCTATACCGTAACGGCACAGGACTATCGACCAGTATGCTTCCGCATCTGTTTTATCTTCATTGAGTATCTGTTCATAGATTCCCATCGCCTTATCAAATTCATTATTTCTTCTGAAATGATTTGCTCTGTCATACAGATTCA
>CAVGTL010000190.1:0-4953 GCA_963632005.1 Succinivibrio sp.
ATATCCTGTCTGCCTCTTCATCCAGATGCTCGTATCCGAATGTATATGAATCATATATGCTGCTCGTTGAGAAATCCTTGTTATATACGCATGTCACACCGCAGTCCTTCAGGTGTTTTTCCATTGCTTCTCTTCTGTAGCCGGTAACGACTATGATGTCATTTACACCCTGTTTTTTCAGCAGACGTATAGTCCTCTGTATAATACTTTCATCACCCAGCGGGAGCATTGATATTATCTTTCCCATGCGCGATGAAACAGCATCGGCTGTAACTACCGCTCCGTATCGTCTGTATCCCATATCATTCACCCTTCTGCCTGAGCCGGCACGCCCTGCCAAATATGCCGGGCGCGCCTGTCCCATACAGAAATATTCTTAAGAAAGTTTGGTTAAAACGCTTGGTTATATTGATGCAGCTTCAGCCGCAGCTTTTTCTTCTATAGCCTTGAGAACTCTTTCTCTTGATATCGGAAGATCTCTCATGTATGCTCCGACAGCGTCGCATACAGCAGTAGCAACGCCTGCGATAACAGGTATCATGGCTACCTCGCCGATGCCCTTTGCTCCACCCGGACCATTACGGTGAGGAGAGCCTTCATAGAAGTCGAAGTGGAGGCTGTCGTTTCTCGGACCGTCCATGAATGTAGGTATACGGTAATCTCTGTAGCTTCCATTTATTACCTTGCCCTTATCATTCAGAAGTATCTCTTCATAGCATGCCTGTCCGAGACCCATTGAGAATGAGCCCTCTATCTGACCTTCGCATGCCTTGCGGTTTACTACATTACCACAGTCATAAGTTCCCTGAAGGTCTATGAGCTTTACTTCGCCTGTTTCCCTGTTGACTGCAACTTCTATGCCCCATGCGCCGAATGAATATGACCATGGCGCCTTATCCTCAGGGTTTCCGAGGAAAACAGGGTATGCGAGCTGATATCTTGCGTTTCCTATGAGGATCGCTTCTCCGTCGGCTGTGCCGTCCATTCTTACAAGGTCGCTCCATGTGCATTTATTTTCAGGGTCGGCAACATCCCATATTACATAATCCTTAGTATCGAGCTGTCCTGCAGGTACTCCGAGCTTTTCAGACGCCATCTTGAAGAGCTTCTTTTTAGCGTCCTCTGCAGCTTCTATAGCTGCGTTTCCTCCGAGGAATGTACCTCTTGAGCAGAATGTACCCATGCCGTAAGGCGATCTGTCAGAATCGCACGCAACAACTCTTACCTTTTCGATAGGAATATTAAGCACTTCAGCGCAGAACATCGCGTCTGTAGTTCTGCTTCCCTGGCCGAGCTCTACGTGATAGTTGGCAAGGTCAACATATCCGTCGTCGTATATCCTGCATGTAGCTGATGAACCTACAGCATCCTCTACGCCGATGAATTTATTTGCAACGCATACGCTCTTGCCGTATACCCACGGACCGTCAGGCTCAGGCTTTGAATGTATGTCAAACTTTGACAGTACTCCTTCCAGGCATGCCTTTGTGCCGTTGTCCATTACGAGTCTTCCGTCAGAATCCTCCATGCCGTCTTCAAGGACGTTCTTAAGTCTTATCTCATCCTGACCTATTCCGAGGATATTGGCAGCCTCTGTCATATTACCTTCCATTGCGAGAGTGGTAAGCTCGCCGCCGAGCGCTCTGTAAGGGCCTGTAGGAGGAGTATTTGTGTATATTCCGTATGCGTCCATTCTCAGGTTCTTAGTATAGTAGCAGCCGATAGGACCCATAGTCAGGCATAATACGAGCGTAAGTGCGTGAGTCGAATAACCGCCTCCGTTTATTCTCGCGTCTATATATCTTGCGTGAAGTGTTCCGTCCTTAAGGTATCCGTCCTTTATGTAGATACTGCCTGAGCAGCGAGGCTCGCCTGATTCAAAGCATTCGCCCCTTGTCTGGACTATTCTTACAGGTTTGTTGAGTGTAACTGCCGTGAGCGCAGCGAGGTAGCTCTCGCATGAGCCTGTCTTTGCACCGAATCCGCCACCTACATAAGGTATATGATAATGGATCTTTGAAGGGTCCATATTGAGCGCTACTGCAAGGTCGTATTTTTCCTGATGACCTGCCTGACAGCTCGCATATACTGTTATCTCGCCGTTCTGATCAGGAATTACTGTTGCGTGGTGAGTTTCCATAGTGCAGTGGCTGGCAAGCGGGAATGTATATGTATTTTCAACTATTACGTCTGATTCTTCGAAGCCCTTGTCTACGTTTCCGTATTCGTGGTGTATCGTCGTGAACTGATTAGGGCGTGTTCTGTTCAGACCGAATGACTCTATATCTCTGTCCTGGAAGCCTGTTCCCATATAGTTAAACAGGTCTTTATGAACGTTTACAGGAGGATTCGTTCCGAATGCGTCGTTAGGGTCAAGAACTGCCGGCAGCTCCTCATATTCTACTTTAACGCGGGCTGCACAGTCGAATGCGAGTGCCTCGCTCGTAGCTACTACTACGGCTACGTAGTCACCAACATAACGACATTCTTCCTTGCATATTATATGACGGTCTCTGATGTATCCGCCGTATCTCATGTCAGGAGCGTCCTTGCCTGTAACTATGCCGATATATCCCGGTACTTTTTCTGCTTCGCTCGCATCTATGCTGAGTATGCGGCAGTGCGCGTAAGGCGAACCGATAACTACGCCGTATGTAAGACCGTCTGCATCAAAATCTCCTGAGAACTTTGCTTCGCCTGTTACCTTAGGGATGAAGTCTTTTCTTATCGGGCTCTTGCCTATATATCTTTTTTCTTTTTTATCTGCGAGCTTGTCGTGAGTTTCCCAGTATACTTTGTCAAATTTTTCCTTATAATTTTCTATCTTCTTTCCAGACATTATTCAGCCACCCTTTCTGCCAGAAGCTCCTTTGACCTGTGTACCGCGTCTATTATCTTTGTATATCCTGTGCATCTGCATATGTTTCCGCGCAGATAATCTCTCATTTCCTCTTCAGTAGGGTCAGGATTTTCATCGAGGAGCGATATTATTGCGAGTATCATTCCCGGAGTGCAGAATCCGCACTGTACAGCAAAGCAGTCAATAAATGCCTGCTGAACAGGATGGAGGTTTCCTCCCTGCTTAACGCCCTCTATAGTAACTATTTCACGGCCTTCCACCTCACATGCAAGCGTCGTACATGACGGGATTATCTTTCCGTCGCACAGAACTCCGCATGCTCCGCAGTCACCGTCATCGCATCCTTTTTTTACACCTACGAGACGCAGATCTTCTCTTAAAACATCGACAAGAGTAGCGTTCGGCTCGACAGCCAGCTCATACTGTATACCGTTTACCTTAAGATTTACTATTCTTTTCATTATTTGTTGACCGCCTTTCTCAATGCATCGCGCACATGTACATAGACCATTTTTCTTCTGTATTCAGCCGTTGCTCTGATGTCAGAAATAGGCGCACAGTCCTCCTGACTTGCTATAGTGGCTGCTTCAGCTATGAGTTCTTCGGTCAGTTCCTTACCGATTATATGCTTTTCAGCATTTTCGGCGCGCTTAGGAACTACAGCTACAGCTCCGAGAGCTATTTTAGCTGCTGTTACAACGTTATTGTCATCTGTTGATACGCATGATGCTACGCCTACCATTGCAAGGTCGAGCGCCTTTCTTATTGCGTACTTGTAATATATACTGTGAGCGCCTGCCTCAGGCAGCGGGATATGTATCTCTGTAATGAGCTCGTTAGACTTAAGGTTATTTTTGCCTACTCCTGCAAAGAATTCTGTTATAGGTATTATTCTCTCACCGTTTACAGAGCGAGCCTTTATCTCTGCTCCGTATACCAGCAGCGGAGGTGCTGTATCCGCACTAGGTATCGCGTTTGAAATATTTCCTGCGATAGTTCCTCTGTTTCTTACCTGTGTATTTGCCATGCTGTGCATACCCTGATAAAGTGCAGGATATACGCGGCATATATCTTCATTCGCTTCGCATTCGCGCAGCGTCATCATAGAACCTATCGTTATTCCCGAATTTTCATCAAAATCTATGAATCTGAGCTCGCTCAGCTTTTTCAGGCTGACAAGCACATTAAAAGGCTTTACGCCGGCTTTTACCTTTGGGATAACGTCAGTGCCGCCGGCGATCACCTTACTTTCATCGCCGTATCTGTCGAGCATCTCCAAAGCCTCATCTACACTTTCCGGCATAAGGTATTCAAAATTAGTCCTTATGTTAGACATATCGAGTCCTCCTCACTCTGTTTTTACTTCTCTCTCTTACTCTCGCTGTTTTTTGCAACCGATACCATGTGAAATATATGACACTTATCAGATAAGGCCCTTCTCTCTCAGTATCTTATCCTGCAGTTCCCTGTCAATGTACGGAGCGGCATCGTCCCTGATATGCTCTATCGGGTTTCTGTATATTTGATTCTTTTCCTTACACAGTGAACCGGGATAAGGACATATCCTGCATTTGCCTTCACAGCTGAAATTCATCTTTGTGTTATCCATATCATTGCCTCCTGCATTTAACCAATTTAACAAACACATGTATTTGGGGTGTAACTTAATTAGGTCACAACCTATTTTTAATTTACAGTGATGCACAGAAATTGTCAACACCTTTTTTGCATAAAAAACTGCACCCCATACTACGTCGTACAGAGTGCAGTGAATATCACGGTCCGCCGGGCAGGCAGTTTAAACACTTCCCGGCAGACCTGCATCATATTTAATTTTTACGTAAATCAACTTACCGTCAGTATTATTCGGACAGTGAGGTATCCATCTCGTCCCACTTGCATCTCTGCTCGAGTATCGCAAGGTCCTCTCTCGCTTTTTTATACTCATTGTCAGGGATGTTCAGTATCTTTTTATACATCCATATCGTTGCCATGAATGTCTTTCTGTAATCGAGCTTTTCTATATTGTTGTTTATAAATCTCAGTACAGCCTGGTCAAAGCCTCCGAGCGCTATCTGGTTGAACGTGTCCTC
>CAVGTL010000191.1:0-4951 GCA_963632005.1 Succinivibrio sp.
GGCCTGAGCGTATCGCTGCCGCTGCCTTTTCCTCTTCTATCATTTTTATATTATCTGCTATTTTACCCATTTTTATTTACCTTCTTTACTTGCTTTTGTCTGCACTGCTTCCAGCATCTCCGCTGCTGCTCTTACTGTCTGAGCTTTGCTGCCCGGCTTCCTTTTGGGCCGCCTTTTCAGTATCCTCCTGAGATATCTTTTTTATCTCATCGTAAGGGCTTACTGTAGCTACCTGCTTTGCGCCTTCATCTGACTGCTCGTAATAGTAGTTAGCTGCTATTATCGTGTTTGTGCCGTCAGAATTCAGTATCTTTACAGGTGTAAAAGTAGTTTTGCCGGTAACGCCCACTACGTAAACACCCGGCTGCCCGTCCTTCGTTACTATAAAAGAGCTGTCTACGATAAGGCCCTCGTGATCAGATGCTGTCAGCTTAGTCTTTATCTTCCTTACAGACGCCATATCCTCATAATAGTTCTTGAACTCTATAACTACCATTATTTCATCGCCGTTATCATAAAGCTTGCTGACCTTTCCCTGAACACTGCCCTTAGGAAGGCTCAAGTCTACAGACGTCCCTTCAGCGAACGAACCCAAAGCTGATGCGTCCACCCATGTAACAGCATACCATCTGTATCTGTCTACTATCTTGAACAGCGGCTCGCCTTTGCACGTTTTGCCTGTATTTGCATTATATGAATCGTAATTAAGCGATTCAAGCTTATCCTTATCGAGGAGCCCTATGGTATATGGATTCAGCACAGATTCATAACCATCTATCATATAGCTGAGCGTACCTGATGCTCTTGCTGTATCGCTGCCCTTTACCCCGAACTGATCGTCCGGAACGCTGTCATCGGCGCTGTCGTTAGCGCCTGCAGCATCGTCTGACAGATCTCCTACAGCAGACAGGTATTTATTTATACGGTCTGCTTCTTCTGTATTTTTATCTTCAGCCGCTGCTTCGTCAGCCTTCTGACGCATCTCTGACTTCACTATATCGAGCCTGCCCTGCGGCGAAAGCACCGCCGACATATCCTTTACACTGTTTGCGCGCTTGTTATATGCACTGTAATCCTTTTCTGAGACGCCATCGCCGGCGGTCAGAGTTACGACCTGTGTGTTTGCGCGAACTCCGTCGCCTTCTGCAAAGTGATAAGCAACACTTCCACTGCTTCCTGCATAATATACTGTCTCATCTCGTACTATATAGCATGTCACATCATACGAATCATCAAGCGTGCCGTATTCGACTGTCATAGTCTCGGAAAGCGCGCCTGATATCGTCGGGAAGGCGTACACGAGTATTATCAGTATTATTACAATTATTATATATAACGGTATTATCAGGCGGCCAATGTTTTTCTTTTTCTTCTTTTTGCCTGAGTGCGATCTTTTTCCGGCTTTTTCATTTATATCATTTATTTCTTTTGCCACGCCTGCCTCCTTTTGAAAATAGTTCAGATATTTACAGCCGGTGACGGCTGCATCGTTTAATTACGATTCATTGTCATTCATTGATCATTCACCGCTCTCGCCTGTTATCACTCTGTTTATTATCTTGCGTTCCTGTTTCGAGAACTGAGCCATCCGCACTTCGTCATTGATGTACGCTTCCCAGAGATCAGGTCTGCGTTCCTTTGTTATCTCGCAGCCCTTTTCAAGCTGCCACTGCGCTATAGCCTTGTGATTTCCCGAAAGCAGGACCTCAGGAACACCCATGCCCTCGTACTCTCGCGGCTTCGTATACTGCGGGTATTCTATGAGACCTGAATATACAGATTCTTCCATTATAGAATCATTGTTTCCGAGCACCTCAGGGATAAGCCGCGCTGTCGCGTCTATAACTACCATAGCTGCGAGCTCGCCGCCCGTCAGGATGTAATCGCCTATCGATACTTCCTCGGGATGCCAGTAGTCTATTATGCGCTCATCTATGCCCTCGTAATGTCCGCACAGAAATACAAGATCTTCCTCCTGTGCGAGTGACCGCGCCAGTTCTCCGTCGAGCCTGCGTCCGCGCGGCGACATGTAGATAATGCGCTTGTTTTCTGCTCCGACAGACCTGAGCGCGTCAAATATCGGCTGCGCCATCATTACCATTCCGGCTCCGCCGCCAAACGGCGTATCGTCCGTTTTCCTGTGCTTATTTGTTGCGAAATCGCGGATATTTACTGCGTTTATATTCAATATCCCCTTTTCAGACGCTCGTCCGAGCATGCTCGCTCCGAGCACCGGAGCAAACATTTCAGGAAATAATGTCAGGATATCTATATTCATCTAGTCCCTGACCTCCTCAGGGTCGCCGAAAAGCCCGTCTATAGGGTCAATTTTCATTATACCACTGTTTATATCTATATCAGTAACTATTTCATAAACAGCCGGGACAAGATATTTTGAGCCGTCGTCCTTCTTTATCTCGTAGAGATCCTGCGCCGTGTTCTGTATAACGTCGCTCACGACGCCTATATGATTTCCTTCCTGGTCTACAGCCTCGAGGCCTATCAGGTCAAATATAAAGTACTCGTCCTCGTCGAGCTCGCGAAGCTCGCTCCTGTCTATCGTCAGGTATCTGTCGCGGAGCGCTTCAGCGGCATTCCTGTCGTCAACGCCCTTGAATTTAAGTATTACAAGGTTTTTCTGATATCTTACCCTATCTATATTCATAACGTCATCGCCTGCATATACTGACTCGAGCTCTTCGAAGCGCTCAGGGTCATCAGTGTACGGGTAGACCTTTACCTCGCCCTTTATGCCGACTGTCGTTGTTATCTTTCCTACTTTTATGCGGTCGTTTTTCATATCATACCTCTTTATCTGTTCACATGCTTTGCGGCCTCCGAATTTCTTTTATCACGGCCGATGATACTAAATGAATTATATCATAAAAAAGGATTATACCACAAAAATGCTGTATATTCTGCTGATTTGTCGATCAATATACAGAAAAAGGCACCGCTTACGCGATGCCTGATCTTAATTTTCGATCTTTATTTCTGATTTTCACTGTGTCATCGATCGTTTACTGTACGATCTCAACAGTTACTTTTTTCTTTTCCTTAGTCGCCGCAGCGCGAACTACGGTTCTGAGAGCACGGGCTATCTTTCCCTGCTTTCCGATCACTTTCCCCATATCATCCGGCGCAACCCTGAGTGATATTGTAATCGCCTGCTTAGTCTCTTCAGATGTTACAACTACACTTGCAGGATCGTCAACAAGCGACTTCGCGATAGCCTCAACTAATTGTACCACGAGTACCACCCTCTTCTATTATTCTACGATACCTGATTTCTTGAGAAGGCTCTTTACAGTATCTGTAGGCTGAGCACCATTGCCGAGCCACTTCTTTGCCTTTTCAGGGTCGATCTTGATCTCGCCCGGATCCTTCAGTGGATCGTAAGTACCGATCTCTTCGATGAATCTGCCGTCTCTTGGAGCTCTTGAGTCAGCAACTACTACTCTGTAAAAAGGCTTCTTCTTTCTTCCCATTCTCTTTAATCTGATCTTAACTGCCATAATTATTTCCTCCTGAATTAATAAGATTTTAATATTAATATATGAATAAATTCCTCATGCCTGCGCGGCCTCACGGCCGCCCGTACAAAGCACTCGGTTTTTACTTAAAACCCCTGCGCATTTTTTTGCCCATATGCTTAGGTGATTTTGTAAACTGCTTCATTACCTTGCAGGCCTCGTCATAACGCTTTATCAGCGCATTTATCTGGCTGACCGGCTGACCTGAGCCTGCTGATATCCTTTTGCGCCTGCTGGCGTTCAGGATCTTAGGATTTTCTCTTTCTTCCATAGTCATGGAGCTTATTATCGCTTCCATGCGGACGAATTCCTTTTCGGACTTTTCTATGTCCTCGTCGCTCACTCTCTGACCGCCCATGCCCGGGAGCATTCCGATGACCGAGCGCATACCGCCCATCTTCTTTATCTGTCCCATCTGCTGCAGGAAGTCATCAAGCGTGAACTGGTTTTTCTTTATCTTCTTCTCAAGAGCTTCGGCTTCTTTTTCGTCGTACTGCTCCTGAGCTTTTTCTATAAGGCTGAGCATATCGCCCATGCCGAGTATCCTTGAAGCCATTCGTTCAGGATGGAACGGTTCGAGCGCGTCGAACTTTTCGCCCATACCTATGAACTTTATCGGCTTGCCTGTGACAGCCTTTACTGACAGAGCCGCGCCGCCTCGTGAGTCGCCGTCGAGCTTTGTCATTATTATGCCGTCGATGCCGAGCGCGTTATTGAAGCCCTCAGCGGCAGTTACCGCATCCTGACCTGTGAGCGCATCCACAACGAGGAGTATCTCGTGCGGCTTTACAGCATCTTTTACTCTTACGAGCTCATCCATGAGCTCCTGATCTATGTGAAGACGGCCTGAAGTATCGACTATCAGGACATCGTAGCCTTTGTACTCAGCTTCCTTTGCGGCAGCCGCAGCTATCTTTTCCGGACGCTTTTCGTTTCTGTCTATGTAAACAGGAACGCCGACCTTTTCACCGACTACCTCCAGCTGGTCGATAGCGGCAGGTCTGTAAACGTCGCACGCTGCGAGCATCGGCTTTTTGCCGTTTTTCTTAAGATACGCGCCGAGCTTTCCGGCTGTCGTCGTCTTACCTGTACCCTGCAGACCGGCGAGCAGCAGGACCGTAAATCCCTTTGAGGAATACGTGAGCTTGCTGTTTGTGCCGCCCATGAGTGCGATAAGCTCTTCATTTACTATTTTAATGACCTGCTGCGCAGGTGTGAGACTCTCCAGTACTTCCGAGCCGAGGCATTTTTCCTTTACGGTCGCTACGAAGCTTTTCACGACCTTGAAGTTAACGTCTGCTTCGAGAAGAGCCATTTTGACTTCGCGCATCGCGTCGTTTACGTCTGACTCTGTTATCTTGCCCTTGCCCTTAAGCTTTTTAAATACACCCTGGAGCTTATCCGAAAGTCCTTCAAAA
>CAVGTL010000192.1:0-4819 GCA_963632005.1 Succinivibrio sp.
AAGAAAAAGTACGAGGCAGAGCCTGGCCAGGACGGTATGAAAAAGAAAAAGTTCGGCAAAAACGGTGAAGATCTCGTTATTAAAGTACCGCCTGGAACTGTTATCATAGATGAGCTCACAGGACTTGTCATGAAGGATCTCGTTCATGACGGCGACAGCGTAGTAGTAGTAAAGGGCGGTAAAGGCGGAAAAGGAAACGTTCACTTCAAGAATTCAGTACGTCAGGCGCCTAACTTTGCAGAGGCAGGCGGCCCTGCAAGAGAAAGAAATATAATACTCGAGCTTAAGCTCATAGCCGATGTAGGACTCTTAGGCTTCCCTAACGTAGGAAAGTCAACGCTTCTTTCCGTATCGACGAGCGCAAGACCAAAGATAGGAAATTATCACTTTACGACTATAACTCCTAACCTCGGCGTAGTGCAGATATATGACAGCAGCTTCGTAATGGCTGATATACCGGGACTCGTTGAGGGGGCGCATGAGGGTACAGGTCTCGGTCTTGATTTCCTCAAGCACGTAGACAGGACAAAGGTTCTCGTTCATGTAGTAGATATCGCAGGCTCAGAGGGACGCGATCCTGTAGAGGATTTCGACAAGATAAACGACGAGCTCGTTCAGTACTCAAAGCGACTTGCGGACAAGCCGCAGATCGTAGTCGGAAACAAGTCTGACCTCGTATTTGACGAAGAAACTGTAGAGCGCTTCAAAAAGCACGTTGAGGATAAGGGGTATCAGTTCTTCCTTATGTCAGCCGCAACTAACCAGGGCGTTAAGGAAGTACTTTCCGCAGCAGCAAAGGCTCTCGCAGAGCTTCCTGACGAAGAAGAGCAGTACGAGTTCTACGACTTCACTATGGACGATGAAGAGCCTGACTACAGAGAGATATACACTTATATCGACGATGAGGACGGAGCTTTCGTCATAGAAGGCAAGCAGCTCACAAAGATATTCGATTCAACTAACTTCAACGATATGGAATCGCTCCGTTATCTCTACAAATACGTCGAGAGCAAGGGCGCTATAGCCGAACTCAAGGAACTCGGCCTTCAGGAAGGCGACACAGTCCGTATAAAAGATTACGAGTTCGAGTACGAAGAAGAATAGAAAAGTATAAAGGCGTATTGTAATTTTTTATACAAAAAGACGCCATATAATGCCGGAGAATATACGGATAAGCGTAGTTGAAATTCCCTACACCACGAACTGAAAAATTGCACTGCAGCTAAAGCTGCGCAATTTCTGTATGAGGCCTGCGCGCCGTATCAGAGATACGGGCAGGGCTTCAAGCGTTACGTATATTTCGCAGGCAACAGTAGGCGTCCTTAAGTACAAAAACGTATACAAAACAAAAAATGTATACGTTTTTTGAAAAAAGTCATTGACAAATATAAAAGATAGCAGTATATTTTATACATCAAATACAGCAAAGGCGCTGCAGACCTTGATAATTCAAGGGTGCAGCGCCTTTTCGTATTTCAGGGCAGTCAGTCTCGGCGCTGCGCAGCCGCTGCAAAGAAGCAGATGGTGCACCGGACATGACGTTGAGGATCCTCCCCGAAACATCATTCTCATTCTTAAAAGTAGAATAAATGGATGGAGCTTGTCGAAAGGCAGCTCAGCCGGTCAAAGATGACCGGTCGTGGAAGCCAGGCTTCCGCAGAATGCAATTATCACTTTTAACGGTTTTGTATGTAAAGGAGGAATCATTATGTATTCATCAGTAGATACTATATGGGTGCTTTTGGGCGCCGCGTTGGTATTCTTTATGCAGGCAGGTTTCTGTGCTGTTGAAGCGGGTCTCACTCGTGTCAAGAACACAGGAAACATCATCATGAAAAATCTTATGGATATGTGTCTCGGCACTATCTTCTTCTGGCTTATAGGCTTCGGCATCATGCAGGGCGCAGACGTACTTGGCATCATCGGAACGCCTGATCCGCTTATCCGCGGCGACTACGGCGTTGAGGGCGGTTATCCTTCATGGGCGTTCGTAATATTCCAGACAGTATTCTGCGCTACAGCAGCTACTATAGTTTCAGGAGCTATGGCAGAAAGAACAAAGTTTTCTGCTTACTGCATCTACAGCGTGCTTATAAGCATGCTCGTATATCCTATCTCAGGTCACTGGATCTGGGGCGGCGGCTGGCTCGCACAGTTAGGCTTCCATGATTTCGCAGGCTCTACAGCAGTACATATGGTAGGCGGCGTTGCAGGTCTCGTAGGAGCTATCATCCTCGGACCTCGTATCGGAAAGTACGACAAGGACGGAAAGGCAAGAGCTATTCCTGGTCACAACCTCATGTATGCAGCATTAGGCGTATTCATCCTCTGGTTCGCATGGTTCGGATTCAACGGCGGTTCTACAGTAAGCGCTACAGGAGATGACGTTCTTGAGAACATGGGCCTTATATTCGTAAACACTAACATGGCTGCAGCCGTAGGCGGCGTAGCTGCTATGATGTACACTTGGATCAAGTACAAGAAGCCAGACGTTTCAATGTCATTAAACGGTGTACTTGCAGGTCTTGTAGGCGTAACAGCAGGTTGTGATGTCGTAACTCCTGTAGGAGCATTCTTCATTGGTCTCTTCTGCGGTATCCTTTGTCCTGTAGTCGTAGAGCTTCTTGATAACAAGCTCAAGATAGATGACCCGGTCGGCGCAGTTGCAGTTCACGGTTCATGTGGCGCATTCGGTACTATCCTCACAGGCTTCTTTGCAGTAGACGGCGGCGTTCTTTACGGAGGCGGCGTACACTTCCTCCTTATCCAGTGCCTCGGCGTTATATCGGTTATCGCATGGGTAGCAGTTACGATGACTATAATATTCCAGATCATAAAGCACACTATCGGCTTAAGAGTATCTGAGGAAGAAGAAATAGTCGGCCTTGATATTATGGAGCACGCAGTAGAATCAAGCTACGCAGGCTTCGCTACATTTGATAACATCCCTGTAGGCGATTCACCTGAAGCTCAGAAGGCAGTCAAGGCTGTAAAGCTCATCCACGAGCATGCAGAAGGAAAGATCTCGAATGTTTCTATTATAACGAACAAGAGCAAGTTCGAAGCACTCAAGCATGCGCTTGAAGGCGTTGATATACAGGGTATGTCCGTAACTGAGATAAGCGGCTGCGGCGTTCAGAAGGGCAGCAAGGCAATGTACAGAGGCGCTGCTGTTGAAACTAAGCTCCTGCCAAAGATCAAGGTAGACATAGTCGTAAGCAAGGTTCCTGTACAGGATGTAGTAGACGCAGCCCGCAAGGCACTCTACACAGGCGGCACAGGCGACGGCAAGATATTTATCACAGATGTTGAAAACGTCGTAAGAGTCAGCACAGGTCAGCAGGGCGTAGACGCTATCCAGTACGTAGAACATTAATATACTTAAAAGCATAACAGTTATATATTCACATAATTCCATAATTCTACAGAGAAACCGCGTATCCGTCAGGATGCGCGGTTTCTCGTTCTAAACACTTGATTTTCCAACGCTTACAGCGTTTTTAACTTCCACAAAAATATCGTAAAAAACACCATGAATTTTATTGAATTTTTTTCTATAGCGAACAAAAAGGTAACAAGTAGCTAACAAAAAGGTAACAAAAAAATTATTCTATAAACACGATTTTATTCACAGATTCAACTAATTCTGCAGCGGTCTTATGTATATAAATACGGTCGGCGAGGGTGTCGAGCTTGTGGCCCATTATACGCTGCATCATCGTCTTATCTATGCATCGGTCCGCGGCCGTCGCAAAAGTATGTCGGCAGTCATGCGGCAGGTGATTCATGCCGAGCTTTTTGAGAGTAGGGTCGTGCATCTGCTGGACGAAGTAGTTATAGTAAAGAGGCTTGTCTCCGGAAAGGTGTTTCACCAGATATTTGCCGTTGTCTGCGAGCATATCCTTTACTATCGGAAGGATATCATCATGAAGAGGTATTATGCGCCGCTTTCCGGACTTTGTTTTGACGCCGCCTATCATGTAATGTTCCTCTATATTCACATCAGCGCTCTCCATTATAAATATCTCCTTTGAGCGCGTACCGGTGTATATCATGAGCAGTATTATTCTGACGCCCGGCATGTCTATATTATCCCATAACGTCTGTATCTCGGAAGAAGTATAAGGGGAGTGTATGCTCTCCTTAGGCTCGTCTGAGCCGCCCTTGTGCGATGATACCCTTACATACTGTGAGTAGTCCTTTACGATGATATCGTGCTCCGCAGCATACGTGAAAACTATCTTCATGATTGTTTTAACATTCTGGCGCGTGCTGTCTGACTTATCGGAAACAGAATCCATAACAGCCTGCAGATGCAGAGACTTTATTTCAGATACAGGCATGTCCCACAGCGGCTGACAGTGCTTGTATGCCGACTTACGCGCTGTAACAGTGCTGCGAGACAGCCCGTCATATCCTGTTTTTTCCCAGAGCTCGTAAAGCTCACTGAACGTAGCCTGCCGCGCGTTCAGGTCATATGGATTCCTGTTATATTCAGCAAGCGCTTCCATTGCTTCACGCCGGGTAGAGTAGTATCCGATGGTCTTGCGCGTCTGCTCTGCAGAATAAGCACGGCTTTTAAAATATTCATCGTACTTGTCATAAACGACCTGATAAAGCTCATCGCCCAGAGCATCACGCAAAAAAGAGATATCTTTCTTTCTGCGCGTGCCGATCCGCGTAGTCACAGTAGCCACGTACGGCCTGCGACGCTTACCAGATAACTTATGTATACTGCCATATCCATTAGGGTTACGCATGATCGTAAGCGCTCAACAAGAAGGTGCCTTGAAAGCGCTTACTTGATATTTTAGAATAT
>CAVGTL010000193.1:0-4771 GCA_963632005.1 Succinivibrio sp.
TACTGGATCAGGAAAAAATCTCATTTTAATTTGGACTATTTATATACTAACATCACTTAATGAGGATGACATATATGGGATCATGGGATTATAAGTTATTTGATAATGATGATGCATGTGATATAAGAGATGATTACAGGGAAAAGATTATTGGACTATAGTCAAGTAAGTAGACACATTTAGTTAGAAGATTTTTCAGGAATAAGACATTATGGGGATATTTACAGTTATTAAGCTGCAATCAAGCTATATTTCAATGTTCTCATAGGCTTTTTTATTAGGATTACTGATAGTGGCAGGCAGATACCTTTATACCCCAATAAAGCTTCGGCAATATCACTTACAAGGCGAAGTTTGATATGTGCATTACTATCAGAAAAGTTTGAAAAGAATGAGAAGTTTGAAATTCTTGAAAATGAACACAGGATACCGGTAAACGATGGTTTAAGAAACGAGGTGAATCTTATGTGTAATCTAAGTCAGGGTATAGAAGAAAGAGCTGTGGAAAAGACGACTGAAAGTTTTATAACAGGTATGTATGATAATAATATACCTGTTTATAAGATAGCTGTAATTACAGGAAAAAATGAAAATGAGATCAGAGCTATCCTGAAAAGAAAATGAATTAGGAAATTAATAATAAAATGTTAAGAAAAACGGGCGGTCGGGAGGCCGCCTTTTGCTGTATAATAAACAACATAGTATATGGTTAGGAAAGTATATATTTTTGTAAAGGGAAGGAGGCTGTAATGTTTGACATTAGGGAAAATCTGAAAAGACTGCCGGACAAGCCGGGCGTGTATATGCACAAGGACGCGCTGGGGCATGTGATATATGTCGGCAAGGCAGTCTCGCTGAAAAACCGCGTGCGCCAGTATTTTCAGTCGCAGACTAATATGGCGCCGAAGGTGCGTTCGATGGTGGCGCATATCGAGGAATTTGAGTATATAACGACCGATTCTGAGATGGAAGCGCTTATACTGGAATGCAATCTTATAAAAAAATACATGCCGAAGTACAACGTACTTTTGCGTGATGATAAAACATATCCATATATAAAGGTAACTATGCGTGAGGAATATCCGCGCATAATCAAGACGCGCCGCATAGTTGACGATGGCGCGAAGTATTTCGGACCGTACAGTGACGTGGGCGCAGTAAATGAGATAATTGATATGCTCAACGAAATATATGTGCTGAAGCGCTGCTCTGCGAAAACGTTTCCGACGGGATTCAGACCGTGTTTGAATTATCATATAGGGCAGTGTCGCGGGATATGCGCGGGGCGCGTTTCAAAGGCTGAGTATCGCGACGCGATAAGCGAAGTGATCGAGTTTCTGAAGGGGCACAATAAAAAGCTGCTGGACAGTATGACTGAAAAAATGATGCAGGCGTCTGAGGCGCTGAATTTTGAAAAGGCTGCTGAGTACCGCGACAGGATAAATGCTGTGAAGGCGATAACCGAAAAGCAGAAGGTAGTGCTCGGCGCGGCGAACGACATGGATATGATACTGACTGCAAAGAGCAGTTCAGGATACCATATAATATTGTTTTTTGTAAGAAATGGTAAGCTAAGCGGGCGCGAAAGCTTCCATATGGATGACGCCGGTCTGACCGGCATGCGGGAAGTTGACGCCGGGGGCGCGGGAGCGGCGGCCGATCAGGCGGCCGCGGAGCAGGATGCAGGTGATGGCTCGGATAAGGACACGGGAGCTGCGGCGCGGAGCGCGGCAGCCGCTGTAGAACAGGAGCGCGGCGACCTTATAGCGGAATTTATGAAGCAGTATTATACAAAAGACATGCTTATCCCAAAGGAAATAGCAGTAGAATACGAACCGTCGGAAGCTCCGCTTCTGGAAGAATGGCTCACAGCGATGCGCGGTTCAAAAGTAAAGCTTTTCACGCCGCAGAAGGGCGACAAGCATGCGCTCCTCGAAATGGCAAGGCGCGATGTAGTGGAGATGATGAAAGTCCTCGACGACCGAGCAGCAGCAAAGTCAGAGCGTGAAAATGCAGTAGCAGCAGAACTTGACAGGCTTTTCGGAGAAAAACACAGACGGCTTAAAATGCTTGAGACGGTACGCGCAGCGCGCGATGCAGGGGAAACGCGCGCGCATAGCGACAGAACAACGAACGGCGCGCCGACAGCCGCAAGAGCAGCAGAATCGCAGGATCAGTACGATCCGTACGGTGAAAAGTGCTCATGGCGCATAGAATCATATGATATTTCAAATATTTCAGGCGTAGACTCCGTAGGCGGCATGGTAGTTTTCGAAAACGGCAGACCGCAGCGCAAGTCTTACAGAAAGTTCAAGATAAAAACTGTAGAAGGTCCGGACGATTACAGCAGCATGCAGGAGGTCATATACAGGCGCTTCCGCAGAGCGCAGAAAGGTGATGCGGGTTTCTCGCGTATGCCTGATATAATATTCGTTGACGGCGGCCTCGGTCACGTACACGCCGTGCAGGAGGTCCTCGATGCGATGGACCTGCACATAATAGTTGCAGGCATGGTAAAGGACGACCGCCACAGGACGCGCGGACTTTTCGTCGATGAAAAGGAAGTAGACCTGAAGGAGCGCCCGGCGCTCTTCCGCTATGTAACGACTATACAGGACGAGGTCCATAGATTTTCCATAGATTACCACCACGGTCTGCGCAACAAATCGATGCAGAAGTCGATACTCGACGACGCGCCCGGCATAGGGGAAAGGCGAAAAAAAGCGCTGCTCTCAAGATTCGGCAGTATAGAAAACATGAGAAAAGCCGACGTGTCGGAGCTCGCTGAGACAGAAGGCATGACGATGCGTGCCGCCGAGAGCCTCAAGCTCTATCTCGCAGAAAAGGAAAAAGAGATAAAGTAGCGCGGCCGGCAGACCGTAGCCGGGAACGGTAGCGAACGCAGTAAATTGCAACAAAAAAGAAAATTAATATCAGGGAGGATGACCGTACAGAAAGGGGAACTGTCATGGCACGAACTATAGCAGAAAATTCACAAGTGAACGATGAACTCGCAGACAGCAAGGGAAAGAGAAAAAAGGTAAAATTCAGCAAAGACAAAAAATACCGCCGCAGGCGGCAGCTTATGATAATAATTGCCCTCATAATAGTAATAGCGCTCGTACACGGAATAGGACAGCGAGTAATACCCGAACACCGCGTCTCGCGTCTCGGCGGCCTGGCCGCCCCATCGTGGGTGCAGCAGGACTTCATTAGAGTAGACGGTCATTCACGCTCAGGAAAAGAGCTGACAGCTGTAAATGACATTGTTATACATTATGTAGGAAATCCAAACACTACAGCGCAGGCGAACAGAGACTTTTTCGACAGCGATGCGTCAAACGTCAGCTCGCATTATGTAGTCGGTCTTGACGGCGAGATAATACAGTGCGTGCCGCTCGACGAGCGCTCCGCCGCAAGCAACAACAGAAATCCTGACACGATATCGATAGAAGTCTGCCACCCTGACGAGACAGGAAAATTCAACGACGCTACATATCAGTCACTCGTAAAGCTGACTGCATGGCTCTGCAAGGAGGGCGGCCTGAGCAGCGACCATATCATACGCCACTATGACGTGACAGGTAAGATCTGTCCGAAATACTTCGTAGACCATGAGGATGCATGGGAGCAGTTCAAATCAGACGTCAGCGCGGCAATGTAAATAAAAAAAGCTTCTCTCATCGACCCATAGAGCCGTATGAAAGAAGCTTTTAATATTTTATAGTTAAATTTTCAAACGATCCGGTCTGAGTTTGATTAGTCCTCAAGAGAGAGCTTTTCGAATTCAGCAGCTACGCGCTCAAACTCTTCATCGTCCTCGATGTCGATGAGCTCGAAGTTTTCTTCGTCATTTTCGTCTTCCTTGTAACCGTAGATGTAAACATCATCTGTACCGTCATCAGGGAGAAGAGCGATATATTCCTGACCGTCGCAGTCGAATACGCCGAGGATCTCGCACTCGAGGTCTTCAGAATCTTCAAACTGCAGAGTGATGAATTCAGCGTCGTCGTCTTCAGGCGCGTTGTTTACGTTCTTGTTGTCTGCCATTTTATTTTTCTCCTTTTATCCATATCATTTTAAATGTAGAACTTACTGACAAATTTGGCGCGGCGCACGGAATGACCGTACAGCCAACTTTCAATATTATATATATTAATACAAGCCGTGGCAACAGAAAAAACACGTTTTTACATATTATTTATTAATGCCTGCGGCGCCGTAAATGCGGCCGTCACCGGCCCGACATCACCTTGTAATATAAACTTATCTTTACGCAGCTATGCTTTAACATATATACTTTTATCAGATAGAAAACATTTTTACAAAGACGCCGTTTAACGCCGATGAATATTTGTCGGCCTGTGAGGCGTCCTGTAAATATCATCTGTTCAAAAGGAGAAAAAGGAAAAAAGGAGAATCAAAATGAGAAAGAAAGCAATAATCGCAGCACTGACAGCCGCAGCAGTAATGGCAATGTCGATAGTTCCTGCATTTGCAGCAGAAACAGCAACGCCTGTTGTCGGCTCACCGGACGGTGCAGTAGTAACGGCGCCTATAGGCTGGGAAGCAAACGCCATAGACGGCTACGATGAATCAGCAAAGGAGCATCACCCGGCATACATTACGGGCTACACAGACGGAACTATAAAGCCGTGGAAGAATCTCAAGAGAGCAGAAGCTGTCCAGATGCTTCATAATATAAACAGTGAGAACCCTGCGCCGACAGAAAAATTCTATGAAAGCCCGCAGATAACGCGCGGCGAATTCG
>CAVGTL010000194.1:0-4765 GCA_963632005.1 Succinivibrio sp.
CACGACTCATCGGTGCGCCTCCGGGATATGTAGGCTATGATGAGGGCGGTCAGCTTACCGAAGCGGTAAGACGTCATCCGTACAGCGTAATACTGTTCGATGAGATAGAAAAGGCTCACCCTGACGTATTCAACATACTGCTCCAGCTCCTCGATGACGGACGTCTGACAGATAACCAGGGCAGGACTGTAGACTTTAAGAATACTATAGTAATAATGACATCAAATATCGGCAGCGCGTACCTGACAGAAAACATTCATCAGGACGGGACTATAGATGCTGATGTTAAGGAAAGAGTAATAGAAGAACTCAAGAAGAACTTCAGACCTGAGTTCATAAACCGTGTCGATGACATCGTTGTATTCTCGCCGCTTACTGAGTCGCAGATACACCGTATAATAGACCTCAGCCTTGCCGGACTTGAAAAACGTCTTGCAGACAGAGATATGAGCGCAGAGATGACTACCGCAGCCAAGGAGCTCGTAGCACGCGAAGCTTACGATCCGCATTACGGCGCAAGACCTGTAAAGCGTTACATGCAGAAGCATGTTGAGACTGCCATAGCTGAAATGATAATCAGAGGCAGCGCAAAGGACGGCGATAAGATAATCATCGATGCCGCTGATGACGGTCTTACGTTCAGAGCTGAGTAATAATTAATAGTTGAACGATATATTTATGTCGGCTGTCAGTCGGCAGAGTGTTCATTAATATCCTTTTGAGCCGACGGGGGTGCGGTATCATTACCGCATATACTCCCGTCGGCTTTTTGTGTTTTTGCTACTGACCCATGGGTCAAAAAATGCATTTTCAGCTCATTTTTCTGTTGACAATCAACATTCTCGCGTTTATCATAGATATAAATCTGACCCACGGGTCAGAAAAATTTTGTGTCCACCCGGGGTGTTAAATAAAATCGTAAAAACGACGGGAATTTTATCAGGTCATGATAAGTAAAGTAATTAATAAGATCGAAAGGAGACTTTATGGGCAAGGAAAATATTAACGACCAGCTCGACGGTCAGGATGCTCAGTCATCTCAGGCTCAGGAGGAAGGCGCAGGCGCGTTCGACCCGGAAACTGAAGCTATACTGAAGCTCAGAGATGAGGCTGCTTCGGCAGGCGCAGCGGAGGCTGCCGATATGATGGAGGATATAAAGAGCGGCATGGCGCAGGCAAAGGCGAACGTGCCAAAGAGAAGCATCGGCTCAAAGATATTCATACTCATTATAGCGGTGCTCGTAGTGCTCGGTATCGTAAGAGCTGTACAGCTCCAGTCAAAGACTGTTGATGAAGAGGAAGCTGTGCTCACAAACGTAAAGACGCAGACTGTAGCGCTCGGCTCGGTAGAGATGACTACACCGCTCGCAGGCCGCATACAGGCAAAGGATACGATAAACGTGATGCCTATGGCGTCAGGCGAGGTAAAGCAGGTATTCGTAGAGGTAGGCGACACTGTAACTGCAGGTCAGACGCTCTTTACTATAGACAGCGACCAGGCTGATATACAGTATCAGCAGGCTCAGCTGAATATAAAGAATCTTGAAGATTCGCTGGCGCTCATACAGACTAATCTGGAAAGAACAAAAGCGCTCTACGAAGCAGGCGCTGCAGCGCAGACAGACGTAGAACAGCTGGAAAATACATACAATACAACGAAGATACAGCTCGATCAGGCCAGATTAAGCGCTCAGCAGGCTTCTGACGCGCTCGGCTACTATACTGTAACTGCTCCGTCAGGGGGATACGTAACTGCAGTTAATGTAGTGGCGGGAGGCCTCGCAGGCCAGTCCATGGCTGCGGTCGTTATTTCTGATACATCGGTCCTCGAGCTCAGCGCTTCGCTTTCTGAGTATCTCATAAGCAGCGTAAAGGTAGGCGACACTGTGAACGTAAGCATAAAGTCAGCCTCTGACGAGCCTTTCACAGGCACTATAACTCAGATATCTGAAGCGCCTACGCAGGGAACGTATACTTACCCTGTGACTATAAAGGTAAACGACCCTAAGGGCGTTATAAAGGCCGGAATGTTCGCCGAGGTAAGGCTGATATCTGCAAGAAAGGAAAACGTAGTAGCTGTTCCTTCAGACGCAGTCATCACAAGCTCGGGCGAAAAGAAGGTAGTAGTAATGAACAGCGACGGTGAGACTGTATCGCTCAAGAGCGTTGAGGTAGGCATCGACAACGGTACTACAGCGGAGATCACGTCGGGACTCAGCACAGGTGAAACGCTCGTCGTAAAAGGCCAGACATACGTTAAGGACGGCGAAAAGGTACACGTTGTTAAATAGTTTAGGCAGGAAGCAGAGGTAAAGAAAGAATATGATCTCAAAATTATCAGTAAAGCGTCCTGTAACTATGATAATGGCGCTTGTAGCGGTCATCCTGCTCGGCGCTGTTTCAATGTTTAAAATGCCGCAGGCGCTCATGCCTGACATGGAATATCCGTATGCGCTCGCAATGGTGACATATGCAGGCGCAGGTCCTGAGGAAGTAGAGCAGATGGTCACTGAAAAGATGGAAGGCGCGCTCGCTTCTGTAGAGGGCGTAAAAGATATCATGTCAGTATCATCTGAAAACGTAGCGATGGTAATGGTAGAGTTTGACATGGGAACCGACCTGAACTTTGCGACGCTGGACATGCGAGAAAAGCTGTCGATGGCTCAGATGCAGATGCCTGATGATGCGTCATCGCCGACTATAATGAAGCTCAACATGAACTCAATGCCTGTAATGCAGCTCTTCGTATCATCGGATATGGATATCTCTGAGCTGGGCTCATTCGTTGAGGACAACATTTCAAGCAGATTTGAAAGAATCTCAGGCGTAGCGCAGGTAAATATCATGGGTTCTACGCAGAAGGAGATACAGGTAAAGTTCGACCAGGATAAGCTTCAGGGCTACGGTCTTACGATGGCTACTGTGAGCCAGATACTTTCGGCTGAAAATATCAGCTATCCGAGCGGAACTATATCAAACGGAAACACAGACATCACAGTAAAGACATTCGGTGAATTCCAGAGCATAAACGATATAAAGGAAATACCACTCACTCTCGGAGACGGAAGCATAATAACTCTCGCTGACGTAGCGCAGATAACTGAAGCTGATTCAGATGCAGAGTCTATAACGAGAATGGACGGAGAACAGGCTGTAGGTCTGTACATCACAAAATCATCGGGGGCTAATATTGTAGACCTTTCTGACGCGGTCCAGAAAGAAATAGAAGACATAAAGACAAAGTACGGCGATCAGGTAAACATCCAGATCGGTTTTGACCAGTCAGACTTCGTAAGAGAATCAATAAGCTCTGTAGCAAGCACGGCTGTACAGGGCGCGATACTCGCAGTCATCGTAATATTCTTCTTCCTGAGGAATATCAGATCGACTCTCGTTATCGGTATTTCCATACCTACATCTATCCTCGCTACGTTCTGCGTAATGAAGGTGCTCGACATGTCGCTCAACATGCTGACGCTCGGCTCGCTCACGCTTGCCATAGGTATGCTGGTCGATAACTCGGTAGTAGTACTGGAAAATATATTCACCCGGAACAAGCAAGGCTTGAATGCAGAAGAGGCTGCCATAAAGGGCAGCAGCGAGGTAGGTCTGGCGGTAATGGCTTCGACTCTTACGAGTATAGTAGTATACCTGCCTATCGCTCTGTCGGGCGGTCTTGCGGGCATGATGTTCCAGGATTTCTCATTCACTATCATAGCGGCGCTCCTCTGCTCGCTCGTTGTAGCGCTCACGATAGTTCCGATGCTCTGCTCAAAGCTGCTCGACGGCTCTGTTTCAGAGGATTATATAAAAATAGGAAAATTCTTCTACAGATTTAAGATAATAAACCTGTTTACAAAGTTCCTCAACTGGATGATCGAGGGGTACGGTCATCTGATGCGCGGAGCTCTCAAAAGAAGAAAGCGCATAATAGCATTGTTCGTAGCCATATTTGCGGCGTCGATAACGCTCGTTTCAATGGTAGGCTGGGAGCTTATACCTGATATGGATGAGGGTTCCTTCTCTGTAACGGTATCTATGCCTGAGGGCACATCGCTTGAGGAACAGGACGCATACATACAGCCTCTCGAGGAATACGTGCTCAATGAAATACCTGAGCTCGATCACGTAACGCTCAGCGTAGGAAGCAGCTCTGCAGCGAGCAGCATAATGTCTTCCGGAAACTCTGTAAGCGTAGTCCTCAAGGACGACAGAACTCGTTCTACTAAGGAAGTTATGAACGAAATGAAGGATCATTTCAAGGATCTCGCAGGCGCGGATATTTCGTATGAGCTTACAAGCTCTATGGGTACTACATCGCTCGGAGGCTCCGACCTGACTCTTGATATAAACGGTTCTGACATAGACATCGTTTCTGACAATGCGGTACAGCTTGCAAACCAGATAAGAGAGCTCGACTGCGTATCAGAAGTTGAAACAGATGTAGAGGAAGGCTCGCCTGAAGTAAAGGTAATACTCGACAGAAGCACTGCTTCACATTACGGCCTGACTACATATCAGGTAGCTACAGCGCTCAACAACGCGCTCAGCGGAAGCACTTCTACAGAGCTCAGAGTAAACGGCGATGATATAGATATAAATCTGTCGCTTTCAGACAAATACGCTACTTCGGTAGAAGACATGAAGGCGATAACGATAACATCTCCTATGGGCGACGTTCCTGTAGGTCAGATAGCGACATTCCAGTATGATAACGCTCCTACATCTATAACAAGAGTAAATCAGGAGATGCAGAGCGCTATAG
>CAVGTL010000195.1:0-4757 GCA_963632005.1 Succinivibrio sp.
CATATCGCCCGCCGCGCCCATTTTACATTCGAGATAAAGAGTTTTCATAAATATTTCACCTTTTTACATCATAATAATATATTTGACTAAACGAATGGATCACGGCTAACGTTCCGTCGGCCCGCCGACCTGTAAGTATCAGCCAAAGATCCTCTTAGCTATATCTGCAGATTCCTTAGCATCGCGCGCATAGAAATCTGCGCCCATCTTTTCAGCGTAATCAGGAGTAAGCACAGCGCCGCCGACCATAATTTTACATTCATGACCGCTTGCGCGAATAGCCTGTATCGTCTCATCCATGCTGACTAGCGTAGTAGTCATGAGCGCAGACAGTCCGACGAGCTTTACATCCTCCTTAATGGCAGTATCGACAACAAGCTGCGGGTCGACGTCTCTGCCGAGGTCTATTACAGTATAGCCGTAATTTTCAAGGATGACCTTTACGATATTCTTGCCGATATCATGTATATCGCCCTTTACAGTTGCAAGTATTATCTTGCCTTTAGAAACAGATTCGCCGCCTGATTTTGCCATGCGTACTTTTATAACTTCAAACGCTTCATTTGCGGCAGCGGCAGAGTTAAGAAGCTGTGGCAGGAATATTTTTCCTTTTTCAAAACGCTCACCTACGCTGTCGAGCGCAGGGATAAGGCGCTCGTTTATTATAGTCATTTCGTCTGTAGTTTCGAGAAGCGCGCGCACAGCGTTTGCAGCTTCTTCCTTCAGGCCTTTGTCTATGGCATGCTCTATGCTCCCGGGAGCATGCCCGTTGGGCGACTTGGTCGCCGCAGCTGCACCGCCGGAGGCATTCGTGCCGGATGGTGCTCCCGCAGTAGGCGGAGTGTAGTCAGCAAATTTTTCGATGTATGTCATGCTGTCCTTATCGACATTGTTGAGCACGTTGAAGGCCATGACAGCGTTCATCATAGATTCGACATTCGGATTGATGATCGGCAGGTCGAGTCCGCTTCCCATGGCGAGCATGAGGAATGAATGGTTTATGAGCTCACGGTAAGGCAGTCCAAATGAAATATTTGAAACACCGAGAACCGTGTGAACGCCCAGGCGTTCGCGTACCATGCGTACAGCCTTCAGAGTTTCGGCTGCTTCAGCCTGCTGTGCAGAAACAGTCAGCGTCAGGCAGTCGATGAAAACGTCCTCGCGCGGTATGCCGTACGACAGAGCAGTATTTACGATATGCTCCGCTATAGCGAAGCGTTCCTCAGCTGTAGGTGGGATGCCGGCAGAGTTGAGCGTCAGGCCTACGACAGCTGCGCCGTATTTCTTTATAATAGGAAGTATTCTTTCCAGCACCTCAGGCTCGCCGTTTACAGAGTTTACTATAGGCTTGCCGTTGCATGCGCGCACGCCTGCTTCGATAGCTCTTACATCGGAAGAATCTATCTGAAGAGGGATGTCGACTACTGACTGAAGATTTTTTACAACTTTTACCATCATTTCAGGCTCATCTATCTCAGGAAGTCCGACGTTTACATCAAGGATGTTTGCGCCTGCGTCCATCTGCTGTATGCCCTGGTTCAGGATGTAGTCGATATCGCCCTCTTTGAGCGCCTGCTGAAATCTCTTCTTGCCAGTAGGATTTATACGCTCGCCGATAACGCGCACGCGGTCGATAGTAACGACACCCGATGGTGTGCATATGCGGCTGACTTTCTCGGCAGGAGCCTTGTCCTCAAAAGGAAGCGGCGAAAGGTGAGCGATAACAGACTTTATATATTCAGGGTCAGTACCGCAGCAGCCGCCGGTATAGCGAAGGCCGAGCTTTGTAAACTTTTCCATGGAAGCAGCAAATTCTTCAGCGTCTACATTATATGCGCCCGTTTCCGGGTCAGGCAGTCCTGCGTTTGCCTTTATTATCAGCGGCAGGTCGGTAGAAGCGGCGAGCCTTTCGGCTATAGGGTATATCTCGTCAGGTCCGAGCGAGCAGTTTATGCCGACAGCGTCAGCGCCGAGCCCTTCGAGCACGCACGCCATTGATTCTACGCATGTTCCCGTAAAAGTTCGTCCGCTCTTTTCAAACGACATAGTTACAAAAACAGGAAGCTCAGAATTTTCCTTAGCGGCGAGCACGCCTGCGCGGACCTCATAAAGGTCTGTCATAGTCTCAAATACAATAAGGTCGGCACCTGCGTCGCGTCCCGCGATTATCATTTCCTTATAAATATCGTAAGCGCTCTCAAAGCTCAGAGTTCCGTAAGGCTCGAGCATCTCACCGATAGGTCCGATATCGAGTGCCACATAGGCCTTGTCGCCTGCGGCGCGCTTCGCTACAGCTATGGCCGCAGGGATTATTTCGCCGACGCTGTAGCCTGTGCCATCGAGCTTGTGAGCGTTTGCACCAAATGTATTGGCGTATATGATGTCGCTTCCGCTCTCAACATAAAGTCTGTGAACGTTTTCAACTACGTCAGGGTCAGTGATGCACAGCGCCTCAGGACGCTCGCCGAGCTTAAGTCCGGCAGCCTGCAGCATCGTGCCCATAGCGCCGTCGAGATAAAAGATGCGTTTTTCTTCTGCTGCCTGTTCAAGCAGCGGTTTTCTTGCTGTCATATTTTCCTCCGCGCGGGTGACCGCGCATATTTCATAATTTATTTATTTTGAATTTACTAAATTTATGTTATTATCTATTCATATTTTGATTTATTGATTTGTTAATTTGCTAATTTGTGCGATTAAAATGCCGCCTATTTACTTTTACCGCAGCTGCCTCCTGCTTCGTGTATCTTGCACGTATCGCGCAGACGGCATGCGTCACACGACACCTCGCGCATCTTTTGCGGTATATCAGAAATACCGATTATGGCAGTAACAGATTTCGACGGTATTAGCGTAAGCCCCGGACTGACTGAAAGTCCTATGCGCTTTTCTGTCTGAAGAAGTCCGCAGAGCTCAGGCTGCATAGTAAGCGGCATATCGCCGTAGCCGGGACTGTATCTGTCAGTCAGGAATTTCCCCGAAGTCTCGTATTCAGAACGCAGGTCGTCGTTAAGCTGCTCACAAACACTTTCGATAGCGCTGCTCGCGCAGCTGTCAAGTATGACGGCTTCAGTCATATCTGTTATCTGCGCCCGGCGCAGCAGCATCTCGCTCTTCTGACCGAGAGTTGCCGCCATTACGATGCATGCGCTGCAGTCTTTGAGCAGCAGTGCAGCGTCACGTCCCATTATTTCAACGGAAGTTCCGGCGAGCATTATTTTTTTACTGTCTACGTCCGTATGTTCATAAGCTTTTGGAGCATCGGAGCTGCTGCCGTCGTTTCTGCCAAAACGTTCTATATTAAAAACACGATAGACGTATTTCGGCTGAGCCGCAGAAGTTATTTTTTTTATACAATCATCTATCTGCGCGTTTACAGCAGCATCAATGTCACTGCTCGAATGTTCAACGCCGTAACTGCCGCCGTCACCGGCGGGACCATCTGTGTTCACTGTATCGTCATGGACGCGCGGGCGCGTATAACCGAGGTAGCGCAGCACCTCGCTTTTATTTATTCTTACATTATATATTTTCTCATTCATAGAAAAGAATTTTACCATATATCTTCTGTATTTTAAATGCAGGATGTGTAAAAAACATACGATTGCAGTATGTTACAGAATATTTGCGTTTATATTTGTGCCAGGAGTTCAATGAAGATTGCATGCAGGGTGATATTAATGTATCATATGTGACGGAAGATATGCGATAACGGAGGCATAAATATAAAATGAGATTCAGACCATGCATAGATATACATAACGGAAGAGTAAAGCAGATAATAGGAAGCAGCCTGCGCGACGACGGTGACAGCGCAGACGAAAATTTCGTGTCGGAGCATGACGGCGCATATTACGCTGAACTCTACAAGAATGACGGACTTAACGGCGGGCATATAATACTGCTGAACCCGGAGGGCTCGGAATATTACGAAGCTGACTGTGAGCAGGCATTTCTGGCGCTCGGAGCATTTCCCGGAGGCATGCAGATAGGCGGAGGTATAAACGCAGACAACGCCGCGCGCTTTATAGAAGCGGGAGCATCACACGTAATAGTTACATCTTATGTGTTCCGCGACGGAAAAATAAATATAGAAAATCTTGAAAAGCTTATAGCCGCAGTAGGAAAGGAGCATATAGTACTCGACCTGAGCTGCCGCAAAAAAGACGGCAGGTATTATATAGTAACAGACCGCTGGCAGAAATTTACGGATGTGGAAGTGACACACAAGGTCCTTGACGCGCTTGCAGGCTACTGCGACGAATTCCTTGTACATGCAGTAGATGTAGAAGGAAAATCAGCAGGAATAGACGAAGAACTCATAAGTCTGCTCGGAAGCTGGGACGGCATACCTGTAACATACGCAGGCGGCGTCAGAAATTTCGGCGATCTTGCCCGCATGAAGGAGCTTGCAGGAGACAGGCTCGACGTTACTATAGGCAGCGCTCTTTCAATATTCGGCGGCCATATGAATTACGATACAGTCGTAGTTTACTGTAAATAAGTAACTGAGCATAAGCAACAGGTTATGGTAAAGCAGCATGATATCAGAAAAATAACCCCAAAAAGCTGTTGACAAGCTCTGTAAAAAGAGGTATATTATAAGTCCGCTCAGCGATAGAACACAGAGTAAAACATCTGATGTAAAAAAGTTGACGGAAAAATAAAAAATATGTTGACAAGCTCTTGCAGTTCTGTTAATATTAATGAGTTCGCTTCTGAAAGGTAAACATCTTACAGAAAAGAATTTCTAAAAAATA
>CAVGTL010000196.1:0-2591 GCA_963632005.1 Succinivibrio sp.
CTTCTGCGCCGTGTCAGCGTCACCGCTGAAGAGTATCTTGTACGACGCAAAATCAAGCGCGGCCGCAACTGCAGTCTTAGACGTCTCGGCAAGACGACCGCATGATGTTATTTCTATTCCATCAGGCATTATCGCGTTGAGCCTGTCCTTTATTTCATTTTCGGCGTACTCAGGCTCAGTCTCTATCTCCATGTACTCCCCGCTGCTCTCAAATCCGAGCGACAGCGGCAGCGCAAAGCCTACCTTAGCATGCGGGTTGTAGCCCTGCGAATAGCTGAGCTTTATGCCCGCGCGCTTGAACGCGCGCTGAAAAAGGCGCAGCACGTCAAGATGCGAAATATATTTCAGACGTTTTTCCTTTGTAAATTTAAGTATATATCTTCCCATAATACATTCAACGCCCCTTTCCTTAAGCCTGCTGCTGCGCAGCATCGTTTCTCATGGCAGCACCCGTTTTGTAATTCTCACTCTGTTCATAGACAGGACACTCCACAAAGCGCTTTATGCCGCAGCCCGTGCAGCCCTGCCTGCAGTCGAGAGTCACGACCTCTTTCATAGCGCGGTCATACTCGTGGAGCATGTACTTCTTTGTAACGCCGCAGTCTATGATATCCCAAGGTAAATATTCGTCGCGTCCGCGCACGCGCTGCGTGTAAAATTCAGGAACTATTCCTGTGTCAGCAAAAGCCTGCAGCCATTTCCCGTAGTTAAAATGCTCGCTCCATCCATCGAAGCGGCAGCCGAGCTCAAAAGCTCTCACGAGTGACTTACATACACGCCTGTCGCCGCGCGCAAATACAGCCTCAAGGAAGCTCGTATCGGTGCCGTGATACTGGAGATTCGCACTCTTTACCTTTCTGAAGCGTTCCATCAGGTATTTATGCTTCCTGTCGAACTCCTCAGGAGTATCCTGCGCTACCCACTGGAAAGGCGTCTGAGCCTTCGGGACAAAATTTGACACGCTCGCCGTAACGTTGAAGCGACCCATATTTGCGCCGTTTTCCCTGGCAATGCTTACTATCCTCCGCGCTATTTCCACGATGCCGTCAAGATCCTCGTCAGTCTCGCCCGGCAGACCTATCATGAAATACAGCTTTATGTTATTGTAGCCGAGCTTTATGACGCGCTCGGCAGCCATGTTTATATGCTCGTCCGTTATTGACTTGTTGATGATATTCCTCAAACGCTGCGTTCCTGCTTCAGGCGCAAACGTAAGGCCTGTCTTTCTGTACTCCTGTATCTCCTGCAATACTTTAAAAGAGAAAGAGTCAAGACGCAGGGACGGCAGCGAAAGACCCGCCTCGCGCGCCGCGCATGCAGACATAAGCTCCGTTACAAGAGGCTCTATCTCCGAATAATCGCTTGTAGAAAGCGAAAGCAGCGACATTTCATCGTACCCTGTATTTTCCAGCTGACGCTTTGCAAAATCAACGACTACGCTGCGCGAACGTTCGCGCACAGGTCTGCATATTATTCCGGCCTGACAGAAACGGCAGCCGCGCGTGCAGCCCCTGAAAAGCTCTATAACAGAACGGTCATGGACTACGTCTACAAACGGAACTACAGGCTCGAGCGGATAAGAAACGTTGTCGAGATCCATAACTATGCGCTTCACTACCTTGTCAGGCGCACCTTCAAAAAGCTTCTTATGACCAGTCATTCGGCCCTCATCGTCGTACTGCGGCTCATAAAAAGAAGGCACGTAAACGCCGTCTATGCCTGCAAGCCTTTCAAGCAGCTCTCTTTTGCTCGCGCCTGCAGCCTTGCATTCCTTTATGACAGCTGCAGTCTCAGCAAGCACGTCCTCGCCGTCGCCGAGCATAAAATAGTCTATGATATCAGCAAGCGGCTCAGGATTGAACGAACAGTTGCCGCCCGCAGCGATAACAGGCCATTCCTCGCCGCGCTCGCTGCTAAGGAGCGGTATGCCCGCAAGGTCGAGCATGTTTAATATATTTGTAAATGAAAGCTCATACTGCAGCGTAAATCCCAGCACATCCATTTCAGCCGCGGGCTGCTTTTTTTCTATGGTAAAAAGCGGTATAGACTCAGCGCGCATTATCTGATCCATATCGTCGGCAGGCGCGAAGAGTCTCTGACAGTAAACGCCCGGCTGTTCATTTAAAACGTGATATATTATCTGAAGCCCCAGATAAGACATTCCTATCTCGTATGTGTCAGGAAAGCAGAAGCCGAAATTCAGCTCGCTCTTATCGGGATCCCTGTCGACCGAATGCAGCTCGCCGCCCATATACGTCGCAGGCTTGTTCACTCGCATCAGCACGTCTTCCACTTTATCATTAAGATCTGTATATATTTTTTTATCAGAATATTTCATTTAGTTCCCTTTCGAATATATATAAAAAGTAAAATGCATCTACCACCAGTATTACATTCATAATATTATATTGTACCAAGTACAGACCCAAAAAGAAAACAGAAACTGCAAATATTATGGAAAAAACGCCTGCAATTTTGACAGCTGACCTTGTACCTGTCATCTTCGAGAGCAAAAGTACCGCCATTCGGCCGCCGTCGAGAGGATAAAATGGGAGCATATTGAACGCTGCAAGCATCACGTTTGCGTATAT
>CAVGTL010000196.1:2601-4635 GCA_963632005.1 Succinivibrio sp.
TATTATCATAACGAGCTCATCGTAAAGAATGGGCAATGATGCCTGCATAAATGTCTGCGCCGCATCATAATTCAACAAATGCACCAATACCGCAGGCGGAGCATCCTCACGTCCGACCAGGCGGACAAGCAGCGCGGCCGCCATTCCGGCCGCCGCGGTCGCAGCATTAAAAAGCGGCCCCGCAGCATAAACGGCCGCACGTCGCCCGGGCGAAAGCCCCGGCTCCAGATAAAGCACGTTCCCAAAAACGCCCCTGTTCCCCATCCGGCCCCCGCCTCCGGCGCGGGCCGCCGCAAACGCATGCGCGCATTCATGCAGAAAAGAAAAAACGAGGACATTTATATAAAATACCCCGTTTTTTAAAACAACTTCCATATTTTCCATTATTATCAGCCGTTATCCGCGCCAACATCAACAAGCTCGCCCTCAACATCCCTGCTGCGAGCCCCGGACGACGTATAAGGCTCCTCAAACACGCCGTCAAGCTTCTCCGACATCACAGCCTCGGTCTCCTGATAAGCCCCCGACAGAGCCTCCCTTATCTCCTCGACAGTATAATCATTATCAAGCCCCAGCTTTTTGCCGGCAGTCTCCGCAAGCTGCGCGTCAGCCCTGCTAAGCAGCATCACGCCTATCACTATTCCCATACATATCTTCATCCTCGTAAAAAATGTCCCGCTCATACAAAAACCTCCCGTCACTTCATCATATGACGGGAGGTCTGCGTTTATTCTGCTTCAGCGCTGCTAGTCCGGTGACGGACGCAGTTTTGGAAGCATTTATTCATTATTTAATTATTTACCCGGTTCATATTCCGGCGATATCTCCATAATATCGTAAGTCCCGCGGTCGAATTTCATCTTCTTTATATCCTCGAGCGGTCTGTTCTGAAGCGCGCATTTTATAACGCGCAGCACGCCTGAATGGCTCACGAGCATTATGTCACCCTCTGTTGAAGCGATTATCTCATTCAGCTTTTTCATGGCGCGCTCCTGCAGGTCGACGAAATTCTCGGCCTCATCATCTATGCGGTAATTTACCAGGTCCTCGCCGCGCGCGCTGTATTCCTCAGGAAATCTTTCCTTTATATCTTCGATAAACAGCCCGTCCCAGTGGCCGAGCTTCATCTCGCTGAACTCAGGCACCTTAACGACCTCGAAGCCTTCACCGAGAGCGCCTGCTATTATCTCGGCGCTTTCAACAGCGCGGCTCAGCGTGCTCGTGTATATCATGTCGCTGTCTATATTAAAATGCTGCATCTCTATGCCGACATGCTGGCACTGGTCGCGTCCCTCATCATCGAGCGGAATGTCCTTCTGCCCGAGGAATATCCTGCTCTTATTCTTCTGCGTCTCGCCGTGCCTTATGAGTACGAGCCTTCTCGGCTTCGGCTTGCCGGCTTCAGCTTCCTTCCTTTTTATATCACGCTCGCGGAGCACGTCATATATGTCGCCGTCTATGCACTTATCTATATACTTTACGACAGCGTCGGCAGCGTTTATCTTTGTTTCAATTACCTCAAGAGCCTCAGGGTTATCCTTCCATTTTTTCTTGACAGGCTCGAGTCTTTCCTGAAGCGTTACGAGAGTTTCCTCCTGGCGCAGCTTGTCAGACAGGCAGATGATATTTTTTTCATCTATATATGTTACGGGCACTTCCGGGATGTAGTTCATATGAGCGTCAACTATATCCGCCACCTCGGGATATCCGTAATCAAGCAGCAGCTTTGCGCCCGCCTCCCAGTGCTTTTTTTCAACGCGGAGCACGTCGTGGAGCATGCCTGCAGCTTTTACAAGCGGAACGTCCATATTAAATCCGTGCTTATTGAGCTCCTCCGCGATGGCTATGCCTGTATCGGCTACAGCCAGGCAATGGCGGACTACATGCGACGGTGTCTGCATCCTGTGAAGTATCTTCCAGCATTTTTCTTCATCAGGATATTTATTTTTCTCAAAAAATTCCAGTAAATTTTCATACGCCTCAGGCGTATCCATATCGAGCGTTATACCCTCTGCGTGAGTATCTATCCTGATA
>CAVGTL010000197.1:0-4602 GCA_963632005.1 Succinivibrio sp.
ACAGTTTACGCTCAATATGATACTGCGCGAGCTTAAGGCGATAAGGATACGGCTCGGAGCCGACCCGGACGCTTTGCAGCGCAGCCGGGAGCACGGAAAAAATGAATATCATAAAAATGAGTATTATCACAAGGCGGAGCACGCCGGAAATGAATATGAAAATAATGCAAAACGGGAGCATATGAGATGAGAAAAACAGCAGTTATAACAGGCGGCTCGCGCGGGATAGGCAGAGCCGTTTCGGTAAAATTTGCTGAAGCGGGTTACAGCGTCGCTGTGATATATCATACTGATGATGAAGCAGCCGGGGCGCTTGTGGATCAGCTAAGGGCTGCCGGGACAGATGCCGAATGCTACAGGTGTGATGTCTCTTCGTTTGCAGAGGTCGAAAAGACGGCTGCGGAGATCATAAAACGCTTCGGGCACATTGATGTGCTCGTAAATAATGCAGGGATAGCGCAGATAAAGCTGCTGATAGACCAGACTGAGGAGGACTGGGACCGCATAATGGGCGTGAATGCAAAGGGCGTTTTCAACTGCTGCAGGCATTTCCTGCCGCATATGCTGTCGCGCAAGTCGGGCAGGATAATAAATGTTTCGTCTATGTGGGGCATAACGGGAGCATCGTGCGAGGTCGCTTACTCGGCTTCAAAGGCTGCTGTCATAGGTTTTACGAAGGCGCTCGCGCAGGAGACGGGACCATCGGGAGTTACGGTAAACTGCGTTGCTCCAGGCGTTATAAATACGGAGATGAATGCGTCGCTCAGCGAGGATGATATGCGGGCGCTTTGCGACGAGATACCGCTGATGCGCATCGGGCAGCCGGAGGAGACGGCGGACGCTATACTGTTCCTGGCTTCTGACGGGGCGGCGTATATAACGGGGCAGGTGCTCAGCGTGAACGGCGGTATGGTAGTGTGATAAAGAAGGTGTTTTTAATATGAGATCGGCAATAATATCAGTAGGAACGGAGCTGCTTTTCGGAAAGGTAGTCAACACTAACGCGGCTTATCTGTCGCAGGAGCTTAATGAAATGGGCATAGACGTCATGTATCATTACACGATGGGCGACAATCCGGGTCGGCTTGCGAGGATGCTCGAGTTTGCGTTCGAGGACTGCGACATGCTCGTTATAACGGGCGGGCTCGGGCCTACGGAGGATGACCTTACAAAGGAAACTGTGTGCGAGTACATGGGCATAGAGCTTGAAAAGAGCGACGAGATAGCGGACGGGCTCATAAAATATTTTGAGCGCACGGGCTACATATACACGGAAAACAACATGAAACAGGCTTACGTGCCTGTCGGCGGAACTGTTTTCAGAAATACTGCGGGAACAGCGCCGGGGTTCGCAGTCGAGCGTGACGGAAAGCGCGTGATATGCATGCCGGGCGTGCCGCGCGAGATGAAAAAGATGTTTGCGGAGTCAGTCAAGCCGTATCTGATGGCAGAAAGCGACGCTTGCATATTCTCAAAGTCAGTGAAAGTTTTCGGCGTGGGCGAATCTCTTACAGAAACGATGCTCCTGCCGTTTATAGACGGACAGACAGACCCGACGATCGCTACATACGCAAAAGAAGGCGTGGTGGAAGTCAGGATAACGTCAAAGCGCCGCACGGAGGAGGAAGCCGCGGCTGCCGTGGAAGAAATGCTGGGCGGTGTCATGGAGGTTCTGGGAGACAGTGTGTTCACTCAGGACGGACTGGAGCTGCAGCAGGAGGTCGCGAAGCGTCTTATAGAAAGGAAGATAACGGTATCATGCTGCGAATCACCTACTGCGGGCATGTTTGCATCGTGGCTCGCCGACGTGCCTGGAATATCTGAGGTGTTCTCGGGCGGTTATGTGGTATATGATGAAAAAGCTGCGGAAACACTTATCGGTGTGCCTGCGGACGTGCTTGCTGCACATACGCTTTACAGCAGCGAGACTGCCGATGTGATGACCGGTAAGCTTGCAGAAAGGACGGGATGCCGCATGTGCGTTGCGATAACGGGTGTTGCCGGTCCGGATGCTGTCGGAGAGTTTACACCGGGCATGTATAATATAAGCGTGCTTTTTGACGGAAAGCTGTGGTCTAGGAAATACAACCGCCGCGGGCGTACGCGCGAGCTTAACAGAGAATTTATTACGCAGTCGGCTTTTGATATGATCCTGCGGATACTCGACGGGAAAAAGATGACGGAAGTAAGGTAATGATGTGTAATGTTGCATGGCTTTATGATGAAGTACTGCGGCATGAAAGGTCAGAGCCCGTCACCGGGCGTCGGTCTGCGCCAATAAAAGAAAAATCGTCGTAGTGATAGCGATAAGAAAATGTGTTACATATATTTACAATATATAAAAAATATGCTAAAGTAAGAATGAATGATCGCATCGAGCCGCGCCTGCGCGGCAATCAATTGAAATATCAACAGAAAACAAACGTTTACATGAAAATGGCTTTTTAAACGAACATTTTTTTGATTTTTAGTATAAAAAGACTTGACCGTACGAAAGTCAAGTTGTATTATATAAACATCGAACGAATGTTTAGAATGTACGGTTGGAAGAACGCATTAGAAGATCGTGACCAATGAAAGGATCATATATTATGGCAGCAGCTAAAAAAAGCGAAAGCAAAGTAGAAGTTAAAAATGACAGCAATATGACAGAAAAGGAAAAGGCGCTTGACGCCGCGCTTCAGCAGATACAGAAGCAGTTCGGCAAGGGCGCTATAATGAAGCTCGGCGACGATACGGGCCTCAATATAGAAACTATATCAACAGGCTCTATCAGTCTTGATATAGCTACAGGCGTAGGCGGCATACCGCGCGGACGTATCACAGAGATATACGGACCGGAATCATCAGGTAAGACAACTCTTGCGCTTCATATAATAGCAGAAGCGCAGAGACTCGGCGGCAGAGCTGCATTCATAGATGCAGAACACGCGCTCGATCCAGAATACGCTTCAAAGCTCGGCGTAGATATAAACGAGCTTTTAGTTTCACAGCCTGATACAGGCGAGCAGGCACTTGAGATATGCGAGATGCTCGTCCGCAGCGGCGCACTCGATGTAGTTGTAGTTGACTCTGTAGCAGCACTCGTACCTAAGGCAGAGATACAGGGCGAGATGGGCGACAGCCACGTAGGTCTCCACGCGAGACTCATGTCACAGGCGCTCAGAAAGCTCGCAGGCGCTATAAATAAATCAAACACTTGTGCTATCTTTATAAACCAGCTCAGAGAAAAGGTCGGCGTTATGTTCGGTAATCCTGAAGTAACTACGGGTGGACGTGCGCTTAAGTTCTACGCTACTATGAGAATAGATGTAAGAAGAGTAGAAGGTATAAAGCAGGGCGATCAGTTTATCGGAAACCGTACGCGCGTAAAGATCGTAAAGAACAAGGTAGCGCCTCCGTTCAAGCAGGCTGAGTTCGACATCATGTACGGACATGGTATATCGCGCGAAGGCGACGCACTCGACTGCGCCGTAGAACATAAGATCGTAGACAAGGCAGGCGCATGGTACAGCTACGAAGGCAACAGGATCGGACAGGGCAGAGAGAACGTTAAGAAATACCTTGCAGAAAACCCTGAGATACTTAACAGGATAGAAGCCCAGATAAGAGAAAAGATATCTCCGTCAGGAAACAGCGAAGAAGAGCAGATATCAGGCAACTTAGTTGATGAAAACGATATCCCTGATGATATAGCAGCACAGATGGACGATATGGACCTTATAGACGAAAACGCTCCTATAATCGATCCTGAGACTGGCGAGATACTTGACTAAAATTATTTAATGCAATTAAAAATTCTGATTGACAACTACTCCTGCGTGTAGTATTATAGTTCGGTAAGCCGCACGAAAAGGGTCATAAAGCATAACGCTGCCCTCACGGCGAGACCGGATAGAGGAGGTAAATCGAATGTACGCAATAGTTGAAACAGGCGGAAAGCAGTACAGAGTCACTGAAGGCGATGTTATTACTGTTGAAAAGCTGAATGTTGAGGCTGGGGAAGCAGTTGTATTTGACAAGGTTCTCGTAGCTGGAGAAGGCGCTGACATCAAGGTTGGTAAGCCATATATCGAAGGCTGCAACGTAAACGGAACAGTTGTTGAAAACGGCAAGGGTCCTAAGGTGATCATCTTCAAGTATAAGTCTAAGAAGGACTATAGAAAGAAGCAGGGTCACAGACAGCCATATACTATGGTAAAGATCGAATCAATTTCTCTCTAATTTAAGAGCAGTTATTGACATTTATCACAGTAAATTATATGTTTATTAAGTAAGTATTACTTATATATCAGCGAAGACATACATTGTTTATAAGGGAGGTGTAAGTCTATGGCAAGTAAGAAGGGCGTAGGAAGTTCCAAGAACGGACGTGACAGTGAGTCGAAACGTTTAGGCGTTAAGAGAGCTGACGGTCAGGTAGTTAGCGCAGGAAGCATTCTCGTTCGTCAGAGAGGTACAAAGTTCCATCCTGGTACAAATGTAGGTAAGGGCGGCGATGATACTCTCTTTGCTAAGGTAGAAGGAACTGTAAAGTTCGAAAGAGAAGGCAAGTCAAGAAAGAAAGTCAGCGTTTATCCGCTCGAAGCTTAATTCTTGAAT
>CAVGTL010000198.1:0-4522 GCA_963632005.1 Succinivibrio sp.
GTTGATTATGAGAAATCTCCCATTTTAATTTGCACTAAATCTTGACATAGGACCAATCGCAGCCGATGATGGAGAACTGTTATATTTCGATAATAAAGCTGCTCAAATGTCAGGTATGGAGAGTTCGAAAATAAATAGCAAAAGCACTCAGAAGACTGACGATACAGAGCTGCATTACGGTATGGTAGCTGCATCAGGAAAGACTGCTGCTGCAGGAGCTGTTGACAGCAACAGCATACGGATAATGCAAATGAAAGATAATTCTGACAGTCAGATATTTGCGTACGACCCGGCGTACGATCATGATGAGGTAAGGATAAGCGCGGATGGAAAAACTGTAATGCTTTTCAGTTATAAAGGATTCAGATTGTGCAGTATCGATGGATCAGTGATATGTGATACGGATATGCCTGATGCAGAGCAGATATATGACCAGCAGTATAGAAGGAATGGAAGCGATTCATATCTTGAAGTCATATACAACGATGGCATGCACAGGTGTTACTCAGCATCCGACGGGTCTGTCATATCTGAAGAAAAAGAGGAAATACCTGATCAGAGCCTATATGAAGAATTTGAGACTGACCATATCAGGATCGAGTCTCCGCTTCATGGAACACCGATCGCATATGATAAGAAAAATAACAAAAAAATCAAAGAGTTGGAATCAGATGACTATCTTACTTATGTGACACAGGCAGGAGAGTATCTGATAACAGAGTATATAACAGCAGACGGTGAAAGATACGGGTTGCTCTTAGATAAGAAATGTAAGGCAATAGCATATCTGCCGGAGCTTTGTGACTATATTGACGGAAAGCTGATTTTTGATTACAGAACGGGAAATCTGCGCGGTACGCGCATTTATTCCATAGATGAACTTATTGCAATGGGAAGATCCGCTGAAAAATAATAACGATCGGTTAGTTGCTGTCCGACCGGAAAGCGGAAAAATTAGAAGGAGGAGAAAAGTGAAGTTGGTAAGAAACGGGCTTACATGGCTTTTGGCTGTTGCATTGACGATTACGATGATACCTGTATCATTTGCCGGAAGTGCAGGTAATGCTCAGGATGTTACGGCAGAGTGTGTTATGTATAATCTGTTGGACATGCCTGTATATGTAAGCAGTGACACAGAAATGGCGCAGGATGCGCCTGAACAGTACAAGCTGTTTGATGACGACGGAAATTATACTATAAAACTGGAAGATAACGCATTCTTCCCGTATGAAGTACTTTTTGCGTATCAGTCTTCATCAAATGGAGAATGGGTAAAAACAAGAGAATGGTTCGACACACCGGAGAGCACTGTAGAGGTCGCAGGACACACATTCAGCGTGCATTCAGAAATGAATGATCCTGATAAAATATCTCAGTTTGGCGTGTATGTAGGCGATGATTATGTTGCAGCGAGACCGGCTGAGAAGGAGTTCAGTGATTCTCAGGTCAGCCCTAATACTTTGATTCCACATGACGAAAATTATATTCAGGATTCTGAGGGCTATACTACTACAATAGACCTTTCATCGTACTTACCGGAAGAATTGAAGTCAGTATCTATAAAAACCATTTTCTCTGATACAAATGTGAATACCGATGGTAAAAAAATAGCTATAGCCAAAGGATACAGTTCTGATGATTATATTATTTTAGATGGAGATACAGGATCTATTGATTTAAGTGAGTATATTGAATCTTATGAAAATACAGAGTATTTTAAAGTGATCGTAGGAAATGCTCTACAGCTCGATGTTAATAATAATAATTATTATAGAGTTGAAATCACCTTGCCTGCAGATGACTTAGCCCAATATATTGATGCTGGAATTTACAGTGAAATTAATGGAGCAAGAAGACAGGCTACGATTTGGAATCAATATACATATACTAGTACAAGAAAAGAAAATATCGTAAATAATGTACTTCAGTTTAAATTAGACCCTGAGTCATACGATAATTCTGGAAATATGTTCATATCATTAAAATTTAATGATAAAATGAGCAAATATAATAATTCTATAAGGGCATTTTCCGGATATTATGAATCATTAGAAGCATTAAATAATGATAAAGAAACAGTAGAAATTACTGATAGAATATGGAATATTTCAAATATGATGTCTGAAGGTGCAGGTTATTCAGGTAATTTTAAAAATTACAATACATGGCCTGCAGTTACGGTAACAGATGGTAAAAATTATATAAGAGCTTTCTATATAGCAATTTATGATGGCTACGCAAGCATAAGTGGAGATTTGTATTTAGGAAGTGGACATGATACTCATGTAGAGTATGGTACTTATAGTAATACTAGTAATGGTATTAAGAATATAGAGTATAATTTATATAAAGAGTATCCATCAAATTCAGAATATTATTTGTGTTTATATTATATGCATCCAAATCCTGCTGTAGATAACTCAAGCAATGGAATAAATCTGGTAGATAAGGCTGTATTAGGTCACTATGATAATGTTTATGATATTGAAAATTCAGAGTTAGAAGATTTGACAGAAAGCTTATTTTCACGAAATGGATATAAGGCTAATTACAGTGGCAATGGAGTCAATTTCACTATATTAGATATATATGGGGAAATTTTTAAAATTACAGTTAAAGCGATAGACAGTGATAGGAGCAAATCTGATTATAGCAGTGAACAGCGACCATATCGTTCAGATATTTATTTTAGAGTAAATGGCGCAGTCAGCAGTGATAATGGTTCTGTAGATACATATGTAATGCCTTATGAACATGATGGGTATTATTATAATGGTTTCCAGACGGTCCTTACAACAGCAACGGATGTATCAGCATTGAAACCTGTATTCTGGTCGGCAAATGAAAAAAGCGTATTTGCGACAGGCAATGAAGAAGGAGCTGTTGCAAAGATACAGCAAAGTGGAGATAAATCTGATACAACACTTGATTTTACAGATGATGCAGTTGAATATTCAGTAACAGGTGATGATTTTAAGAGCATAAAAAATTACTGGGTCACATTTGTACCAAGGCATGAAGGCGGAGCGAAGCTTTTTGTTAATGGAACTAATGGTGCTGCGGTAAGTAAGGATAATGATGGTAATAAAATAATTACACGTGAAATATTCCTGACTGATAAATTTGAAAAATATCATGATATTTTTATAGCTAATGTTGGTGATGAAAAGCTTACAGGACTTACAGCAAAACTTAGTGATGATGCAGAAAATGTAAAGCTTGATGATTATTGGACAGTAGGCGGAGAAAACAACGATACTCTGGCTGCATTTACAAAGGTTAATAAAAATTACGGAAAAGAAGGCGAACTTGATAATGTTGCTAAGATAAGGCTAGTTCCGGATGGGGACGGTATGGTAAGTGGTAAGCTGACTATATCGGCAGATGGACAGGAAGATGTTGTTATAAACCTTGTCGGCGTATCAGGAACACCTACTTTACGGACTGATGCAATACCTGAAGCTGTAAAGTATGTACCATATTCAGCGTTATTACAGACAAGTAATATGAATAGTAGTAATAATATTGTATTTAATATAAAAAATGGTTCTCTGCCACCTGGAGTATCGTTACTTCCTAACGGCGAGATATATGGAGTACCTACTGCTACAGGTACATATAATTTTACTGTAAATATGAAATGTGAATATACTAGTATGTTCACAGGTAAAACTGAAACAATTGCTGATACAGCAAAACAGTTCACACTGAAAGTGCTTGATAATACAGACTCAAATGTAGACTCACAGACTGATGAGGGGTATTCTGTTCAGGTCGCTGTGCCTGAAGAAATATCAGATTATGAATCGGATCATGAATTTAAGGTCGAGGGTGTCATAGATGAATTTCAGGATTTCTGGTTAGACGGAAAAAAGCTTGTAAAAGATACAGATTATAAAGCTGAATCAGGAAGCACTAAAATAACTGTTATGAAGCAGACGTTTAAAAATGCAGGATCCGGAAAACATACAATTGCAGCTGAATTTAGAAATTCAAATAAGGAATTGAAACGTGCAGCGCAGAACTACACTTCAAAAGTAAGTTCGTCAGGTGGCGGAAGTGGAGGCGCAGGATCAGCATCTGCTACTACACCTTCTTACAGCATATCAAAGGGTACGACTCAGAATGGAACATTAAAAATATCACCTGAAAAAGCAGCTGCAGGAAAAACTGTAACAATTACGGCAACTCCAAATCCAGGATATGAAACTGTATCAGTTACAGTAAAAGACGCAAAGGGCAACAGTATAAATGTTGTTAAAAATGCCGATGGCACATATACATTTGTAATGCCGTCAAGTAAGGTCACGGTATCAGCTGAATTTAAAGCTACGAATGTGAGTGATATTTATGATGACGTAAGAACAAATGACTGGTTCTACCCTGAAGTAAAATGGGCAACTGAAGCAGGCTATATGAATGGAACGGGTAATAAGCGTTTTACTCCAAATGGAAAGATTTCAGAATCAGCATTTGTTCAGGTATTATCACGTTTGGCAAAGGCAGACACATCTAAATATAC
>CAVGTL010000199.1:0-2131 GCA_963632005.1 Succinivibrio sp.
AAAGAGCACAGCTGCGTGATAGAAAAGCTGTAGTGAAATCGGAATTTGGAAAGTCAGCAGGCGACGAATTGAAAATGAAATGCTGACAACTTCAAGTTTGTAAATAAAAACTCATAGTACAATGTAATAATGAGCCTCTTATAGCGCGGCAAAGCGAAAAATTGCCGCGCTATTTTTGTAAAATCGTGTTTACGCGCCGGCGCGCCCAATAGTCTTGAAATCATACATTAAAAGTTATTAGCATTATGTGTCAATATTGTAATTGATAACAACTATTGATAGAATACAATAAATAAAATTACGTTTCAAAACGAGGAAAATCATGACGATTCAACAATTAAAATATGTCCTGACGGTAGCAGAAGCAGGCTCGATAACAGACGCAGCCAAAAAGCTCTTTATATCGCAGCCAAGCCTTTCAAACGCAATAAAAGAAATAGAAAAAGAAGCAGGAATATCGATATTCAATCGAAGCAGGACCGGGATAACGCTGACAAAGGAAGGTATGGAATTTTCAGGATACGCAAGACAGGTAGTTCAGCAGATGGAGCTGCTTGAGGACAGGTATATTACGGAGCTTCCGCCTAAAATAAAATTCGGAGTCTCGGCGCACCATTATACATTTACCGAAAACGCATTTGTAGAGCTTGTAAAGTGCTTCGGACAGGAGCGCTACAGCTTCTATTACAGTGAGACAGGAACGCATCAGATCATGGAAAACGTAAAAAACAGGGTATGCGATCTGGGCGTCATGTATCTGTCAGAAGAAAATGAGCCGGTCATCAGGAAAATGCTCGATGAATATCATCTTGTGTTTACAGAGCTGTTTGAAGCGGTCCCTCATGTATTCCTGCAAAAAGATCATCCGCTTGCAAAGCATCAAAAGATCTCCCTGAACGAGCTGGCTCCGTATCCTCGACTGAATTTTGTACAGGATGAATATGAATCTGTTTATTACTCCGAGGAATTGTTCAGCTCAGTACCGGTCGATAAAGAGATACGGATAGACGACAGAGGCGCGATCGTGAATTTTATGCTTGGCTTGAACGCCTATACGATATCAAGCGGCATTTTTCCAAAATATCTGAACGGAGACAGGATAATATCAGTTCCGTTAGTTGAAAAAGGATATATCAAGATCGGCTATATAATAAATGAAAAGCAGGAATTGAGCGAGCTAGGAAAAATATATCTGGAAGAATTAAAAAAATATGCGCCCGCGCATCCATAGTCTGAAGCTATGCATAAGTATATTAAATAAGTGTTATGTATGCTTCCTTTCTGTCTGGTAAAATATCCTGTAAATATCAAACAGATGGAAGGATGGAAAATAATTATGTCTTTTTATATACTCGGAAATTTTCTGATATATTGCATCATAAACGCTTTCACACCTGGTCCGGGCAATATACTTGCTCTCAACACAGTTACAAATTACGGATGTAAAAAGGGTAGACCGTTGTTTCTGGGAATATTCACAGGATATTATGTTGTACAGATAATATGCAGTTTTTTTGTTTACAGTCTGAACGCATTTTTGCCTGATGTGATGAATTACATGAAATATTTAGGAGCTGCATATATTTTATGGCTTGCGGTACATATAGCGTTGAGCACTCCGGTATCGGAAGATGCAGAGAGATCGGCGTTCTTTTGGAAGGGCTTCATGCTTCAATTCGTAAATGTCAAGATCTATATGTTCGGAATAACTGCGTTGACAGGATACGTTGTAAAATTTACAACAGCATTACCTGCATTGTTATTCTTTGAAATAATAATTGCAACGATAGGAACGATTGCAACAAGCGTGTGGATAGGAACGGGAATGCTTATCCAGAAATTTTATCTGAAGCATTACAGAATCGTTAATATAATACTTTCATTGACATTATTAGAATGCATTTACAGTATGCTGAAATAATTGAGCGTCGTGTGAACGCCCTCTTCGATCAATGAAATTTAGAAAGCAGGAGAATTTTATGGCAGAACATATGAAATTAAGCGATATCCCAAAATTTTGCGCGAAAGTAGAAAAGTGGCTGAAAGTACGGTATGGAGAAACAGAAGGCGCTAAGCTCTGGGAGGCGACCGCCGATCAGTATAACAAATACCTGGAAGAACTCCCTGACTA
>CAVGTL010000199.1:2141-4517 GCA_963632005.1 Succinivibrio sp.
CGGGATTTCCAGGATTAGGAAAGGTTATGAACCTGAATCGCAGCTTTGATATGTGGATCCTCGACAAGGTATTTCAAATAGTAGGAAAAAAAGACCGAAAGCAGTATGCGCAGTATCCGGCATGCTTCTGCCACGTATATAAACCATACGATAAAAAGAACCATGTTGCCGGATACGATTTTACACAATGCCCGAACGCGGAATTTGCGAAAAAGTATGATCTGCTGCATATACTCCCGCTTTTATGCAATTCAGACTATTGGGGGATCAGCCAGCTTCACGGAACTCTGATCCGCTTCGGTACGTGCGGAAACTCCGACAAATGCGACTATTGCGTGGTAGGCTCAGAGCATCCTATGGCAAAAGAATATGAAATTGTAAAAGATGAAGCCGGATTTTTAGTGAGTCGTATGATAAAGAAATGATAGTATCTTAAAATAATGGAAAGGTGAAGAATATGGAAGATCTTGTCTGGTATATTGTAATGATCCCGTGCAGTATGCTGCTTACGCTTATCGGTATTTATGCATGGAACAGAAAAGAGCCTATGTGGTTCTGGGCCGGAAAAGAAATCAAGAAAACGGAGATAACAGATGTTGAAGCATATAATCATGCAAACGGGATCATGTGGATAGCATATTCTGTTATTTACTGGGTGGCTGCGTTTGTCGACAAATGGAGCTATACAATAGCGTTGATTCTGATAATAGCCGGATGTGCGGTCGGGCTGCCGGTGCTTGTTGTTGTATATAATAAAATATATAACAAATACAAAGCTGTTTAAACAAAAGATAAACAAGCAAGGCGTTATGTTGAAAATGCTCCGGAAGCGTAGTATTATGAAAGCTGCGATTTCAGAGTATTTTTTGGAATGAAAGAATTATTGATGGATCGGGGCAATATTTTCATTTCTAACTCATGGTGATGGGAATGAATACAAAAAATTATTAAAGAAAGTGAATTGGGATCATGTTGCATAAAAACAGTACTACATATACAAAGCTTTTCTGGCTGTTCCTCGCAGGAGGAATAGCGGGCGTTATTATAGAAGGAATGTTCTGTCTCATTACAAAGGGCCATTGGGAAACGCATGTCGTATCGGTCATCGTGCCGTACAATCTGCTTTACGGGCTCGGCGTAGTGCTTTTTTACATAGGAGCGGTAAAGCTCAGAAACAGGCCGGTGATCGTCCAGATCGCAACGATGACTGTTTTCGCGACAACGCTGGAGCTGTTGTGCGGACTGCTGCTGCGGTACGGCCTGGGGATGCGCGCCTGGAATTACAGCAACAGCTTTATGAATTATAAAGGCATAATATGCGTCGGATTCTCCGCAGCGTGGGGCATAGCCGCATTCGTGTTTGCAAAACTGTCTCCGCGCATCGACATTGTTTTAAAGCGCTGCACGGGCAGACCATGGAAGGTAGCATGCACGCTGCTTAGTTTTGTTATCGTACTTGATATGTGTATGACGGGAACATCGATCCTGCGCTGGAGTGAGAGACACTACGGTATACAGGCAACGACCGAGATGCAGAGGGAGCTTGACACAGAAGCACCTGACGAATGGATGCAGCATCGGTTTATTGAATGGAAATTTCTAGATAATGAATAAATGTCAAATTTTATTCGGTCATTACCGAGTCAGCTGCAACCGAATAAAATCTGCGAAGCTGCGTTTGATCTGAATTCTATCATGCTTACACAGGCACAGAAAAGGCTGAACGGTCACGCGCATATCAAGTGTATGCAGGGCGATGTGGGCGAACTGGGAATGGACGACGGAACTTTTGATATCGTTGTCAGTATGAATGGATTTCACGCATTTCCTGATAAACAAAAAGCGTTCAGTGAAATATGGCGTGTTTTGCAATCCGGCGGTGAATTTATTGCCTGTTTCTACATAAAAGGAAAGTCAAAGCGGACAGACTGGCTTGTGAAAAACATTCTTGCTAAGAAAGGCTGGTTTTCTCCGCCATTCTGTACTGAGGAAGAATTAATGGATATTTTGCATAAAATGTATAAAGAAATCGATATCAACGTCGATGGGTCAATGGTGTATTTTCGCTGCGTGAAGTAGCATGAATGATGCAGGTAAGACGCGCGCCCGGCGCGCCCTCCTATGTGTAAGAGCATGTGAAACTTGAACATTGGATGCCCCGCAGTCAATGAAAGCGGGCCATCCGGTGCTTTATTTGTATAGTTCATCTAATTCGATCAATATTCGGTCAGCTTCTTTATTGCAAATAAATCCTGATCTGGAAAAAAATCCGTATTTATAGCATTCTAAACCGGTCTGCTTTACCTGGCTTATCTCGTTTTGAGACTGTGATAAAAAGTCTGTAAATGTAGATCTTCTATGATAATCTGGAACGGA
>CAVGTL010000200.1:0-4459 GCA_963632005.1 Succinivibrio sp.
ACTTGGCGGGAGGCTGCCTGGGAAAATAGGACATTGCCGGTTTTACTAAAAAGCAGAGTGTGTAAGCGCTCTGCTTTTTTAGCGTCTGCGCAGCAAATGCGTACTAAACGGGACAGCAGAAGATTATATTACAGCGGAGTTAAAAAATTTTTTATTTATTCTCAAAAAAATGTAACAATTTTCCGCGAAGTGTGTTATAATTAGTACATAAATAATCAAATTGCAAAACACTATATTCAATTCCTAAATATTTCATAACAGCAAAACAGCGTACCTTTATGGTACGCTGTTTTGTTATGTACATAAAATGATACAGACAAATTTAAATGATAATGGAATTAACTTGAAAGTTACATTTATGGGTGATAAAATATTAATTAAAGTAATTGTACGAGTAAACGGAGGTAATATATGGGAACTGATTCGCCATTATATATAAATATGCTGGGTGAATTCACTTTGAAATATGGAGATAATGTTATCAGTGACCAGGAGGGACGTTCAAAGAAGCTGTGGCTTCTTATAGAATATCTGGTGACATTCAGGGGTAAGGAGATATCTCAGAACGATCTGATAGACCTGTTATGGCCTGATGACAATAATGGTAATCCTGCAAATACGCTGAAAACTCTCGTTCATCGCGCAAGGACGATGGTTGCAGGACTTGAGTATGAAAACACTAAGAATATTATAATTTACAGACGCGGGACATATGCGTGGAATGATAAGCTTAATATGGTAGTCGATCTGGATGTTTTTGAGGAGAACATTCAAAATGCAGCACAGAAGGATATAAGTATAGAACAGAGACTGGATTATCTGTCTAATGCTATTTCTATTTATAAGGGGGATTTCCTGCCTAAGATAGAGATGGAAACGTGGGCTGTGCCTATTTCTACATATTATCATTCATTGTATATAAAGGCTGTTCATGAAGCTATAGATATACTTGTAGGAATAAAGAACTGGGATGAGATAGTAGCTATATGCCAGAAGGCTACCGAGATCGATCCATACGATGAGATGCTTCATTATCATCTTATACAGGCGCTTGTAAATACCAAGAACCAGCAGTTGGCTAAAAGCCATTATGAGGCTGTTACAAAGATGTTTTACGAAAAGTTTGGGGTGGCGCCTTCGGCAGAGTTCAGCGCACTTTATAAGCAGGTCGTAAGGACTCTGCATCAGACTGAAATGGATCTGAATGCTATAAGGGACACTCTTAACGAGAGTGAACATGAGACAGGCGCGTTCTACTGTGAATTTGAAGTCTTTAAAGAAATATATCAGCTTGACGTCAGAAATTCTGCACGTACTGGGCAGTCAGTATTTCTGGGACTTATAACTGTTACAGACGGCAATGGAGAAAAGCCGGAGCAGCGTGTACTTAATAATGCTATGGGAAAGCTGCTGCTTACAGTTAATGAATCGCTCAGACGCGGTGATGTATATACACGATATAGTGTTTCACAGTACATAATAATGCTCCATACACTGACTATGGAAAATGCAGAAATGGTAATAGAAAGGATAATAAAGCGCTTCTATCGTGAATATCCTAAGATGGCTATAAAACTGGAATATGCAACTATTCCTATCGAAACTGTGATTTAAATTGTATTGCAATTAAAACAATTGTTTTTTTGGAACTTAAGATGCCAATTTGTTACCGGTTTGTTACTCGGATGTGTATACTTAAATGGAATGGAGCAGGTATATTCATATTTAGTTGATGAAATCAGTAGGAGAATACATGGATAAGGTATATAAGGTTGCTGGCAGCTGTGTTCTTATGATAAAAGTATACAGTTACGATGGAAAAAATATAAAAGGAATGCTTTGCGATGTATCCAGAAACCTGCGTTACAGTTACTCAAACATGACACAGCTTATCCTGAGGATAAACGATATCCTTGACTCTTCGGATGCAGCAGATGTTACAAGGCAGGATATTTTTGAATCAGCAAGACATGAAGGAAGATTTGATCTTGTAGAAGGCTCAAAACCGTGGATATTTGACAAACAGAGAGTTTTTGCGACTTTCAGGCTTCAGATATATTTCAGAAAATTTGATACTTGGCAGGGCATTATAGCATGTACTGATTCTGGAAATTCAAATGCTTTCAGAAGTGTACTTGAAATGACTCTTATGATGGACAGCGAGCTTGAGGCTGCTGCGGCTTCGTTGGAGGAATCTGATGTCATTAAATAAAGTAGCAGCGATCTCAAGAGATGACCAGTTCAGTACCATAGAAATATATTCGTTTAAGGATTCAAATATGCAGGGGCTGTTTTCAAACGGTCTGTACGGGTGCAACAGGGTATTTAAGAATCTTATAGAACTGATACTGATGATAGAGGATTGCATGAACAGTATCTCCTTCCCGCAGCCTATGTCGCGTTACAGGAAAATGGATAATGTGACGGAGCTTAACCTTCAGAAAACATCGTATAGAGATAAAGCGGAATTTCATATTCCTGAGGAGGATGCTCCTGCAGCCTGGTCTGAAATGCAGCCTGTAGCTACTTTCAGAGTAAGGATAGCTTTCAGGACGATATCAGGATGGCAGGGAGATGCCGAGTGTCTGGAAAGCGGAAACAGTATACAGTTTAAGAGCGATCTGGAGTTTATAACATTTATGGTGCATGAAACTGAAAAAAAGTAATGCATTGATCTGTGCAGAGAAAAATAACAGATAATGAGGCTGTCGTTTTAAGCGGCAGTCTTTTTTATTAATATAATAAATATAATATAAAAGCCTCTGCACAATCGATGCGCAGAGGCTTTATGTGGTGCTCGTGGGGAGAATCGAACTCTCGACGCACGGTTTAGGAAACCGACGCTCTATCCGCTGAGCTACACGAGCATGACCGGCGAAATTATCGCCGCACATTATATTAACATACTTTTGCTGATTACTCAATTAAAATTTACGCGGATATGTTAAAGACATTTGGAATAATGTCGGAATTTATCAGGAATACGCAGACCATCGATGAGCTGACCTGATCGAGTATCTGCTGTATATCGCCTATAACTCCTACCATGTAGACTATTGCCAGCAGAAAAAACGAGATGAAACAGCCTTTTATAAGCGAGAAGAGCATGCCCATAACGCTGTCAAGAGAGCTGAGCGTTTTGCTTTCGTCAATAAAGAAGCTTATTATCCTTTCGACAAGGTATGTGCAAAGCCTGATAAGGACTATTACTATTATCATCGTCAGAAGGGCGAATATAGCGTCTGCTATAGGCTCTGCGGCTTTTTCGGCAGCCGCCTGAACGGCAGTGTTGGCAGAATTTTTTATTACGGAAGCGACCGAGCCTGATATGCCGCCGTATCCCGCTATATCGTCACCTGTAGCGGCGTGCTCGAGGCGCGCTTTGATGTACTCTGTGACTTTTACAAGTATATCATTGTACATCGTTGTCCGTTCATTTATATATGTTGTAGCGTAGTCACGCAGGAAGTACGAACCCGCAAACGATACGATCCAGCCAAATGTGCTCATGAATGAGCGGAAAAACCCCTTTTTATCGCCGATGAATATACAGATTATCAGTATCAGGGCGATGCTTACGTCTATTATCATATAAAACCTCTTTCCCATGTAACACTAAGTATTCCTATATATTATCAATTTTATCGTTATGTTGCAATGTTGAAATTTTTTAATGATCATATGTGCAGGCTTATATATAAAATGAATGCAATTCATGCTATAATCAATTATATGGGGACTTACGATATTCTGTTGTTCGAAAGTCCTGTGTTGCTGCAGAAACATTGTTGAAAGGAGTTAATGGTAATATGAGGACTATTACGATCTGTGTTGGAAGCGCGTGCCATATGAAAGGCTCGCACCACGTTATAGACAGGCTTCAGGAGCTGATAGCTGAAAACGGTCTGGAAAATGAAGTGGAACTCAAGGCGTCGTTTTGTATGGAGCGTTGCAGAGGAAATATAGGGACTGTTATCGACGATAAGGATATATTTGATCTGACTCGTGATAACGTCGATGAAGTATTTAGTAGGGAGATCCTCAGAGGTTAATAGTAGCAATGTTTTTCTTAATTTAATATTAGGTACTATTTAAAAGACGTCATATTGAGCCGGAGAATATACGGATAAGCGCAGTTGTAATATCCTATAACACGGAGCGTTACGTATATTCGCAGGCAGTTGGAACGTCCTGCATCTAATAAAATATACAATATACAAAAGTGGTGTTTTAATATGTTGCCGCCGGGCGGCACAGTGATGAACTGCATTATTCGTGCAGGGAGGTTTAATTTATTATGGAAAATAATATGAATGGCAGAGGGCTCATAATGCGTCTGAAGGATGCTGACTGTAAGAACTGCTACAAGTGCGTGAGATTTTGTCCTGTAAAGGCGATATCGCTTACTGAGGATCAGGCTACTATAGAGGAGGACAGGTGCATATACTGCGGTAAATGC
>CAVGTL010000201.1:0-3991 GCA_963632005.1 Succinivibrio sp.
ATATTATATCTATTTACCCTAACGTCAATGTCAATACCCAAAAAAAGCAAATGCCGAAAGCGGCAATTTCAGGCAACCGCTTTCGGCATGTACTTTTATATATTTATGAACAATTCTGATTTTCGATATTAAAGTGCTCTGATCAGTCCGTAGAAAAGGCTGAGGTATTCATTCTCCACCTTCTCAAACGGGACCGGCTCAAAGTCTATGTGTATATGTGTATCAGGTTCTTCCTGGTCTATATCCATATTAAGAAGGACCTTAAGGTCGTAATAAAGCATATCGTCGTCTATCTGCTTTACCTGCTTCTGTTCCTCAGGCGTAAGCTTCGAGCCGAGATACTTTGTATAGATGATATCAAGAAGCTTGTTTTCATGCTCTATATACTGAGGGAGCAGCTTCTTTATCGGTCGCGGTATATCGCACATATATGCCTCTGACGCGTCGTGAAGCAGACACGCGAGAGTCACTCTGCGGCTGCAGCCGCGCGCTGCCGCCTCTCGGCAGCAATTCACGCAATGCTGAGCTACTGAAAAGAAAGTTTTAACATGTCCGTTGCCGCGGCACTGGAGTGAGAGAGAGTGCGCGACGTCCCGGATGTCGATCATAGCCGGATCCGGGTCCATGACGTCAAAGTATTTTTCTGTGTATGTATTTATCCAGTTCATGAGTACTACACCTGCTTTCCTGCGAGTATCTCTTTATAGTCTGCAAGGTTTTTCTCAAGCAGCGCAGGCGTGTCGAGCCCGTAAGGGCATTTGCTGCTGCACTGCCCGCAGTGCAGACAGTCATCTATCTTCATCATTTTTTCCTGCATGGCAGGAGTCAGCTGGGCTGACTGAGGCGCGCGCCTTATCATAAGCGACATCCGCGCGCAGTTGTTTATTTCTATTCCCACAGGACACGGCATGCAGTAGCCGCAGCCACGGCAGAAATCTCCGATAAGCTGCGCTCTGTCGAACTCGATGATCTTCTTTATCTCATCCGTCATTCCCGGTGGGTTCGTCATATATGAAAGGAATTCGTCAAGCTCGCTCTCACGCTGTACTCCCCATATCGGCAGCACGTGATCGTACTGCGGCTGATCGAGGAAGGCGAATGCCGCAGCCGACTGTGTTATCAGCCCTCCGGACATCCCCTTCATGGCTATGAAGCCCATATCTGCCTCGCGGCACTTCCTGACGATCTCTTCGTCTTCCGGAGTGGCGAGATAGTTAAAAGGAAACTGAAGCGTTTCATAAAGGCCTGACTCTATCGCATCAAGCGCTGTCTGCTGCCTGTGGTTAGTTATGCCTATATGACGTATCTTTCCCTGTGCCTTTGCCTCGAGCATTGCCTCGTACATTCCACTGCCGTCGCCCGGTTTAGGACAGACAGCAGGATTGTGGAACTGGTAAAGATCTATATGATCGGTACCGAGCTCGCTCAGCGATGTCTCAAGCTGAGACCAGAACTGTTCCGGCGTGTCTGACATAGTCTTTGTCGCTATGAACACCTTGTCGCGCATACCTTTAAACGCAAGCCCTAACTTATGCTCGCTGTCCGTATAAAAGCGCGCCGTGTCAAAGAACGTCACACCGTGATCATACGCCTTCCTCAGAAGGCGAACGGCCTCATCATCAGAGATGCGCTGTATCGGCAGAGCCCCGAATCCCGTTTTATCTGTAATTATTTCTGTTTTTCCCAATCGCATATCAGCCATGCATTACCTCGCATAATCAATAATTAATAATTCCAAATCTATTCCGACCCGGCAGGCGTCGCCGCCTGAACAAGCCGTTCACTCAAAATTATATTACTAAAGGTAAATCATTGCAATGCTGAAGCACCCTCCCGACCCCTTTTACGCGAAAGGGCGCTTCACATCGCCTGAGGCAGCACGCCTGTAATCGATGAATGTATTATATCAAGCTTACCTTACAGGAAAGTCAACAGGAATATTCACGAAATTTCATAATTTTTTTACCCGTGAAAATCGGTCATACCAATACCATTTCAGCCCGCGCGCCAGGCGCGCCCAAAGCCGTTAAAGCATTGAAAAAAGCGGCTTTTGCATAATGCAGAGCCGCCATTTTTATTCTTGTATTTTATTTTTTAATTATATTCACCGCATCATAAAATACTGATTTTCCCTCGGGCAGAGTTTAAATGTTTCTATACATTATCATCGTCAGATATATCATTTTCAGGCACAGCTCTTACGCCGTTCAGGCGTTCCGGCAGTCCCGTCCTCGCTGAAACTATCCTTAATATAAACAGCAGCGATATCAGAGCAGTAGGAAATACGTATCCGACTGCTCGCCACGCGCCATGCTCGGCAGTTATCATAAGGTTATAAACTGCATGCATCGTAACGCATACGCCGTAAAGGCCGAACGTTCCCGTTATGAGCAGCCAGCTGCGCCTGAAAACGTAAGCCAGCCCGAAGCCTGTTATTATGCCTGAAAGTATATGCAGCGCTCCCGCGGACAGACCGCGCACGAGTAAAAAATAAAGATCGTCAGTTCCGTTAGCTGTCATGTAGCATGCGTTCTCAAACGTTGCAAATCCAACGCCTACCGCTATTGCCGCCGGAGTCATCCTTGCCGGATCCGGCTCAAGCACCAGAAAATAAAACAGAAGTGGAAGAAGCTTCATAAATTCCTCGCATACAGGTGTTATCTCTATAGCAGCTATGACCTCGTCTGCACCGTACGATGACATAAAAAAGCTGTTTACGTACGCTGAAAGCATACATATCAGCATTCCGACAAGTACAAAAAACGTAGACCTTCTCGCCTCTCCTCTTGTAAAAAATACTGAAAGGGCGAGCGGTACAGCGAGGCATACAAATACATTTTCTATATATATCAACTGCCCTCACTCTCCTTGTTTCTCAATTCTCTGTAAAGAGTCGGTATAAGCGTCGTAAGCGTGAGCGTCAGCGATATGTCCACAGCAAAGTACAGATTGAAACGTGTATAATCATCTGTAAACGCCGACACTATATATACAAGTCCCTGAAGCACTATTACAATAAGAAACGTTATATCGAGCCTGCAGCTCGCGCCGTTTACTCTGTTTCGGTGTATCCCCCTCACTGACATAAATGACAGCGCTGCCAGCGCAAACGTAAAAAGCCCGCCCATGACAGAAGCCCCGTACCCTATTACAAACATAACCGTTACCAGTGCCGTCACAGCCACAGGTATCCACGCCAGAGGCGTACGGCTTTCACTCTCATGACCTTTTTCACGCATTATCATCAGTGAAAGGAAAAACATATACGCAGCCGTCCATGATATCTCCGATACGTAAAATATTTTTGCATTATATGACAGTATAACTATATGAAGTACAAAAAACATCGTTCCAAGCATAAAGCTGGTATAGCCGAACGCCAGCGTCATGAATGACCTGCTGCCGCGCACACTGTGCTCTGCAAGCCTGAAAGCCATGACATATGATGCTGCAGCTGATATCAGCAGCACGCATACCTGAAACCAGTTGTCTATTATTTCAAAATTCATATATTTCACCGTTTCATTTGCCTGCTTACTTAACGTGTCTGTTGCCTGTGCCGTCCGCCGGTCCATCGAATCCACCGCTCTTTTTATCAGGTGTATCTCTATTATCCCTGCTACTGCTGTCTTTTCTGCGAAGCCTGAATATCACAAGTGTCGCACATACTCCGAGCGCGAACGACATCATTCCGATAAGTATGTAACCGAGCGCAGGGCTTTGAGCTATCATGCTTGCAGCCCCATATTTATATGTAACATTTGTATCTGCCGTAGTTTTCATAAGCGATGGCATAAGCGCTCCAATGCCTGCTACAAGCATAACGCACGCAGCCATACAGCCGGCCGACCGGAGTCGGCGCTTTTTTATTTCTTCTTCTGTCCGCATCTCTTCTTTAAGCTCTTCAGTCCTCGCTGATATGAGCTTCATGCGTTCCTCAGTCGTCCTCATATTTAAAGCCCTCATTCTCAAGGATAGTTCTAAGTCTTTG
>CAVGTL010000201.1:4038-4448 GCA_963632005.1 Succinivibrio sp.
ATTTTCAAGGATAGTTTTAAGTCTTTGTTTTCCGCGGTAAACGAGCTTCGTTATCTGGCTTTCTGTCTTTTTCATTACCGCTCCGGCCTCACGATAGCTCATGTCTTCCGAATATACGAGATACAGCGCCTCCTGGTATTCCGCCTTAAGCTGTGCAAGCGCCTCGTAAAGTCTCTCGTTCCTTTCGCTCTTCATTATATCCGAATCAGCCTTATCGCCGCTCTGCAGCTCAAATGTCAGCTCATCCATGCTTACGAATATTCTGTTTCGGCGTTTATGACGCAGCGCGAGATTTCTGGCTGTTTTGTACATATACGCTCTGAAGCTTCCGCTGCGCGTTACAGGGCGCTCTTTTGCGAACATCTGCGCGAATGCCTCTATCATTATATCCTCTGCTTCATGAATATCAT
>CAVGTL010000202.1:0-3940 GCA_963632005.1 Succinivibrio sp.
CTCTTAGTCATTATGACCTCTGTGCCCTTTCCCTTTTCAGACCTGACTGTTATATGATCCATAAAGCTTTCCATTACGGTAAACCCCATGCCCGAACGTTCTCCGTCAGTGTTTGTTGTAAACAGCGGCTCGCGCGCCTGCTCTATGTCTGCTATGCCACAGCCTTCATCCCTAATGCTTATGCTTACCCGTCCGTCACCGGACACCTCACACGTCATGGTCACACTTCCGTCACCGCCCAGATAGCCGTGTATAACGCAGTTTGATACCGCCTCTGACACAGCAGTCTTTATCTCTGTAAGCTCTTCGACTGTAGGGTCGAGCGGCATCAGAAATGCCGCAGCAACACCCCTTGCAAATCCCTCGTTTTCAGGACAGCTGTCGAACACCATACTGAAGTGCCTGTCACGCTTTTTATTTGGTCTGTCAGTCACGCTCTTGTACCGCCTTTCCCTGATATATATTCTACTGCAAGACTGCATGTCCTGCTTTTAGGAACCATGCTGAATATCCCGGACAAACCAAGCACACGGCTCACGTAAGGGCTGCCAGGTACTACTACCATAGTACCATTTTTTCTTTTTACGTTCTGATAGCGCCCCATGACGAGTCCTATACCGGAGCTGTCCATAAATGATACCCCTGAATAATCGAGCACGAGGTTTTTCAGTCTGCATCTTTCCATTGCGTTGTCTATCTCCTGCCTCATTGCCGAGACTGCATTATGGTCTATCTCACCGGAAAGCGAGGCTATGAGCGTGCCATCCTCTATGTCGAACTCTACATTTTTCATATCCCGTTTTACCTCCTTATTGAGGATTATATATCCGGGAGGCGGGCGGCGGGCGGGGTCATACGTACAAAATTGCGGGGGTTTTCGACAGAATATTAAAAGATCCCGACGGGCGCGAGCCTGTCGGGATCCTGATGTTTTAAGCTTTATTTAACGTTGTAAGTTATTTCTATATTGCTTTAATTAAGCAACCTTTGTGAAACCAACCTTTTCAAAGCTTGCCATAGCGTCATCTGACTGGAGGTATTCGAGGAATGCCTTAGCAGCGTCGATGTTTGCTGAGTTTGACATTACAGCTGCAGGGTAGATTACAGGCTTGCCTGTTAATTCATCGCTTGCAGTGTCAACAACGTCGAGACCTGCAGAGTAAGCATCTGTAGCATAGATGATACCGCAGTCAGCAGCGCCTGAAGAAACCTGTGAAGTTACTTCCTTAACGTTTGAACCGTAAGTGATAACGCCCTTAGCAGCCATGTCAGCTTCGTTTAAGCCGAGGTTTGTAAGGATAGTTGAAGTGTACTGACCTACAGGAACGTCTGAGTTACCCATAGCGAAGATGAGGTCAGAACCGCTCTGAGCAGCCTTGAGAGCTGTTTCGAAATCGCTCCAGTTAGCGAGAGTCTTAGTTGTTGTAGGTGAAACTACGAGAGCGCACTTGTTCTGGAGAAGGTCAACTCTTGTACCCTGTTCAACATAGTTAGTTCCTTCATAACCGTCAGCAGCTGTTTCATCGATAGCGTTCATCTGCTTCTGAGCAGCTGAGATAAAGATGTCGCAGTCAGCGCCGCTCTGGATCTGAGTGAGCAGTGTGCCTGAAGAATCGTATGTAGGAAGGATAGTAACGTTTGAGTGCTCCTTAGTGTAGTTAGCGATAACTTCATCTAAAGATTCCTGCATTGATGCTGCAGCAGAAACGTGGAGTTCTACAGCAGGCTCGTTGTTTGCTGATTCAGCAGGAGTTGATGCAGGCTGATCCTTTGAGCCGCATGCACTCATAGATACGATCATGCCGAGAGCAAGACCTAATGCGATAAGCTTTTTCTTCATTTTTTCGTTCTCCTTTGTAAAGAATAAATTTGATTAAATGATATATCTGAAACCCTGTTGGGATTCATTCAATTTTATATGGCTTTTATTAACCAAAACAGTATTTTACTACTTTGCATTTTATTTGTCAAGTATTTATCAATTAGATACTTCAAATAAATATGCAATTAAGTCCTGTACTGCCCGTCCGCCCGGCGGACTAACGATAAAATACTATCGATCCAGAAGCAGGATATTCTCAGGAAGGAATTCTATGTACATATATTCCTGTCCCTTAAACGGCTCCCAGTCTTCCTTAGTAAGCCTTACGTTAAGCTCGGAATAATCAGAACCAGACGCTGCATCATCGTTCGCGCCCTCAGCCTGAAGCATGAGTATCATTTCGGTAAGGTTGTCTATAGTCTTTTTTACTTTAAACTTGGCAACGCACTTGCCCGGCCCGTCTACAGGCTTCATGAAATGCGGTCTCGCTGCTATAAACTTAACATCAGGTGTCGCGCTGCATTCAAATACAGCATTCCAGTCTTTTACATTTATATGGTTCTCATCTATATAGTCCACACGTGAGAAGTTTCTGCAGCCTGTGAGCAGCGCACTCTGGTACGTAGGCGGATTCAGGAATATATCCGTCTTACTTCCGTAGCAGTCAACGTGACCGTCTGTAATAACAGCGATGTGGTCGCTTATACGGTACACCTCATCCCTGTTGTGTGAAACTATTATAGAAGTTCCTTCAAAATCCTCAAGAACTCTCATAAGCTCCTGCTCGAGCTCCCATCTGAGGAAGCTGTCGAGAGCTGAGAAAGGCTCGTCCAACATGAGGATGCTTGGCTTTGATACCATTATCCTGGCAAGCGCTACTCTCTGCTGCTGTCCGCCGGAAAGCTGTGAAGGCTTATGGCGTTCGAGACCGTCGAGATAGAATTTCTTCATCATTTCTCTGCAGGCTGCTTTTTTCTCCGCCTTGCTCATATCGAACGAGTTCATGCCTGTCATTATATTCTGTTCAACAGTCATGTTCGGGAAAAGCGCGTAGTTCTGGAAAAGCAGACCTACGTGGCGCTCCTGCGGCGAAAGATTTATCTTCTTTTCGCTGTCGAACAGGACTTTGCCGTTTACTACTATACGTCCTTCATCAGGAGTTACTATACCTGATATGCACTTAAGCGTCATGCTCTTTCCGCAGCCTGACGCGCCGAGGAGCGCGAGGACTTCATTTTCGGCGTTCAGTTCCATATCGATAACGAATCCGCCGAAATCTTTTTTTACTTTAAATTCAAGTGACATCCTTCGTTTTTACCCCCTTACCGCTACAGGCGTTGCTTTTGAGCCTGTGAATTTGTCTTTCTTCTCAAGGAAGTTTACTGTAAGGAGTACGACTGTAGATATCGCAAGGTTTATCATTACCCACTTGAACGCGCCTACTTCGTCGTTTGTACGCCACAGCTGATATACTGTCGTAGATATCGTAGCTGTTCTTCCAGGAGTGTAGCCTGCGACCATGCTCGTAGCACCGTATTCGCCGAGTGCGCGCGCAAATGCAAGTACTACGCCTGCAATTATGCCCTGCTTGCAGTAAGGCATCATTATTCTCCAGAATATGTAAGTATTTGAAAGACCCAGCGTCTGAGCTGAATATTTCAGTGTGATATCAAAGCTCTCAAACGCTCCGCGCACAGTTCTGTACATGAGTGGGAACGCTACTACTGATGAAGATATTACAGCAGAGTACCATGTCATTACTACTTTTAAGCTGTACTCTCTCATGAGCCATCCGCCGACAGTCGTGTTCGGTGCGAGAAGCATCAATATAAAGTAACCTACTACTGTAGGAGGAAGTACCATAGGCAAAGTGAGCACGACGTCTATAACACCTTTCAGCAGACGCGGCAGCTTGGCCACATAATACGCGCAGAAAACTCCCGTAAAGAATACGAGCACTGCTGAGATAAGTGCTATACGCACCGAGTTCCAAAGTGGAAATAAATCCATATGATCCCTTCTTTCAGAATAAAATGATTGCATGAGGGCTGCGTCACCGCAGCGCAAAAACTGCGTAATGAACGCCCACTTCCGATTAAGTATAGCAAAGTCATCAAA
>CAVGTL010000202.1:4027-4390 GCA_963632005.1 Succinivibrio sp.
AAGGGTTATTCAACATTTAACACTGTATGCGAAGCATATTATCCATATTTGTTGAAGTAAAAACACATTTTAAAATTGTTTTTTGTCTATTTTATTATTTATTATTTGATATTTATTTATAGTTAGTTTTGACATACCACATATATAAACTATATTTTTATAATCAAACACATCTTTTACTCTCAATGTGTTTTCCGGTCACAAAACACATTTGAACTTTTTTTAATACATTTCTTATGTGCTGTGCTGCAGTATATATTCATTGTGAAGTATTTCCCGTTTTCGCTTTTGCGATCCTTATTTTCCTGTTTTTCTTGTTATTTTCACCCATAAAGCTATAATATTTCTATGAGGTTTATGCTA
>CAVGTL010000203.1:0-4262 GCA_963632005.1 Succinivibrio sp.
AATTTCAACTACGCTTATCCGTATATTCTCCGGCAGTATATGGCGTCTTTTTGTTTATAGAAGTTCACTTACCTATTCCTCTACTTCTATTTCTGCATTAGCGGCGCGTTCGATAAGGGCCTTGAGTGTAAGGGCGAACGGGCCTACGGAGTCGAGGTAGACGCGCTCGTGGACTGTGTGCGGGTCTACTACGTCTGCGCCCATGTTTATCATTTCCATGCCCGGATGCTTTGCGCCGAGGACTGACGGTTCAAGTCCGACGTGAACGGCGCTCTTTTCCGCCTTTTCGCCTGTTATGCGCTCGTATTCCTCTGCTGCGGCCGCCATAAGCGGATTCTCATGGTCGAATATCCACGGTACATATTCCTCCAGATCTGACAGCTTAAAGCCTGTTTTCTGCGCTGCCTCCGCGTGAAGCTTCAGCAGCTCATCATGCCATTCCTGCCTACTGCTACGCTCAAATAAAAGCGCGTGCATGCCTCTTGACGCGTCAGCCGCGTCGCATATGATCTTTCCGAGGTTGCACGAAGTGTCAACATGATCGGGCAGCTCTTTCATGTAGCGGTAAACTCCCGTATGTAATGAAGTAATGAATTTTATAACTGCATCGCGGTCGCCGCGCGAAAGCACGAGCTCCGGCAGGCTTCCGCCCTCCTCGTCTCTTTCGTATATACGCATGGAAAATCCGCCTTCACTGTCCGTAACTGAATATTTTTCTTCTATAAGGCTCACGAGCGCCTGAGCGCGCTCTTTAAGAAACGGCAGGTCTTTATCCGCGATCACGATATCGGCCTCACACCACGAAGGAATGACGTTGTGCTTTAGCCCGCCGTTAAATGACGCGATATCAAAATCCGCTCCGTTCCTGTCGAGGTCATCGAGCAATACGCCGATAAGACGTATAGGATTTGCGCGTCCACGGTCTATATCATACCCAGAATGACCGCCTCTGAAACCCGAAAGCTTCAAAACGCATCTCTTATGCGTCGCCGCATCCTCGTCAGTCTCTCTTACTGCATGTATAGGACGGCTGTAGTCCTCGCGCCTGCCGCCTGCGCTGCCTGCGATGATTATACCTCCAGCAAAGCCGTCAACGTTTATGAGCAGCTTTACATCGTCTAATGCAGATGGATCCAGCCTGTTTACTCCGACAAGACCGACTTCCTCCTGTACTGTCATGAGGACTCTTATCGGTCCGCGCTTCTTCGCGCGGCTGAGCGCCCAGAATATTCCGGCGTCGCCTAGCCCGCAGTCTGCCCCGAGTGAAGAATTGCCATCAGAACTCAGAACCGTGCGGCCTGTCTCCTTGTCAGGATGTATGCGCAGCGTTACATGGTCGCGCAGCGGGTCCCAGCCCGAGCCCTCGCGCGATGCGCATACCATGTCTATATGCCCCTGCAGCATGAGCAGCGGCGCGTTCTCGCAGCCCGGCGTTGCTGGAATGTTGCATATAAGGTTTCCTGCATCGTCTATCGTCGATACGCCATTTACATTTTTAAGCCATTCACGCATCTCGCGCGCCAGCGCGCCCTCATGACCGGAATCATGCGGCACCGCAGCTATCCTTCTGAAATATTCAAGCACGCCTTCTTTTGCTTCTTCAAGCCTTTTATCATCTGTTTTCATATCCGTGACCTCATTTTACAAAAAACAGGACTGCCGTCACAGTCCTACTCTGTTGTTTAAACAGTATAGTATACCATGCGGCAGCCCGTTTTCCAGTACTATTTTTTAATTTTCTTAATCATAATGTCCTTTGCATGAAAGAATTTCCAATACATCATTATCTATACGATAAACCAGCCTGTTCACAGAATCAATGCGTCTACTCCAGAAACCGCTTAATTCACCTTTTAATGGTTCCGGTTTTCCTATGCCGTCAAAATTTCCGCGTTCAATATCACGTATAAGCATATTTATACGCTTCATCGTCTTTTTATCCTGATTCTGCCAGTAAAGGTAATCTTCCCATGCTTCATCAAACCATATTTTTTTCATTATTCATCATATGGTTCTATGGTTTCATACATAACGCCTCTGCCTGCATTCAGCGCTGCGATCCCGCGTCTGAGGTGCTCCATATTACTCTCTGAATAAAATGGATCTGCAGATACCTCAAAAGGTATACGTCTTTCTCTTGCTACCTTTTTAGCAAATATCGTAAAAGCTGCACTCATAGAAAGCCCCATATCATAGCACGCCTGCTCCATGCTTTTCTTTACATCTTCATCAAGTCTGAAATTTACATTTACTGCCTGTGCCATATTAAACGCTCCTTTCTATCTTTAGTATATGCTTTTTAAAGATAAATGCAATCAATTTCTTTAATTTTGCTTGCAAAATACATTATATTTCTTATTACAGTGACAGCTTCTTGAAGTTGTCCATTATTTTGTTTGCATACTCGTTGTCCATAGTTAAGAGGATATAATTTCCTACGTGGTCTACGAGGATGTTTTCGTCTGAGACGCCTACGCATATCCACTTGCGGCCGTCTACGTTTTCTTTTATGGCTTTCACTGCTGCGTCTATGTCAGCACCGTCCTCCATCTGAAGGATGACGGTCGAGTGCGCCTGCGAAGTCATAAGCGGCTCGCGGGCTACGCCTGCCTTGTATTTGAGGCCTGTAACGCCTGTGTAATACTGTTCTCTCGACTTTGTAACGGCTGCATCCTGAAGGCCTATCTGCACGCCTACGCCGCTGTATACCTGATCGAGTATCTTTACGAGCGATTCGTCAACAGGAGTGTTTACGTCGTCACTATAGTCAGGCTGTTCTACTTCTACCTTATTATACTTCCAGACTGCCTGTCCATACGCTTTCTTGAAAAGGTCGTAAGTCTCGCCGGCCGTCTTTGCGTAAACGCCTTCTATCTCAGGGTCGAACGTGTAAGGTACTCCGTCTATGGTTATCTCTACCCATGCATGCTCGCGCGAAGTGCCCTTAGGTGATACAGCCGTGCCTGATACTGCGTTTGCAGCCCATCCGCTCTGTCGTGCCAGGTACGCGAACGTAGCGGCCCATGAATAGCAGTTGCCCCTTCCTGACTGGAGCATATTCATTGCAAACTCAGACTCCCAGCCTACTGCGCCCGCTTCGACCGTACCGGCGCTGCGGTAGCCGTAATTCTTTATCATGTAATCATATATCGCGCGGAGCTTCTGATCCTGCGTCATATCATTATTTATTATTTTAACTATTTCTTCTCTGAGCAGCGCATCGAGCTCGCCGTCCATCGTAGTATATGTACCTTCTGCGTTGAGCTTTATGCCGTCTACTGTCGTGTTGTATGAGAATGTTCCCTGGTTGTTTACGTAATAAAGCTTTCCGTCTATGTTCCTCCAGCCCTGCGGCAGGTCTACCTTGCCCGGCTGCCAGTCAGACCAGAGCTCTTCATCGGAATTTCCGTCCTCTGTTGAGTTTTTACCGTATGTGTTGTGGTCCGTTATGGCCTCCATGAGGTCGTAATACGCCCAGTGAGATGTCGGAACGTCAGGCATTATGCGCAGATTCATGCTTGCCATTATTGAAAATGAGTCTGCTGTGCGACCGTAAGCTCTGTTTATCATAGTTACTGCCTGAGCGCGCGTAAGTGTATTTTCAAGCTTGAGTGTTCCGTCAGGATAGCCCGTGAGCACGTCGCTCATCTCCTTTGCCTTTACGTCCTTAGCTGCAAGCACGAGCTTTGCGAATTCGCCGCGCGTTATCTGCGGGCTTTCATAGAATTTTTCTGTCGGCGCAGGATTTGCGCTGTTTATATTATGAAGCATCTGGACCGCTTCGGCTCTCTTGAGGTTCTTCCACGGCTTTATCGTTCCGTCTGTATAGCCTGTGATGTACGCCGGGTGATGCTCCTTTGCTGAATCGTCGTAGCCGTCTATGGCGTTCGCTTCCCAGCCTATCGGCATTGTTACGACTGCGCCGTTTGACGAGTCGGCAACAGGCGTTGCTGCTTCTGCTGCAAATGCAGGGACTATCGACATTGCCATTACTGCTGCGGCTGTCAGTGCTGCGATTATTGCTTTCTTTCTCATCTTTTTTCTCCTTTGTAACTCCTTTTGATATAGATGATATTTACAGGACGCCCTATAATAGGCAGACGAATATACGGAACGCTCCACAGTCACAGAATGGGATGCTTCTAACAGCTCAGCTCACAGCAGTTTTTGTCAAAAACAACTCGCGGCAGAGTAAGAATTTTTACTAACGTAAAAATTCAACCATTTGATGCGCATCCGCGCGTTCCGCTTCGGACAAGTTT
>CAVGTL010000204.1:0-4251 GCA_963632005.1 Succinivibrio sp.
TTTCAACCCTTATGAAACGCTCAACGCTGCTACGCGGATATCATTTACGAGCCGTTCTTCCGGGCTGCCTCGGAGCTTACCGCCCCTTGACAATTGTTATTATACGAGAAAGTTTGGCATATGTGAAATACGTGGATTTTATGTTTTGCATAGGCTATCAGTTATTACAGCATATTGTGCCTTCTGTTTATTTTTAACGCTCAGCTTAGTTAGCGCGCGGGCGCGCCCACTTATTTTATTTTATTACTTTTTATTTAATTGCTTTCAGCGGAAGCCTTATCTTTCCATTTTCTACTTTAAAAGCTTCAATATCTGATTTTCCGGCAGCTGCAGGAATGAATTCATAGCCCCTCGCATACATTTCATACGCTGTTTTACAGACAAGATACTCGCGGTACTCCCTGCTGTTTACGTCTGCCTGTTTTTTTGCCCTGGCAGCAATATACTCTTTTACTGGCTGAATTCCTGCTGATATTTTTTCCATATCAAACATATCCGACCACACAGTAAAATATGCTGCGTAGAATTCCAGTGGATAATGCAATTTATAGAATGCTGTACGATATGCCATTAATGCAGCGGATACTGCATTTGCTTTTGGAAATATATATCCTGCAAGACTGCATGATTCTATATACCATTCAGGCACTCCGTTCTTTCTCATACACTCTTCCCACTCCGGTTTCAGTCCCTGCCCCTTTCGAACGCTTTCCATTATTTCAAATGAATCGGTTACTGAGATTCCTTTGTCTGCAAGGTAATTCATAATATCATCCTGCGTTGCTATAATATCATCCACAGTTGCCTGACCTGATTTTATAAATTTCTGCGCATTACCAAGCCACAGACCTGTTCCATGCGCTAATGCAGGTATACGTATTAAATCTGAAAATTTCTTCGGCGATATATCAGCCAGTATATTAACTGCAAAATCTGTTTCAAATTCCGGTATACCGCATGTTCCGTATCTTTCTTCATAATCATCTGTCTTTATATCAAGTGCTTCACAACTGTTAAATATGCTGTATATTTCCTGGTCATCTAATGGTATATTTTTATACTTTATGCCTGTCATATCTTCCAGCATCTCTAACATAGACATATACTCACTGTCAATTTTTTCCGTTATGAGTTTCATTTCCTTTTCGAGTCTTGCTTCAATCAGCTCAGGCAATGGATCTCCATATATGCTGCGTGCCTTCTCGTAACATATTTTTCTCAGATTTTCTCTCTCCATTTTTTCTCCTTCAATTTTTATTATGCAACACGATAACTTACATAGCACAGCGCAGGATGCTTTGCTTCGCTTTAAATCATTCTATCAGACTTCGCATTTTTTATATATTATCTAAATAACATATAATCAAAAAAATCTTGTTTTTATTTATGTATAGTTTATTTTTCTTTATTTTGTTTTATATGTATAACTTAACATTTTTTAACTATATTAAAATGTAGCCGAGCACTGACAAGCTTGCTTGAGCAGTGCGACGCATATTTTACGCAGCTTCAGCTGCAATGTAAAATGCGACATTGTAGTCCGCAAAGCGGACGAAGGAAGGCAGTTGTTTTAAGACAAAAAGAAAAAACGTTCCGGTGCGTTACTCCGAAGCGTTTTTCCCTAAGCGTTAATTTATTTAAATTGGAGAATCTAAATAACTGTGTTATTTGGTATATACTAAAGACGGGTCCGAGTGGTTCGAACTCCGTCTTTGTGAAAAATTTATTGTATTTATTATATTGCCTGTTTGAAAATTGTCAAGCGTTATTTGGGGAATTTTCTTGTTTTTTATCTAATGCATTAATTAATATGTAATCGCACTTACATATTTTGTCATTTACATTCTATAAGTTTGTATACATCTGTTCTGCGGTGCTTCAGAAGCGGCAGCTGCTCGCGGATCTCATTTATATATGACATGTCTATCTCGCTTACGAGCATTCCTTCGTGCTCATCAAGCTGACCTTTCACTGTTCCCCATGGATCCACTATCATGGTGTTTCCCCATGAGTGATACGACCTGTTCATGTCGCGCGCAGTCGATGTGCCTAAAACGTATACCTGATTGAAAACTGCCTGAGCGCGCAATGTCAGCTCCCAGTGCGCCGGACCGGTCGTCATGTTGAAGGCTGCGGGAACAAGTATTATCTCCGCGCCCTTCAGCGCCATGAGGCGTGTGAGCTCCGGAAAACGTATATCGTAGCAGATGCAAAGTCCGACTTTTCCGAAATCTGTGTCGAAAACAGTTATCTCGTTTCCGGCTGAAAGCGTGTCTGATTCCATAAATCGCTGCCCGCCCTTTACATCTATGTCAAAAAGATGCATTTTTCTGTGCTTTGCTATCTGCTTGCCGCTGCGGTCGAAAACATATGCTGTATTGTAGACTTTGCTGCTTTCAACATCAAGCTCCGGTACAGAGCCAGCTGCCAGATAGACGCTGTATTCTGCGGCAAGTCCTGAGCAGAACTGCCACATCAAGCCGCCCTCAGGCTCTGCTCGCTGCGGAAATTCTTCAGTTGCATAGGGGCAATAGAACATTTCCGGGAGCATCACGAGGTCAGCTCCGTCATCAGATGCTTCCTTCATCCTTCTTCTGAGATATGCTTCCATTTCATCAAGCTTGTTAAACAACGGACTTTGTATCTGTGCCGTTTTGACCTTTTTTCTCTCGCTCACGTGAGCCAACTTCCTTTCGTAAATATGATGCACAAATGATATATCTTATGTCCAATCAGCGCCCGTCTGATATGCAGATGAGTCTCTGTCCAATGCTAATTATAACTATCGACTGCTAAAATCTCAATGCAGTTCCGACAAAATAAATTCGGACAAAATAGATATGTAATCTTCTGAGAAATTTACTGTAATTTTTTCGCTCACCGCAGCATATATATTATCGATAAAATCAAAGAAAGGACGTGCCTGCAATGATAGCATTAATAAATAAAAGAAGAAAAAGGCGAGCGCCCGGCGCTCTGGATATCCCTGCACTTATCGTTTTTATTACAGTGATGACGATATATGCAATAAACGGCCGTGTAACTGATGACGCCTCCGGCAACACTCGCGCGGCGTCCGCGCCGCCCCAAACCATAATAGCCACCGACAGCGCCGCGGACCCCGCTGTAAAAAATGCGGCCGCTACCGCGCCCGCAGCCCCCACCACCACCCCATCCAACACAACCATAAAACTAATAACCACCGCCCAACCGGACCACACCGCCCCCATAACAGACACCCAACTAACAGCCCTGTCCACATCGTCCGTCCTCGTACAAATGCCCGACGGTTCCATCGAAAAGGTCCCACTTGAGCTGTACACAGCCCGAGTAACAGCATCAGAAATGCCGTCATCCTTCTCCTACGAAGCCATAAAAGCGCAGGCAGTAGCCGCCCGTACATACGTCGAAGGGCGGCGCGAACAATACGAACATGGAAAATCAAAACACCCCGGAGCATACGTCTGCGCCACAACCTGCTGCCAGGTCTACAGAGACGAAGCTGAGCTACGCAAGGTAAAATCTGACAAATGGTATGAAAACGATTTTAATATAATAAAAAACGCCGTCGCAGAGACGGCGGGCGAACTTCTTTATTACAACGGCGAGCTCGTACAGCAACCGTTATTCTTTTCGTCAGCCGGCGGAGGGCGTACTGAAAACTCAGAAGACGTATTTGCGGGAGCACTGCCGTACCTGCGCAGCGTAGAAAGCCTGTACGATGCTCCCGAAAAATATACCGATAAGACAACGACAGTTCCTTTACTTGAGGTCATGTCAAAAGTTAAGGATTACGCCGCATCACACGAATCGTCAGTAACTATAGTTTCTGCAGGCGATTCAGATGCCACCTCAAGCATAGAAGTCCTGTCGCGCACAGAAGGCGGCGGAGCCGCCCTCATCCGGTTCGGAAACATCGCCCTCACAGGCCGCCAGACCAGAACGCTGTTCAGCCTGCCGTCGGCCGACATGACCGTAGCAGTCTCCAATGACAACGTAACATTCACTACCCAGGGCAGCGGCCACAGAGTAGGCCTCAGCCAGTACGGAGCCGACGGCATGGCAGACCGCGGCTACACCTACAAAGAGATCCTCCAACACTACTACTCCGGCACCTCAGTCCAACCAAAAGCGGCTGTATAGCTTTTTAATATATATTAAACATTTTATATTATTATAAAGACGCCATATAACGCCGACGAATATACGGATAAGCGTAATTGAAGTTCCCTGTAAATGGAGCGTTACGTA
>CAVGTL010000205.1:0-4244 GCA_963632005.1 Succinivibrio sp.
TACTGTATGGATAAAACTGGTAATTTATATTTTGCGCAAAAAGCTTGACGGCGTCGAGAACTATATAAGGAATCAATTGCAGGAAGATATAGCAAATGACCAGATAAGCATGAAAGAATTTATCGACCCGTTTACGGGTAGCAAGAATAAGTAGGCAAAAAAGACAGCGCCTTTAGGCGCGGCCCGAAAAAAGTATGCGATAGGGGAACTTTTTTCAGGGCGTCTTAAGACGCTGCTAGTAAAATGCCCTTATAGGGCAAGTGCAAACCACCAGTTCAACTGGTGGTTATGATTGTCTTTAAAGCGCTGACCGTTATCTCCGGCAGCACCCGGCTTTGTTCCGGGTATAACAGTAGCTATCACGCACATCTGGGGAAAATATGCCTGAGGATATGGGCTGAATATCTCAACTGCGCTGATTGTAAGCTCATTATTTCGTGTGATACCTGTAAGTTCATATATAACGTCATCATCAAGAGTTGAGAAGTCAGGCTTTCCGTCTTTAAGCGCATCCATATATTTTGATAGCAGCTTCTGATCAAGCGCTTTCATAGTTGCTCTTTCTACTATCCTGACATCATCCTGATATTTTTTGCGATATGCCTCATAGCTGTATATCTCATACTCTGTCATAAGCTCATCACTGTCTCCAACACGGACATATGAGCCTTTGATACGGCCTACGCCTCTGTAGAAACATGGGCGTTCAGCAATGTCCACAGCAGGGATCTCTGCTTATACAAAATATTTTCCATCCTTTTCAGCAACAGTAAACAACGGACGAACTACAGGTTCCATCTGCAGACACTGATTATTCACCTGCTTCTGAAGATCCTGTGCATCATAAACACCGACTTCTGCAAAATCGTGACTTTCGTCTATACCGAATATTATTACACCTCTGGTATCCTGATTTGAAAAGCTCGACAGCGTATCAAACAGCCTGGTCGGAGTTCCTTTTCCGGCAGCCTTTAATTCAAGAGTGGCTGTTTCACATTTCATAAGCTGGATTTCAGATAATCTTTCTAAAAGTTCTTCACTTGTCATTTTAGATTCTCCTTCTGATTTAATATATTTAATGAAATTATCTGAAATTTTAATGAGAAACTGAAATTATTTCAGATACTTCCTTAAAATATATAATTACAATTTAAGTTTTGTACGAAATATCTGAAATATACGGTGAATAAAATGAAAAATATTTTTTATTTCATATAGCATGTACTATTTGGAATAAATATTAAAATAAAGACAAAATAAGCTGCAGCATAAACGGCAGTTCACTTTATTTATACCATTATCTAAGTAATAGTATTATAAGATTTATATAATTATGCTACTAACAATCTTTTAAAGCAAAAGTCTTTAAACACTGTTCAAAAATATACATGAACTGAACTCCAAATGATATATCTTCGGTTTTTTCGTGACAGTAGCGCCATTCATTAAATATATTGTTGTTCACATATAAATCATTTTCAAAGTCATCAATCGAATAATCATATTTTTTTATATCTCTCAATATAAATATTACTTCATTTTGTATATCATTTGCCAAAGAAGGTTCATATGACTTTAATAAGTCGAATAACTCTTTTAATTCATGACCTCTTGTGCCATCGGGTAGCATAGATTTTAAAAATAGTTCACATGCAAATGCGCAGTTCACAGCTACAGGTGTAATAAGCGCGAGATTTTTTTCATTGTGGTATTTGGCTCCGCTCTGCATTTTATCATGTAAAATATTATATGCATCATCAAACATTAAAGCAATAGGTAAAATTTTATTGTTCATAATCTTCCCCCCAAAAAAAATTATTATCTTTATTGATAAATACAGTTATCAATAATTTGTAAGTATTTGTAATTTATTTGATTCATTGATGCTATCCTGTACCGTGGTTTTATACCATAGCATTCGTATGTTATGTATATAGATATAGTATAAGGCTATCGCATTAGTACGATAGCCTTATTGTGATAAAATAATTTAGTTTATTATTTACCGAAGTTACCTAAAATTGTAGCTGCATTATCAGCAATTACAACGATATCAGCAACCTTATCCTTATCGTCATCCTTATCAGTATCGAGGAATACGATAACCTTGTTTGCATCAGCACCTGTGAGGTCTGACTTATCAGCTACTTCGTAAGCTGATTTGCTGCTGCTGTACTTATAGTACTTAACGCTTGAGTCAAGTGTGAATGACTTATCTGCATCAGCAGTTGTCTCACTTGTAGCAACATTGTTCTTTACCTTGATGCCATTAGCTGTAGCTGTAAGTGTACCAAGGACAGTAGCCTTTGTATCATTAAAGAACTTACCATCAGTCTTTGCTACTTCTAAGTCTTTGATCTGACCTGACGCATTAAGCTTGAACGCATAGAATGTATCTTCAGCTGGTGTAGTTGTGCAGTCATCGTCGATATAGTAATCCTTAGATTCACCGTTTATAAGCATAGTAACCTTATAATTAGCATTATAAGTATCACTGTCAACAGATGTTACATTCGTGATTATACCATAAGTAATATCAGAAGATGTTACGTTACCAACAACCATTGCTGCATACTTGCCGCTCTTAAGTACATTAGCGTATACTACAACATCATCAGAACCCTTAAGTGAAGCAAATGTTGAAATTTCAACGTTATCTGAATCAATACTACCAGAGCCGCTGTAATTATCAAGTGAGAATATTACAGCAGATTCGTTAATTGCAGTACCATTCCAGTAACCCTTTGAAGTTACATCATCCTCATCCTCATTGTAAACATAAGCATCCTTTACAGTTATGCTTTTAACCTTATTTGAAGAATTTAGATCATAAGTTATGATATCACCAACTCTGAAAGGATCCTCAGATGTAGCATTTACAGTTGCTTCATCCTTCATAGTAAGAGTAAGGACTTCCCCCTTAGCGTTCATCACCTTGATTAAGCTGTTATTTCCGTTAAGACCAGCCTGATCATATACTGTTGTCTTTGCATTAAGAGTGTCATCAGCATCCTTTGTCTCTAAATCGCCATCCGCATTCTTTGTATAGAATTCATAGTTGAGAACTAAAGCATAGTCTGAAGAAGTAGCTGCAGTCTGTTCAATCTGATAAATCTTACCAGAAGCATCAAGGTATGCCTTAACAGAATCACTAAGTTTTACATCATCATTGTCATCAGATAATGTCCAGTCTGCATAATTGCTAGCATCTCTGTTGCTATCAGTAAAGTCACAGTTAGTACCCTTATATGCAGTGCCTGCAATTGTGAATGTAGCCTGAGTACCTGCGTTTCCAGCTTTCTTCTCTGTACCCTTAGAGAATGATTCTAATGTACCTTCAACTGTCTTAGTACCAACTTCTACTTTTCTGATCTTCTGAGACTGACCATAGTATACATATACAACGTTGTCTTCAGCGATTTTATCTAACGATTCAACGCCAGTGAGAGTAAATGTAGTTGTATCTACCTTACCTTCATCATCGGTCTTGAACTCATAACCATCAAGCTTCTGCTTGTTAGCGATCTGAGTTGCATCAGATTCTTCGAAGAGCTTCTGTGTACCACCTGCTGTAGAACCTTCTGTAGAAGACGTACCCTGACCCTTCTTCCATTCAGATTCTGAATAGATGTTTGTTATTGTCTTGCCGCTAACCTTAGCTGCAATTGTAACCTGTTTGTTCTGGTCGATATTGTCTAATGCACCGTTAGTACCCTTAGAAAGAGTACCTTCTTCTTCACCATTTACAAACTTCGGAATTGTAGTAATGCTATTTCCCTTTTCGTCCTTAGCTTTATATACAGTACCGTCAGTTCCAATTTCACTGAAAGAATCACTATTTACAGTATACTTAGTACCATCAGTTGTAGTGAATTCATCACCCTTAGAGTTTACAGTACCTGTAAGGAATACAGTCTTAAGATCGCCAATTGTAAGAACATCGCCGTCCTTATTAGTATAGATCTTACCAACCGCACCAACATAATCTCTTACGTTTACAACTGCATTATCAGCCTGATTTGCTGATAAGATACCATAATCTGCATTGCCATCTTTATTCAGAGTAGCAAGCATTGAAGTACCCTTGAATGTCTGACCATTGTTACCCTGGAATACTGTAGAACCATTCTTGTACTGAGTAGCACCATCACCATCAGCATAAACTTCAGGAAGGTCGATAGCGTTGAAGAGCATGATTGCTGTGTCGCCTCTGTTAGCGCCGTTAGCACCACCGTTTACTACGT
>CAVGTL010000206.1:0-4215 GCA_963632005.1 Succinivibrio sp.
CTCAGCGCTCGACGGATCGCCCTTAAGCGCCTCCTTGAGCATAGCGACAGCCTCCTCATGACGCCCCGTGCGGCTGTAGCCAACTCCCAGATAATACGGCAGCGGCCACCATTCCATATGCTTAGTATTCTTGTACTGTTCAAGTATAGAAAGTCCCTCGTTCCAGCGCCCGCTGATAACAAGCTCATAGCCCTTTTCTATCTTCACAGGCTCTTCCAGCTCCTTCAAGCGGTCGCGTATCTCCATACGCTCCGAGCAAGGTCCCGAAAGCTTCAGGAAACGATCCCACGCGATCTGCGCGTCACGGTACTTCCCGGCGTTCAGATACGCAAAACCGAGGTAATAATAAGTCTTATCAAAGTCAGGAGCCAGCTCCTCCAACCGTATAAGCGCTTCAAACACCTCAGTCTTGAAATCAGTCACAAACTGCTTGTCATCGCTCTCCAGATAAAGATTCCTGCAGACAAGCATATAATTATAAAGCGCGTCAACATTATCAGGCTCCATCACGAGCGCCGCGCGCAGCGTTATGCACGCAGAGTCCAGCTCGTCGTGCTTCGCCTGCTCCATGCCGACCATCACCACAGACTTGACGATATCCTTGTTCACATAGTTGAGGAACGTCTTATACTGCGGCACATATTTAAACGACGGGCTCACACCCATCACATTTATCATACCCATAGTGAAATACTTAAACTCGATGCCGCGATCAGCCGCAAGCGCGCCGACCATATCCTTCTTCACAGGCATAGGGACATGGCGCATAAAATCAAGCCTTTCGCGCTTTACATACTCAGGCATGAGCTCAAGGAACACATAATCTCCCAAATACTTCACAAAATATTTATCCAGGCGGTCGTTCATATATCCTCCTCCTACAGCATCCTAAAGCGCTCATCCTTCCACATCTCACTATGCTTCTGAGCTACTTCGAGCTGCTTTATCATAGCCTCGCGGTCGTCAGGCAGGTCGCCTTTGAGCGACACGTAGTTTGAGGCATGGTTGCTGCGGAAAACGCATTTTCTTGTAACGTTTATGTTCTCAAGCATGAGCTGTGCTTCTTTTAACACCTCATCAGGTCTCAGAAGCTCAAACTCGCCCTTCATCATTTCATCATGAAGCGGCGTGCCCGGAACTACCATAAGAGTCAGGAAGCTCACATAAGTCGGCTCCATCTCTGATATCATCGTACCCGTATCTATGGCGTTCTCGCGCCACATCTTACGTCCGCCGATTCCTGACAGGAACGTGAGCGATGTCGGGATACCGAGCCCTTCTGATTTCTTTACTGCGGCGATCATCTCCTCGCGAGTCTCGCCCTTCTGTATCTTGTCGAGTATGACCTGATTGCCCGACTCGCAGCCCATGTATATGATGCCGAGCCCGTGAGCCTTGAGCTCCAGCAGCTCATCTTCAGTCTTTCTGAGGATGTCTTTTGCGCGTCCGTAGATGCCGACTCTCTGACACTCAGGGAAGAGCTCTTCTATCTTTTCGAGTATTGCGATCAGATATGAATTCTTGCAAACGAGCGCGTCGCCGTCAGCGAGGAATATCTTTTCTATGCGTCTGTAGTACTGACGGGCCATCGCCAGATCTTCAAACACCTCGTCAAGAGATCTTATCCTGAACTTCTTTGCCTTAAATGAGCTGCAGAACGTGCATTTGTTGTGCGCGCATCCGATAGTCACCTGCAGGATATAGCTGTACGCTTCGCTTGGCGGTCTGTAAATATCTCCCTCGTATCTCATTTTTCTCCTCCTACATATATTGTTGCTGTTGATACAGTCAGCGGAGCCGACGTCACGCCAAGCCCCGCTTGTTTGTTACTTATTAATTAATTACTATTATTACATTCTCTCAGGCGCAGCGATGCCGAGCAGGGCGAGACCGTTTGCTATAGTCTGCTTTGCCGCATATACTAACGCGAGCTTTGCCTGCTTTTCTTCCTCGTTGTCTACGAGTATGTGCTCGTCGTGGTAGAACTTGTTGAAGAACTGCGCTACATCTATTATATGACGAGTGATAACAGAAGGTTCGTACTTTGCAGCCGCGTCCTGTACCACCTCAGGGAATGATGCGATAGCCTTTACGAGCTCGTAAGCAGCCTCGCCTGTGATGTAATTCATGTCAGGCTTTGCAGTGCCGTTTAAAACAGCTTCCGCAGACGCGCCCGCGTTCCTGAGAACGCTGCATGCTCTCGCGTGAGTGTACTGAACGTACGGGCCTGTCTCGCCTTCAAAGTTGAGCACTTTGTCCCATGAGAACACGTAGTCCTTTATCCTGTTGTTTGAAAGCTCCTGGAACATTACAGCGCCTATGCCGACGTCCTTCGCAGTCTGGTCGATGTCTTCCTCTGCAACGTTCTTCTCAGCGATTACTTCCTTAGTCTTTTCGATAGCCTTTGTCAGAACGTCGAGCAGGAATACTACCTTGCCCTTTCTCGTTGACATAGTGCCGTCCTCGAGACTTACCATGCCGAACGGAACGTGAACACACTTGTCGGCCCAGTCGAAGCCCATAAGGCTTACTATTTTAAAGAGCTGCTGGAAGTGCAGGTTCTGTTGTGAAGCTACTACGTAGATGCACTTGTCGAAATCATAAGTTTCTTTTCTGTATAATACTGCGGCGAGGTCTCTAGTGATGTAGAGCGTCGAGCCGTCCTTTTTCTTTATGAGCGCAGGAGTCAGGTTGTATTCTGAGAGGTCTACGATCTGAGTACCCTCGGAATCCTTGAGCAGACCCTTTGACTCGAGAATGTCAACAACTCTGTCCATCTTGTCAGAATAAAAGCTCTCGCCCGCGTATGAATCGAATGTAATGCCGAGCAGGTCGTAAACGTAGTTGAACTCCTTGAGCGATTCATCTCTGAACCACTGCCAGAGAGCAGTTTCTTCCTCTGCGCCGTTCTCGAGCAGCGTGAAAGTATGGCGCGCTTCATCCTCGAGCGCAGGATCCTTTTCAGCTTCCTCGTGGAACTTTACGTAATACTTAAGAAGTGATTTTATAGGCTCTGCCTCGACTTCTTCCTTGCTGCCCCACTTTCTGTAAGCGACGATCATCTTGCCGAACTGAGTTCCGTAGTCGCCGAGATGGTTGATCCTGACTACATTGTATCCGAGCGAGTCGAATATCTTGTAAAGCGAGTTGCCGATGACCGTACTTCTTATATGACCTATATGGAACGGCTTTGCGATGTTAGGCGAAGAGTAGTCTATGCAGACAGTCTTGCCCTTTCCGTCCTCGCTGCCGCCGTATGAAGCGCCTGCCTTTATGACAGCCTCGACTGTAGCGCCCGCTACCTCTGCCTTGTTCATAAAGAAATTCACGTAAGCGTTTACATTTTCAACCTTTGAAAATGCTTCATTTCCTGCGAGCTTTTCAGCGAGATCTGCCGCGATCATCTGAGGCGCTTTTCTCATAGTCTTTGCGAGTCTGAAGCAAGGGAATGCGAAATCTCCCATATTGCTGTCAGGCGGTATCTCGATCATCTCTCTTATGTCAGATGCCTCGAGTCCGTCTATCATTCCGGATAAAAGCTCCGCGAGCTTGTCTTTCTGTTCCTTCATCTATATTTCTCCTTCAAAATTACTGTCAGCAAGATCCTTTTCTGTCATCAGCTGTATCCCGTTTCGCCTGAAAAGCGCAGCCGTGATGCCGTCGCCGTCGATCAGAGTTCCGTTGAAATTTCCGTCATAAATGCGCCCGCAACCGCACGAAGGGCTGTTTGCCTTAAGCACAGCCGTCACCGGCTCTCCATCGTTGTCCGTAAGAATGCCGTCCTGCATGAATGAATACGTACAACAGTCGTCGGCCGACCCGGCGGCCCTCATGAGCTCCCTGTAGACGCTTTTGAGCGCCAGCGCAGCGCCCCGTTGAAATTCAGGCGTTACGTCGCGGCCTTCTTTATTTATGACGCGCCCGTCGGGCTGTATCTCTGCGGGCGGCCGCGGTGTCGTAAGGCCGCCGTCTCTTTCCGGACATATCGTAATATATTTTTTATCCTTTAAAAATTCAACAACGCCGGGCGAGAGATTATCGCCGCCGTTATACTTACATTTTACCCCGAGAAGGCATTCACTTACAACATACATATTTCATGTTCCTTATATTTTAATAACGTATAATTTTTCATAAATACATGACGCCAATACAGGCGGGCAGACATGCAGGTCGCTCCGCGGTCACAGAATGGGATGCTGCGTGCAGTCTCGG
>CAVGTL010000207.1:0-4212 GCA_963632005.1 Succinivibrio sp.
CATTCATAGAGGTCGAAGACCTTTACGGAGTGACAGAGGTCATAATCTTCCCAAAGACATACGAAAAATACAGCCATATGCTCAGAGAGGACAGCATAGTTATCATCCGCGGCAGCCTTCAGTTCAGAGAGGACGAGGCGCCTAAGATACTTGCAGACAGTATCGAAGATATAAATGAAGTAAAAGAAGGATCAAATAATGTAAATAGAAGATCGTCGTCATATTCAGACGATTTTATAAGAGTTGAGCTTCCTGGCGATAAGCCTGCAGGGATGGCTCTCGCTCAGATAAAAGAAATACTCGGGAGATACCCGGGAGAAAAGCAGGTCATAATAAGGCTTGCAGACGGCAGGAAAATGAGGGCTGTTGAAAGAGTAAGCTCATGTGCAGAATTATATTCAGATCTGTACAGAATAACAGGAAATGTAAATTAAAAGGAGTAAAAGGAAAGGTAAGGTAAAATATATGTGCGGAATAGTTGGGTACATAGGTGATGAAAATGCTACAGGCATAATTATAGACGGACTCAAAAAGCTTGAATACAGAGGCTACGATTCGTCAGGGATCGCTCTCGTTACGAAGGATCATAAGCTTATAGTAAGAAAAAAGAAGGGGCGTATAGCAAACCTTGAAGAGCTCATAGATGGTGAAGACCTTTATGCAAATCTTGGCATAGGACACACAAGGTGGGCTACGCATGGAGCTCCGTCAGACGTTAACGCTCACCCTCACACAGATATGAGCGGACGAATAGCTGTAGTTCACAATGGAATAGTTGAAAATTATCTCGAACTCAGAGAATGGCTCATAAAAGAACACAATGTATCATTTAAATCAGAAACAGATACAGAGATAATAGCGCAGCTCATAGGCGTATTGTATGACGGCGATATAGAGGATGCAGTAAGAAGAGCTGTAGAAAGGATGCAGGGCGCTTATGGCCTTGGTGTCGTATGCAGCGAGGAGCCTGATAAAATGGTGGCCGTAAGAAAGGACAGCCCGCTCATTGTCGGCCTTGGTCAGGGATGTAACTTTATTGCATCTGATATACCTGCTATATTAAAATATGCACGCCAGATATATCTTATAGAAAATAACGAAATGGTAGTCCTTACAGCAAACGATGTAAAGATATACAACGCGGCTCATGAGGAAGTACACCGCGACGTATTCAACGTTACATGGGACGCAGACGCAGCCGAAAAGGAAGGCTACGATCACTTCATGCTCAAGGAGATACACGAGCAGCCTAAGGGCATACGCGATACTCTCGTTCGCAGGATGGACGAAAACGGCGAGATAGTTCTTGACGGCATCTCACTTACAAAGGAAGACATCGAAGGCTTCAATAAGGTCTATATAGTAGCATGCGGCACCGCATACCACGCAGGTCTTATCGGAAAGTTCGCAATAGAAAAGCTCGCAAAGATAAGCGTAGAGGTAGACGTTGCCTCAGAATTCAGATACAGAGATCCATTCATAGACGATAAGACTCTCTTTATCGCTATAAGCCAGTCAGGAGAAACGCTCGATACTCTCGCAGCTCTGCGCGAGGCAAAAGCAAAGGGCGCGCGTGTCCTCTCAGTAGTAAACGTAGTAGGAAGCTCGGTAGCGCGCGAATCAGACGACGTATTCTACACATGGGCAGGCCCTGAGATAGCTGTAGCATCAACAAAGGCTTACACTACTCAGCTCGTATGCATGTACATGATAGGACTGTACATGGGCCGTAAGAAGGGCATACTTCCAGACGAAGAATATAAAAAATATATAGACGGACTTTTAGCGATTCCTGACAAGCTTACTTCACTTCTTAAGCAGGAAAAGAAGATAGAAGCGCTCGCAAAGAAGCTCTACAAGCGCAGTAACGTATTCTTTATAGGCCGTGGAAACGATTCTGCAGTTGCTTATGAAGGATCACTGAAGCTTAAGGAAATTTCTTACATTAATTCGTTTGCTATCGCAGCAGGCGAACTCAAGCACGGAACTATAGCGCTCATAGAACAGGATACGCTCGTAATAGCGCTCGCTACACAGGACAGACTTTTCGAAAAGATGCTGTCAAACATTCAGGAGGTAAAAGCTCGCGGTGCGTTCGTAGTAGGTATCGCAAAGGAAAATAATATAGATATCGAGCTTCAGTCAGAAGCTGTTATATATATCCCTGAATGCATTGATGAGCTTACACCGCTCCTGTCGATAGTACCTCTCCAGCTGCTCGCATATTATATAGCAAAGCTCAGAGGCTGCGACATCGATAAGCCTAAGAACCTTGCAAAGAGTGTAACTGTAGAGTAACGAAAGCAGATAAAGGCGTTGCAAAAAAAGCAACGCCTTTATATCAAAAAAGCTGTGTCACGGGTATACACATACCTGTAAAATAATAGAAGCAAAAATAAATTGGATAAGGATGAATTAAAGATCGGAGGAGATTAAAAATGATTCCTTTAAAAACAAAAGAAGAAACACTTGAACTGATCTGCAGCAAGTGGACGCCGCAGCGCGCCGAAGAAACAGTTTCAATAGATAACTGTCTTGGAAGGATACTCGCAGAGGATATATATGCTGAATACAATATCCCTGTAGTAAGGTCATCTGCGATGGATGGTATAGCAGTAAAGTCAGCAGCATTTTTTGATGAAGCAACAGGCGAAGAAAAGATGCCTGACACTGAAAGCTGGGTGCTCGGACAGGACTATGTGAGAGCTGATACCGGAGATGACTTTGATGATGCATTTGATGCAGTCATCGCTATAGAGATGGTTGACCTGCTTGAAAACGGCGGAGTAAAGCTTGATTTCAGCAGACCGTCAGGTCCAAGAGGCGGCGACGGTCCGTTCAAAGTAAGAAAGAATGCAAACGTCCGTCCTGCAGGAAGCTCAGTAAAGCAGGGAACGCTGCTTGCCACAAAAGGCACATGGATAAGACCTGAGGACATAGCCAACATAGCAATGAGCGGAAAAAATGAGATTAAGGTCATCAAGAAGCCTGTAGTTTCATTCATACCTACAGGAAGTGAGCTCGTACCTGCAGGCGCGGAACTGCAGAGAGGTCAGAATTTCAATTCGAATGGACCTATGGTGAAGGCAATGCTCGAGCAGATGGGCGCAGAGCCTATCATAATGCCTATCGTAAAAGATAAGAAATCAGATCTGAGAGCCGCTCTCGAAAAGGCTATCGCGGTATCTGACATAGTAGTTATAAATGGTGGCTCATCAAAAGGCGAAGAAGACTTCAATACTCGCATGCTCGATGAAATGGGTGAGCTTCTTTCTCATTACGTGGCGGCAGTTCCCGGAAGACCGATGGGCTTCGCTATCATAAACGATAAGCCTGTAATAAACACATCAGGCCCTGCAATAGCATGCTTCCATGGCATGAAATGGTGCATAAGCTCGCTTGTAAACACTGCGCTCGGAATAGACAGCCAGCCTTTATACCGCAGAACAGTAACTCTTGCAGAGGATATACATACACCTCCTGTAATGGCAAGACTCGTTCGCCTCAATGTAGAGGAAACTGAGGACGGCCCTGTAGCGCGTCAGCCTGGAGATGATGGTGGAATGCCTGAGGGAATGAAGACAAATGCCATGTTCATGTCGGAGATCGGAAAGTCGCTTTATCCTGCAGGTAGCACAGTAGAAGTAGAGATGCGCGTACTGTAAGATAAATGATAAATTAATACATAAAAAATAAAATATGAGATTTAGACCTGTGCGTAAGCTTTAACGTAAGCCTGCGTTCAGGTCTTTTTCTTTTTATAAGCATAAAGCCGGGTCAGAACGAATATAAATGAATGAAATATACAGATAAACAGGGGGTGTGATATTTGGCTGAAACAGGAAAGCTTGTAGTTCAGGTATACACAGGAAGAAGAGCCTTTCCGATATCGGGAGCATGCGTCTCGATGCTTGGGCGAGGCGAGGACGGGAGCAGGACTCTTGAAGCCTTCAGGCGCAGCGGTCCTGACGGCTATACGAGAACAGTGGAGTTCTATACTCCTGACGAGTCTATATCGCTTGATGAAAATTCAGAGGCTAAAGCCTACAGAACGATAGACATACTCGTTGATTCGCCCGGATACTACAGCGCATTCGTAGAGGGCGCACAGATATATTCAGCGCAGCTCAGCAGGCAGGAGATAGAAATGATACCGCTGCCGGAATCGCTCCAGGATGCAGGTGAAGGCGGGTCGGTGACATACTATATACC
>CAVGTL010000208.1:0-4128 GCA_963632005.1 Succinivibrio sp.
TTTGAGCCGCAATAAATCGATAACAGATCCGCGCGCCCGGCGCGCCCATATGATGTAAAAGAGCGCGGCAATTTTCAGCTTTGCCGCGCTGTTGCACATTCATATACTCTATTCAATTCGCAAACATGAATTTGTCAGCATTTTGCCTGAAACACACCGCTCGCTGACTTCCGGAATTTCTTAAAGAGTATTTCCAAGCTTGTACGCCATTTCAGGATATTTCGTCGAACGTGTCATAGCAGGAGTACCGCAGCCGTAGCCAAGCACCATTCCGCAGTCTTGAAGATCCAGATATCTTACAAGAGTCCTGTAATGGCTCTCCAGCGCTTCAAATGTCCAGTCGTCACTGTTCCATGCGACTGTCAGCAGCGCCGATCTCATATGCTTTCCTGTAATGCTTGAGTTATACGCGCAGAAACGGTCTGTTACCGTCTTGAGCTGCGCTGACATTCCGTAATAATAAAGCGGCGTTGCAAAGACTATCATATCAGACGAAAGTACAGCGGCGCGTATCTTTTCATTATCATCCTTCTGCACGCACGGTCCCTCATATCCGCAGGCAACGCAGCCGATACATGGATGTATGTCCATATCTGAAATATCGAATCTGACTATGCGGTGTCCTGCGTCCTCCGCGCCTTTTGTAAAATTCTCAGCTAAAATATTTGTAGAGCCGTTTTTATTCGGGCTTCCCTGTAATAAAACTATATTCATGATCATTGCCTCTAATCGTTATATCACTGTGTCGATTTAATTGTTTTACTTTTTAAGTATATCATAATTTCTTTACATAAACTGAACGTTCACACCTGCCGGATCCTTTACGAAAAAGAATCTTACCTGCGGCATCGGCGATATGAACGGCGTAGGATCAAAGCCGCCTTTTACCAGTTCTTCGCGCTTTGCGTCGAGGTCGTCTGCCTTAAACCCTATAGACAGATCTTCGTTGCCTGACTCATGCGCGCCCTCTTTTTCTATGATCTCTATCTCTGTACCGTCTAAGCTGTCTGCTAAAAATACCATATTTTTGCCCACCGGGCGCATATCGTTCTGTATTTTAAGTCCTACATACTTTTCGTAAAACTCTATTTCCTTATCAAAATTTTCAGTCTGAATAGTTACATGTAAAAATTTCATTATCTTTTTCCTCCATCTACTGTGATCTCTAATGTTTCACAATCCATAAGCAATAATTCATTACAATTATCATATACTTCTTCACAATCTATTTTCAATATGTTCCCTTCATATCCGATAAATCTCAGCCAGTCAGGGCTTGTCGGCACATCTAAATATTCCAAACTCGCAATATTCTTTCCTTTAAAAATATATAACGCATAACCATTATTCAGAATAATATCCCCAAACGGCGTACACGTAATTTCTATATATAGTGACTGGCTTTTACAGTCGATCATATCTCCTGTTTCAACATCCAATACATACAGGCAGTCTGACGTCAGGATTACAATTATACCAAATTTTTCCGATAATACCGCTCCTCTGCAGCTGCCCCTGAATTCACCGCACCACACGGACAGGTCATCCTCTTCAAATTTTATCCACGTCCACTCGCCTGAATTCCAGCGGCTTTCCACCTCATATATTCTTTCTTCAAATTCACCGGAAAGCGGCGGTTCTATATTTGTCAATTTACAGATCATTTTCCTTACCTATATCACTTATCACTATTTTAATGCATTAATATACAAATTATCTGATGCGCAGCCATGGAGGGTGCGCCAAGCGCACTAGCAGGTCGGAAGCCAAAAACATTAAAACATACAACGATCCGATGCTGCATTATATCAGAAACGGCAGCAGATAAAACGGTTTCATCAATAAATTTTCTTCTTTTCCGACATCCTTTTGCGATATTAAATATATATTATGAACATTCTCTGAGAATTTTTTATAGAACTCCTTTACCGACTCATGCTTTCCCGCTCCCGATGACTTTATCTCAAAGGCGTTTACCTTGCTGCCTTCTGAAATAAGAAAATCCACCTCATAATAATGCGTACTGCCTGCCTTTTCCCATGTATGATAATAAAGCTCCTGCCCCGATGCCGCGATCATCTGAGCTGCAAGATTCTCATAGAGATATCCAAGATTCGCCGGTAATTTGTCAGAAAGCAGCTTTGCATACACAACATTTTCAGTCACCGGTCTGTCGATAAACATCAGCGTAACAAACAGTCCTGTATCAGAAAGATATAATTTATAGCTGTCCAGATCCTTTGTATTAGTCAGACTTACTCTGGGGTCCGTTGAATTATAGCATGGCAATACTGTTTTAGAGTCTATCAGGTCATACATCAGTTCTTCGACTTTTGTATTATTTCTCTTACCTATCGCAGTCGTTATCCGATATTTCTTTGAATCTTTAGCAAGCTGAGCAGGTATCGAATGATACAATGCAGATATTCTTCCCGAAGGATCGATCTTCTTAAAATCCTCCTCATAAAGAGATATGATCTGTCTTTTTACCATATCTATCTCAGAAAAATTTTTACCCTCGTTATACGCTTCAACCGCCTGAGGCATGCCGCCTACAGCCATATATATGCGAAGATCTCTCATAAGCTTTCGGTTCGTTGCCTGACCTATCGCTTTGTTCATACTATATATCTGCTGCAATATATCAAAATTTTTGTCTGTTGCATCACAGAATTCTTCATAGTCCATCGGAAATACCTGTATCTTCATTTCCTCTGACGGAATAAGTATGTCTTTTACGTTTTTCTTGATTGAAATCAGAGAACCCGTCTCAAGATAACTGTATCTCCCATCAAACACAAGATGCTTTATAGCCTGTCTGGCTTTCGGGAACAGCTGTACCTCATCAAAAATAATGAGTGACTCATGCTTATATAATGTCACTCCCGTTTCAGCCTGAAGCCTGAGAAAAAACATATCCAAATTTCCGATATCATCAAAGCATTCAAGTATATTAGCCGTCGTTTTTGAGAAATCTATAAGTATATATGAGCGGTATTCATTTTTTGCAAAATTTTCCGCAATCGTTGATTTTCCCACTCGCCTTGCACCTTCAAGCAAAGCAGCGTATTTATCCGAATATTGCTCTTTCCATTTCAGCAGCTCATTATATGCTTTTCGTTTAAAATACATGTTCCACCTCCGGTCACTCTTGTATTTTATCACGTAATGCACTTTTCTTCATTATTATATTTCGCTATTTTGTGCTTTTCTTCAAGATAATATTTCGGTATTTTATACTTTTCTTCAAAAATATCAAAATTACAGCAGTCCATATTTTTTCTTAACTATTTTCAATGTGGTTTATGTCATCTTGAGTTTCAACAAGATCAGCACCAAACTTCATGAGAAGTTGTATGCCACACGACAAATTACCATTATTTATCTTGACAAGTTTCCGATTTCGGAATATTATATGTTTACGATTTCGGAAACTTATAATATGAGGAGGTATTACATGAATACAAACTTAGAACAACAATTACAAGACCTTAACCGACTGTATAAAGAAAGTGACCACATTTACAGCAGGCTCGCTGCAAAACTTGGAATGACTGATACGACATTCTGGGTACTTTATGCTGTTGCACATTCTGAAGAACCGATGACTCAGAATGATTTATGTAACGATTTCTTTTTTCCTGTCCAGACCATCAATTCTGCCATTAATAATCTCAGAAAAAATGGTCTGCTCGAACTGCAGGTCATTCCGGGTACGAGAAACCGTAAAGCTATTATACTGACAGAAAAAGGAAAAATATTTGTCATTAATACGATCAACAAGGCTGATGAAATAGAAAAAAATGCATTTCTTCTCTTTAACGAGGAGGAGCGGGAATTATATCTGTCACTATTCAAACGCCATATCAACTATCTGAAAAACGAAGAAAAACGTGTACTCGATTCCATTTCGGAATAAGGAGGGCATTATTAATTTACTGCTTACCCTTGGCGAAAATTATATGAAAACCCTGTAAAGGAGAATAAATCTGAATGAAAGAATCAAGAACAAAACTGATTATAAAATATGTACTGCCTACAATTCTGAGCCAATGTGCATTTTTTCTTTTTACTATCATTGATGGTATTTTTGTCGGACATGGTGTAGGTGCTGACGGTCTCGGTGCA
>CAVGTL010000209.1:0-4117 GCA_963632005.1 Succinivibrio sp.
TACTGTATGGATAAAACTGGTAATTTATATTTTGCGCAAAAAGCTTGACGGCGTCAAACTTTTTTACATCAAATGTTACTTTATCAACAATTTGATATTTATCATCAGCTGTCTTTACAAAATACACATTGTTATCTGATTTAAATATGTTGTCATAATTCTTATCAATTTTTAATTCTATTACATTTTGATTTTTTATATAAGAATTTTGAGTCTTGGTATAAAAACCATCTTTATTCAAAACAACATTAACATTATCTGTATTTGTTTCATCATCTGATATCTGATTATCCTGTATATTAACTACTGTACTATTATAATATGGACTATCAGTCTCATGTTTCATACCTTCCTCTGCAAAAACAACGGCTGTTGATGTTATCAATATAACAATTGACATCATAATACATAAAACCTGCTTTCTCATCTTCACCTCTCTGTTTCTAAATTTTATTTTAAGTAATAAAATTTCATTAATACCTTACATTTGAACTATAACGTGTAATAGTCTCGCTCTTAGAACCTGAATAAATTGTAAAGACTGTACGTACTCTGTACACGCCCTTTGTCACAGAAGTAGTCTTTGAAAAAGTTAATATATTTCCGTCTTTTGACTTACTCCAGTTTCCTGCAACAGGCCATTTCCCATTGTCGTACTTTTCAAGATACATAGTTCCAGATATCTTTGTCACTACCTTTGATGATCCGCTGGCAGAACAGCTTAACTCTGCGGTTCCTGAATTAATGCTCAACGACGATATTATATCGTCTGCATATTCATACATAGGAGCAACCATATCATTTTCATTGCTCCACGCATATCCCATAACTGCCATACTGAAAAACACGCTTACTATGGTAAACACCGATACGAATACTTTTATCGTTTTTGACATAACTAAAATTCACCACCTTTCCGTCATATACTCGAAATGCTTTCAGAAATCTCTCCTGTAAAACGTTTCTATCTATCTATATAACCCTCAAGGTGGTGATATGGGGACAGGATTTTTTAAATTTTTTTAAAAAATATTTTCAGTAAATATACGTCAGTGTTTTTTATTTACACTTTCAGCAACTTTTATTAATAAATCTTCATCGCATGAACCTGAAACTTTGTAAACGTAGCGGTCGTCCGTCCATATGAAGCTTACCAGACCCGGTGATTCATATCGTACAGCTTTAAAGCCGCCTATCTCTGTTTCAGTGTACCCTGAATGTTCCGTATTGATTGCTATTCCTGAGCTATCAGGGAGAGACTGTCTGTAAATTATTTCATCTTCTCGACTATTCGTCATGCACATATAGTACTGTCCGGCAGCCCATTTTTCTTCCGCAGTTATCTCATACCCTTTTGGAATATCCGGCTTTAATACCTTGAATTTCTGAGCTGCGTCAGCTCCCGCTGACAGGCTGCCTGTTCCGAATGTTATATCTGTATGATCCTCGTCATGATGTATATACATTTCTATCGCTATGTATGTGGCTGCACAGGCGCAGAGTACTAGGAGCATTGCTGCGGCTATTGCTATGAGTTTCAGTTTACGGTGGTTATGAAGCTGGTATGGATGCTTCCTGTCTGTGACAGTACGTGTTGCAGTATGTACTTCCGCTTTTTTAGCGTAGATATGCTGAAATCTGCCTGATCTGATATCCGCTATCAGCCTGTTCATATTATTTTCAAACCCCTTTGAAAAAGTTATATTCTGTATCTGCGGATCATCCGCTCCTGTCGGCAGTGTTGACATCTCACGTTCGCATGCCTCTTGACAGGCTTCTTTTATCAGATATTCAAAATTCTCATGAGACATTATTACCAGCTCTTTTCTTATTAATTATGTACTATCTATCCTTTTAGCGGATAGATGCGCTGCTTTATATTAATTATCGGTCGTTAAGTCTGCTCATACTTTTCAGCAGAGCCAGCGCTCGCTGCGCCCGTTTCTTTGCAGTTTCAACGGTTATCCCAAGAGCAGATGCTATCTCGTTCATACTGAAGCCGTTATAATATCTGAGATAAATAACATTTTTGTATTTATCATCCAACTGTTCTATCAGCAATGACAGTTCATGCGTTGTTATTCCTCTGAGCGCCGTTTTCTCTGCGCTCTCATCTGCATGGTCTATGCTGTCCTTAAGTGCTTCATCGTCCGATGCTGCTTCATGACGTTTTTCATGTTCAAGTATGCGCAGCGCCTCATTCTTCGTTATGATAACCGCGAAAGCGCGCGTTTGGGGACAAAAAATATCAGATATTTTATAGAAATTTTTTGCGCAGCGTATAAATGCCTCCTGTACAGCGTGCTCGGCACGCCCGCTGTCATTCAGTATTCCGTATGCCGTATAAAGCATTAATTTTCTGTATTTATAGTAAAACTGCTCAAAACGTTCCTTTTCTTCGTCTGTTTCGAGCATCGCAAGAAATATCTGCAGCATTCGATCCACCGTTTTTTCATCGTTTGACTTGATAAATTAAACATCATTCCATAAATTGTTTTGATCTTCTAAACTGCCGGTGACGGCAGCATCGCATGATTGTATTTATTCATATACATTTTATCATGCTTGATATGTTGAATTTCTTAATTTTTATTAATATTTGCGAATAAATCATTATCAATATAATTGAGCAATAAAAAAACTTCCTTCTCTCGGACTGAAATCCGATAAAAGGAAGCTTTTATGTTTAGTCATGTATGCCCTGTATAACTATGATTCTTGCCTTTACATTATGCAATAACTCGCACAGACTCGTAAAAAGCTTTAAAGAAACGAAGCTCTGTATTCCTCGATCATACGATCACGGAAATCATCATCACTTATAGTACGCATTATATCATCTACACGTCCCTGATCCTTAAGCCATGCCTGCATACGCTGTCCAAGCTGAAGTCCTTCAAGCCTGCCCTCGCTTCTAGAATCTTCCATAAGCTCTCTTATCGCCTGACACATATTGACCTCCTCATTTTCTTCATAAACATTAACGGGTGTATCCGTTACAGCCCCTATGACTTGTGCTGCTTCTATATCAAGCAGCATACGCGGGTTGTTACTGGTTACATCCAAAAGTTTTTCCTTATCTTTAGAATATTTTATATACTGTAATACCTCCCGCAGACTCGTAGAAAACTTTAAAAGCTCATCGTCGCTGAGCTGCGCCGGGTCTATCAGATGTACCGGATAGTCCGGTACAAACTTCATCAGCGCAGGATCGCCAAAGTCCATCATATCGTGCAGAGAAAGCGGGCCATCCCATTCATCTGCATCGAAATGTATTACAAGCGTGATGACCGGCTTCAGGCGATCGTCCTTGCAAAACCCTGAAAGAAATTCCGCGCTGCTGCGCCCCTTAAATCCTTCAACACTTTTCTTGTGCGTATCAGCTATCTCTCGCACCTGTCTACCGTACTGCAGTGCATCATAAATAATGTTCTTTACAGCCATAGCATAATTCACACGAGTCTGGTTTTCAAGCCCCAAAATCACGTAAGAAGCACTGTCGTCCTGCTTTATAACAGCCGATTTCAGTACATCTCGATATTTTTGCACTGTCTCGATATATGCAGCATTTTTCTTGGATTCTCTATTACAGGAGCTGTCATCATCAACAAAAAGCGCAGCAAGCTCTGTACTGTCAAGCTCCTGCAAACCGTCAGGATCGATAACAGCTCTACCGTCATAAAGCAGATAGTTAAAAGCATCAGCAAATATCTTATTTGCCCGCATATAATTTTTAGTCACAACGTCCGAATTGGACATACCTTACCTCCATCCAAATACCCATGAGCATATTAAGATCGCTATCAATAGCCGAAAATATGTAATTACATAAACTGTAAAATCATGACATATCCTGATAATACACTAAATGTTATAAAATTACAACCCATAATATGTAAAAATCATAAATATATAGAAGTCAGTCTGCTGCTTGAAAAGATCCTTAAATTTCCTATTAAAAAAGTTGTTCTCGTTCAGTATCAGAGGGTCATGGAGATCGATCCCGGTGCGCACGGTATAAGACTTGACGTGTACGCTGACGATGAAGCCGGTACTCGCTATTCTGTTGAAATGCAGAAAAGGAATGAGTATAATATCGGTAAGAGAAGTCGTTATT
>CAVGTL010000210.1:0-4104 GCA_963632005.1 Succinivibrio sp.
GCATTCTCCATGATGTCCGCCACTAATATTAGCATCATACCGTTGAAATGTAAAGCGTCAGGACGAAAATTAATTGCAAAACAGCCGTCGTTTCAACATCGACGGCTGTTTGCAATTTGTAGATATTCGGTCATGTATGTTTTGATTTCATTAAGCAGCATCAGACTGGCTAATGTCAGTAAGCAGCTCGTTTATATCTACTACAGTCTCTCCTGCAGGTATAGAAACGTCAGGATGCTTGCTTGTTTCCTTCATTTCAAGAGCAAGCTTCATATTCATCGCCATCGTTTCAGGAATCTCCATAGACATCGAGAGATCAGTCTTAGCAGCTGAACCCTTTATAGCCATTGAGAGTTTCATGTCTGAGCTGTCTGCTGATATATTCATTGTATAATCAGTAGCTTTATCTGCAGAATCTACATTTATTGTAATGTCTCCGCTCAGCTTTGTACCGTCAAGAGTCTGATCGAACGAAGTCTTGTATGAATTGCCTGACTTTTTAAATGCATTGTCTCCGAACATAAGCTTGAGGCCATCGTAAACTGCCTTCATCTCATCATATGATGTTACTGTCATATCGTCAGCTGAAGCGCTTATGATCATGTCTATGAGCTTTGCAGGGTCAGTATTTCCTGAAGCAGTCTGCTGGAGGAGGCTCTGAAGGTCTATGCCTGAATCTCCGAGGACAGATGAAATATTGAACTTCATCCACTGAGCATTTTCAGTAACGCCGTCAGCCTTAATATACATATCGCCTGTTTTTCCGTCAAACTTTACCTTTGCATTTACAGTCTGAGTCTCGCCTGCCGCGTCTACCTTGAGATCCATGTTGAATTCTTCAGTTATTCCTTCTACAACGCCGTTGAGCTTGCCTGATACGGCAGTCTTTTCACCTGAAGCTGTAACGTCCGCAGAAAGGTCGCCGTTCATTTCATAAGCCTTCTGTGTATCATTATTGAGAGCATTGAGCTTCATCAGTGTAGAGAAATCCTGGCCTGCGTTTTCTGCGATCTTCTTTCCATCTATTATAATGACCGTCTTATTGGCGCTGTCCCAACCTACTGTATAGCCGAGCATTTCAGAAACGAAGCGTGTAGGTACGAATGTCCTTCCGCCTGAAACGTAAGGCGCTACGTCCATAGTCTTTGTTTTCTGAGTTCCGTCTGCATACACGAGCGTGATGTTCTTGTCGCCGCTCTTCATTTTAAGAGTAAAATCAGATGTCTTTCCTGAGATTTCCTTTGTGTTCTGATCGTAGCCAACTTCGAGTCCAAGGTACTCGAATATTGCTCTGTAAGGTACCATGATCCTTCCGCTTACATTCTTTGGAAGTGAATCATTGTTGAATTCGATGTACTTTCCGTCCATCATAACTCGCGCCGAGCCGCTCGTTGCAGCTGATGACGCAACAGTTCCCATTACCATAACAACGGCAAATGCCATGACCGCTGCTATAAGACTGCGCATTTTTCTGTTCATTTAGTCCTCCTTTTGATAATGACAGTGCAGTAACTTTATTCGCTATACTTTTATGAGTTCGTATAACCCTTAACTATTATTCTATCACTTGTAAGCATGCAAATAAACCTTGTAAACATTAAAGTTTTATTAAGAATTTGCGCCTACCACCTTATAGATATCTCGCCTGATGACAGTGTCTGAAGCTTTCCGTCGGGCATGCGTATTATCAGGCCTCCCTGGTCGTCTATATCGACTGTATGTGCTTCCCAGCGTTCGTTTCCGCGTATGCAGACTACGTCCTTGTCGAGCATTATTGCATGTTCCCTGTAGTAATCGAGGAATGACTTGTCATCAAGGTCATCACACAGGCGCAGGACTTCGTCCATTATGGCGGCGGCAAGCTGATTTCTTGATATCTCAGGCTTTTTTTCGTCATATATCCATGTCATGCGTTCGAGGACATCGTCGGGATATGAGCCTGCAGCCTTTCTGAAGTTTATGCCTATGCCGACTATGACACTTTCAAGTCCGCCGCTTTCAAAGTCTGTCATAGCTTCGGTAAGTATGCCGCAGATCTTTTTTTCACCTATATAAATGTCGTTTACCCACTTTATGCCTGCATCAGCGCCCGTAACGTTTCTAACGGCACGGCACACCGCAGCTGCGGCGGCTGTAGTTATAAGCATTGCCTTTCCTATATCAGCAGTCGGACGCAGTACAGCTGACATATATATTCCTGAGCCTGAAGGAGACACGAATTTTCTTCCGAGACGGCCGCGTCCTGCAGTCTGGCTGTCTGCAAATATCACAGTACCGTGCGGCGCGCCCTCGAGCGCCATTGCGCGCGCTTTGTTGTTAGTTGAATCTATCTCATCAAAAACAAATATATTATCAGGCTTTATATACTCTGCAAACGCAGCTATACCTGCTGCAGAAAGCCTGTCGGTGTCTCCTGCCAGACGATATCCTCTGTTTGTAACAGCCTCTATCTCATAGCCTTCACTCCTCAGGGTATTTATAGCCTTCCATATGGCAGAACGCGAAACGTTGAACCTCTCCGCCAGCTGTTCGCCTGAAATGCTCTGTGTATTGTCTTTTTTCATTTTATTTTCTTCAAGGCACGATAATACCTGTTCTTTTAATGTCATACAGACACCATTCCTCTCTGTTATCAGTTAGTTATCTCTGTCACTCATTCTGTCCGTTTGTTCCATCTCTTCAAACGAAGCTACATCTCTCAGCTTTCTGCGCATCTGGCGCGTACGCACGCCCACCAGTTTATCGAGATCGTCATTTACCTGATTTATATGTCTCTGAGTATTTGCCAGTGCTTCCTCAAACTTGTCAAACTCAGTCTTTACCGAGCTGAGTACCTTCCAGACCTCGTCACTCCTCTGTTGTATCGCAAACGTCCTGAAACCCATCTGCAGACTGTTCAGAAGCGCCGCCATAGTGCTCGGCCCGGCTATTATAACATTATATTCTCTCTGAAGCACCTCTATCATACCTCTGTTCACTACCTCTGCATATAATCCTTCAAAAGGCAGGAACATTATACCGAAATCTGTAGTATTCGGAGGATCGAGATATTTATCACGTATATCCTTCGCTTCTGATTTTATCGTAGTTATAAGCAGCTTCGCAGCCTCGTTTACGGCAAAAGCGTCTCCGCTGTCGTAAGCGTCACGCAGATGCCCATATGTATCTCCCGGAAATTTTGAATCTACAGGCAGATATATAAAGCCGTTGTCTGACGGTATCTTTACGGCAAATTCTACGACCGCGCGGCTGCCCCTTCGCGTCGCTACATTAGTATCGTACTGCTCAGGCGCAAGTATCTCGTCAAGTATGGCCGCAAGCTGTACCTCGCCGAGTATGCCGCGTGTCTTTACATTTGAAAGTACTTTTTTAAGGTCACCAACTCCAGCGGCAAGGCTCTGCATCTCGCCAAGTCCTCTGTAAACCTGTTCAAGACGCTCATTCACCATCTGAAATGACTCGTTCATCCTCTGATTTATCGTCCTCTGAAGCTTTTCATCGACTATCATGCGCATCTCGTCGAGCTTCTGCGTATTATCTGTCTGGATAGCTCCGAGCCTGCCTTCTACGGTGTTTCTCATAAGCTCGAGCCTGCGCTCCGTAGCTGCCTGCATACCCTCGAGTCTGCGCGCGTTCTGCTCAGAAAACTTGAACTGAAGCATTATTATAAAAAACATCGCTACAATAATTATTATAAGCGTTATTATCCCAACTGCAACCTGTGCTGTCATATCGTACCCCCTGTATCATTTATGTGACTATGATAGCACAGAACTTATGTTTGTACAATATGTTTTTTAATCGATTTTTTCAGTTATTGAAATCCATGTTTTATTGTGTTAATGTTGTATCTTAAAGGAGACGTATATATTAATGAAACAATTACTCGAACTCTATACAGCGTTCATAAAAATAGGCGCTGTAACATTCGGCGGCGGCTATGCAATGCTTCCGATAATCCAGCGCGACATAGTCGAAAAACGCGGCTGGGCAACAAAAGAAGAGATAGCCGATTACTATGCCATAGGTCAGTGTACACCGGGTATCATCGCCATAAATACCGCTACATTCGTAGGATATAAGCAGAAGGGCGTTATCGGCGGC
>CAVGTL010000211.1:0-4081 GCA_963632005.1 Succinivibrio sp.
CCGCGCTTTTTGAACGGGTGCGCTATGCACCTGAACGTCTCCTCGCGAGTCTCGGTATCATAAAGCCCACTCAGCAGCACGACAAGAAACGTCATATCATAACCAAGCGTCATCCGCCCCAGGTTGCCGTAATCACCCTTGAGCTGACAGCACAGCCCGCAATAATACGAACGGAACCTGTAAAAATCCTTAAACCGTATCTCCGGTTTATTAATAGTAATATATCCAAACATGTATACATTGTACCATGATTTCCGCCCGAATATTATTAATTTTAAATAAAATCCCCCTCCCCGTCCTCACTTACTGATATCGGGTGCGCAAAAGGGAAATCGTTTAAAAATTTATTATTATAACAAAAAGACGCCCAAAAGCGGGCGGGCATGCAGACGAGCGGAGCGTCGGAGCGACCTGCATGCCCGCCCGCCTGTACCGGCGTCCTGCATTATAACGATTCCTTTTTAGAAGTGACCGGATGCCCGCAGACGATATCAAGATTCCCATTCCTGCAGCGTAGCTCATCAAGCATCTGCTTTTCTCTGCTTTCATCCTTCATGCGTATCATGTACTTGAGCTTGTAAAGGCTGCCCATGTTAGTCGTTTTGACCTGGGACAGGTCGCAGCTTTCCGTGTATTCATCGAATATATCGTCAAAAGCGCCTGTATAATCAAGGCTTTCCGGTATAGTCACAGTCAGCTCCTTCACGCCCTCCATGTCGCTCGCCGCAAATCCCGTAAGCGCAAACGCCACATTCATAACGCCTACGATCAGGACCAGCAGCACCGCCAGCGCGATGTAACCCGTACCCGTCGCAAGCCCCATCGCCATAGCGAGGAATATAGAGCAGATATCGCGCGCATTGCCCGGAACGCTCCTGAACCTTATGAGGCTGAAAGCGCCTGCGACTGCGACTCCCGTTCCTACGTTGCCATTAACTACCATTATTACCGTCTGGACCACTATCGGAAGTATCGCCAGCGTCATAAGGAAATTTCTGGATGCTGTGCTGTTCTTAAAAGAATAAAAAAACATGATTGCGAGTCCGAGCACGACAGACACAGCCGACGCCGTTAAAAATTCCTGTAAAGTAAAGGCCGCAGCCTCCGTTCCTGTAAATATACTGTTAAGCATTGACATAAACTCCTTTCATTGCCTGACCTCCGGTTATTTCCTGTTTGTAGGCGTTGCCGTATTTCGTAAAGGCCGAGCTTCTGATCTCGAGCCTGTCAAGTATGTGCGCCAGCCACAGCGGCATAGCGCCCGGTACCTTTATTTCCATTAAGTGCTGGTCCGGCTGTATCAGCTTTTTGCCGAAAACTCCGTCCTCGAGGCGCAAGTCGTCACGCCTGTATGTGATATCCGAATCAAAGGTTATACGCAGATCGCGGTCGTCCTTCGCGAAAAAAGCGTCGCGCTCGTATGACAGAAACATCATAGGCTGCAGGTTTCCGTAATGATTAAGAAAATAATTTATTTCATGATATATCTGGTTATCGACGAATGCTTCCTTATCGCTGCGCGCGTCACCGCGCGAACTTCCTGCTAAATCTGTGGGTGCGCTTGGCGCACGCTCGTTTGAAACTTTTTCCAGAAAATGTATTGGTTCTGTTCGTTCATTCAGATAGCCTTCGAGCTCTCCGAGCTCCATTTTCAGACGGCGCTTGTATACCACGCCGTCGTATTTTTTCTTTACCTCTACAAATACATTAGAGTCTCGAGTCGGCACTCCGTAGCTCCTGACGCGGAGCTTTTCGCGGTAAAGGGGCTTCTCGATGGAAGCCCTTATAAGCTTGAAATCCGGTGTGTCGTAATACATGCTGCATATAGTGCTGTGCGGGTATTCGTCCGGTTCTATGTAGTCCGCGAGGGCGGTCATGAGCAGCTCGTATTTTTCGCCGCTCAGAAGATATTTCTTTTCGATTCTTTTAAACAGGTTGTTTGCGCTGCCCATATTTTTACCTCCTCTACTGCTGCATATATCTCATGAGCATCGTTGCTACCTGCGCTCTTGTTGCGTTTGCCGCCGGAGCGAGAGTAGTCGATGTCGCGCCTGTTATAACGCCTTTGTTTACTGCCCATGCCATCGCGTCTGACGCCCACGAAGCTACGCTTGCGTTGTCAGTGTACGCGCTGAGATCTGCTGTCTGAGTTACATCAACACCCTTGTACTTTGCGTAACGCTGGATTATAGCAGCTATTTCCTGACGCGTGATGCTCTTGTCAGGAGAGAATGTCGTGTCTGACGTTCCGTTTACTATACCGTTTTCGACTGCCCACGCTACCGCGCTGCTGTACCAGCTGTCTGAAGCTACGTCTGTGAAGCTTGCCGCTGTCGAAGCCGTCGGCTGACCCTCTGCGCGCCAGAGTACAGTTACGAGCATCGCGCGAGTCATCGCGTTGTCAGGGCTGAATACGCCTGTTGACGTTCCGCTCATGAGACCCGATCTTGTAACGTAATCAACTGCCTGCGCGTACCATGAGTTTGCTGCTACATCTGTAAAGCCGCCCGGCTGAGCGCCGTTTGCAGCATTTGTACCGTTTGGAAGCTGCGGCGGCTGGCTCGTATCTGATGAAGATGAACCTGAGCTTGAGCCTGATGATGAGCCTGAGCTTGAAGAACCTGATGAGCCTGAGCCTGTTCCACTCGGAGGAGTCATGCCACCGTTAGTTCCGTCAGGGCGCTGCATACCGCCTCCTCCGAAGCCGCCGCCCATGCCGTTGTTGCCGTTCGCTGTAGTCGCTGACGCTGAAGCCTTCTGAGTGCTGCCATCATAAAGAGTATATGTTGCCCCGTCTGTGAGCTTCGGTGATGAGAATACTACGCTCTGGACTGACTTAGGAGCCTTTATCGTGTATACTGTATTTCCTGAAGCGTCCTTTATAGAGATAGTGCTTCCTGATGAAATAGCGCTGCTTGCGCTGAAGTTTATGTAAGCCTGGCTGTCGTCAGTCTTTGTCGGAGTAGCGACCATACCCATAGAGCCTGCCGCGAGAAGCGTTCCGCCTGTTACCTCGCAAGCCGTCTCGTAATCGAGAGCTCCGTCGCCGTTTCCTGTCTGCCATATCTTTACATTACCGCCGTACATGTATATAGAACCGTTAGAGTCGAGTCCGTCGCCGCTTGCATTTACAGTAATGTCTCCGCCGTAGATATAAATGTTGTAATCGCCTACGCCAGAAGACTCACCGCCGGGACCTCCGAATCCTCCCGGGCCGCCGTTACCGAATCCTCCCGGCGGCATTCCGCCCGCCTGCGGGCCTGAAGCGCTGCCATTTGAAGTCGAGCTGTCTGCTGCAGTCGTTGATTTTGTTGACGCTGTAGTTGCTGCTGTAGTAGTTGCAGTATCAGTCGTTGTTTCGTCATCATCGCTTGAAGCAGCGTTTACGCCGTCATCACTCGATGTTATGTCTATAGTTCCTGAGTAGAAATAAATATTTTCACTTTCTATGCCTTCATAAGATGAAGTTATTGTTATAGTCAGGTCGCTGTCAGAGCCGCCCTCTGTACCGATAACTACCTTTTCATCAGCCTTGAGCGCTTTCTTGAGAGCGCTTACAGTAAGCTTTCCGCCTGTAACTGTAAGAGTTCCGTCCGCCTTTATGCCCTGCTTGTTGTTTCCTGAAACTGTAAGAGAACCGCCACCTGTTATCGTCAGATCGCCGCTTGAGTTCAGGCAAGCCTTCGGCTTTTCCGCGTCGCGGTCAGTATCGGCGAGCGAGTTAGTAGTTCCGTCAGCGAGCACCAGAGTTACTTCCGTATCGCTCTTTGCGTTGAACGGAGCCGTAGTCGTGCTCGTCAGCTTGAGTCCGTTAAATACGACCGTTACATCTGTGAGTCCCTTCTTGACTACTATGTTGCCGTCACTGCAGCTTCCTGAGAAAACGTAAGTACCTGAGCCTGTTATGGTAAACTCGGTACCGTCTATCTCATAATCGCTGTACGAGCCCTTAGCCGTAACCCCGCTGTCAGTAAATGTGACCATCGTTGCATTGGCTGTATTGTAAGTCGCCGCCGCGCAAGTCGCACTTCCTATAGTCATCATTATCATGCATATGACAAGAAGTATCGCTGTAAACTTC
>CAVGTL010000212.1:0-2011 GCA_963632005.1 Succinivibrio sp.
CATATAAAACGCAGACCCCTGCAGGGGTCTTAACGTATTTGCAGGCAGAAAGAAATATCTGATAACAAAAAAATGTTATAAATATACGGTATATGTAACTCATATGTAACCGTACATGGTATAATTTAACTGTAAAACGAGGAGAATACATATTCAGGGTATGAAATAAGAAGGATTCGAAATATGACAGAAAAGGAATTCAGAAAGCTCAGTCGTGCACAGTACCTGGAAATGATGGTAGAACAGGGCCGAGAAATAAAAAGACTTAAAGAAGAACTCGAACTGGCACGTGAAGAGATAAAAGAAAAAGAAATAAAGATACAGAAAGCCGGTTCAATAGCAGAAGCTGCACTAAGTCTGAATGGAGTGTTCAGCGCAGCTCAGCAGGCTGCAGACCAGTACCTCGAAAATATTAAGGCTCAGAAAGAAACCTACGACGAAAAGGTACAGGCTGCAGAAAAAGCGATGCTGGAACAGACCGAGCTTGCAAACAAATATTTCGAGGAAACAAAAGCGAAATGTGAACAAATGGAAAGAGAAACACAGGAACGCTGCCGCAGACTGGAAGAACAGACAAAGCAGAAATGCCGGGCGCTGCTGCATGAAACTTGAAGGACGGCATATCATCATGTACAAAACTGATAAAGAAAGCGGCGAACGCGTCATACAGCTTCCGGAGCTCGAAATACTCGAAGCTGAGCTTAACAAAGCAAAATACGGAAAGCGCTACAGAAAGGTTTTCCGCAGTACAATATATATACTGCTCGTAGTAGCGGCCATAACAGTACTCATAGCTACGATATGGCTTCCGGTACTGCAGGTATACGGTACGTCTATGACTCCTACGCTTGAAGGCGGAGATATAGTAGTATCGATTAAAGCGGGTGACTTTAAAACAGGCGATATCATAGCCTTCTATTATAACAACAAGGTGCTGATAAAAAGGGTGATTGCGCTACCCGGTGACTGGGTAGATATAGATGAGGACGGTATAATAACTCTTAACGGTGAGATTTTGGACGAACCGTATATCAGCGAGCACGCACTCGGTGACTGCAACATAGCACTGCCGTTTCAGGTGCCGGAGGGTAAGATATTCGTGATGGGTGACCACAGAAGCGTTTCGGTCGATTCCAGAAACAAAGCCATCGGCTGTATCTCTGAGGAAAACATAGTAGGCAAACTCGTATTCCGTGTATGGCCGATGAAACAATTCGGAGCACTGTAGAATAGAAATCAGCAAATAAATAAAGCAAAATAAAAGTCCCTGACGAGCACCGCAATAACCGTAAAATGCTCGCCGGGGACTTTCACATTCTGCCCGCGCACCCGGCGCGCCCACATTCCCAACCCACCGCCCATTCCCTAAAGTACGATTAAAAAAACATAAAAATAAAATTAATGAAAGCAGAAAATATAACCAAAATGTAACTGCAGTAATGCATAATACAAATACAAAGTGCGGAAAAGCATATATATGACACCGCGTAATGTCACAGCAATAAACGATACAAAGTTAAAGTAACAAAATTTTTTAGGAATAAAGTGCTAAATGTAACTGAAATGTAATTGCGCTGAGTATAATAGGTAATACATAAAGGGAAAAGTAAAAAAATCGAAATAATATTTCAAATATGTAACTATTATGTAACCGGCGCAAATATAATAAAAACGTAAGCTGCAAAAGTGCTTACACCGGTTTGTGACAGGAGGGGAAACAAGGATATGAAGAGGTTTGACCCGGACAACAGAAGAAAGGAAGAAAAACAGACTCGCCGCAAAAGATGGTACAAGGCAGTCTGCAGCCTGGCTGCAGTAGTGGTAGTCTGCACAGTATATACACTGATGCTTCCTGCTCTGACACTTGATGATGAAGGCGCAGGCAGCATAGGCGTAGAATCACACGTGTCAGACAACAATACTTCTGCTGCCGATAACCAGTCATCAGACAATAGCAGTACAGCTGCAGAAAGCAGCAGCGATAAAGCTGCCGACAGATACGCTGACAGCA
>CAVGTL010000212.1:2021-4058 GCA_963632005.1 Succinivibrio sp.
GCCCTGCAGAAACAGAAGGCGGCACAGCCGCAGACGCGCCGTCTGCCGACAGCGCTGACTCAGCATCGACACCGGAAACAACACCGACAGACAACGGAGCCTCAACACTCCCTGCTGACAGCGAAAACACGACAGGCATAATAACAGGCGAATCACAGTCAAGCGACGAAGTAACATCACCCGACGCAGATATTACGGACAACAACAAAGAAACAAACAACACAGACAGCAGCGATTCCGCTGCAGACGTAAATGCAGAAGAAAATACAGATAAGTCAGACGATACGGCTGACGTAGAAACAGCAGCCGACTGGGAAGCGACTGTACACGACGCGATAAGCGCAGAAAACTGGAACAGCATGACATGGGCTGAAAAGCTCATCGCAGTTGCACAGACACAGATAGGATATAAGGAAAGCGTACTCAACTTCAGAGTAGATAATGAAGGAAATCATAAAGGCTATACACGCTATGGCGAATGGTACGGAAACCCTTATGGTGACTGGTGTGCGATGTTCGTTTCATTCTGCCTTAATTACGCAGGAATCGACCAGGAAGCAATACCGCAGAATGCGAACTGCTCAGACTGGGTAAAGAACCTTGATAAGATGGGCATTTATGAAGATGCAGATCTCTACGTTCCTGAAGCAGGTGACATAGTATTCCTCGATCAGACAGGCGCAGGAAAGCCAAATCATGTAGGTATTGTTGAAGAAGTTACATACGGAACAAAAACGATAACACGCCACATAACAAAGAACGGTTCTGCAATAGAAAGCAGCACGACAGCTCTCCTGTCTTACATAAATGAATTACAGTCAGGCAAAGCTGCAGAGGCTGCACTTGAAACAGAAGAAGTAGAAGTTCCTGTAGCAGAGAGCATAAAAGTAATAGAAGGTAACTCATCAGACAGAGTACAGTACGTAACGTACGACGCATCAGATGATAACATCCTCGGCTATGTATCACTTAAAAATGCAAAGAATGTATTTGAAGGCGTAGAACCTGATAAAAATGCAGAAGAACAGCCTGTAGTCGAAACTCCTACAGTAAAGGAATACGAAGTAGCAGGCGATTATAAAATAACAGCAACATACACAAGCGATGCAAAGCTTCCTGAAAGCACGACTCTCAAAGCAAGAGAGCTTACAGGAGACGAGTACGACGAGCATTATCAGATGGCTCTCGAAGAACTCGGAGTAGAAGAACTCAGCTTCGCAAGATTCTTTGATATAACGTTCGAATCAGCAGACGGCTTCAAGCTCGAACCTGCAGCAGATTCAACAGTAGATATTCAGATAAGCTATTACGACGATAATAACAAACCTGAAATCAAAGAAAATGAAACAGCAAACGCAGTTCACTTCGGAGAAAACGGAACAGAAGTCCTCCCTGTAGAAACAACAGGTGACCCTGAAAGCGTAGAAAGCATGAGCTTCACACAGAGCAGCTTCTCCGTAACAGGTACAGTAGTAAGTTCTAACACAATTGCAAATGGTAAGTACGTAATATTAAGTGGAAACAGCGGTACTGTAAACGCTATGGTAGACAGTTCAGGAACTAATAAAAGTGCTTATGTAAGCAATTCGCAAGTAACTATTGAGAGTTCTGATTCTACTGATATTGGTATAACAGTAACGAATAATACATTTAAATATGGCAGTTATACTTACACATTGACAAGAAATTCAAATGGCTCATATTATGCGAAAGCTTATTACGACTATTATTATCTGAGATATGGCAAAAATAATAATGGCGGTGGTAATAACAAACAGAATAGTTGGAATTATACTACTACACCGACTGTAATTTACTTGTCAAATAGTTACAGAGTAGTACCTAAACAGTATACGGTAACATTTAACACTAACGGAGGAAATGTAACAGCTCCGGCTTCAGTAGTGGGAACGCAGGGTGAAACATTTACCTTCCCTGAATACACAGGAAAGAATGGCAATAATATATTTGTAGGCTGGTCAACTAATTCAAATGCAAATGGTACGGGGCAGGCAGCTGTAGCGCCTGTTTATGCTC
>CAVGTL010000213.1:0-4022 GCA_963632005.1 Succinivibrio sp.
ATATACGTTGACAGCTCCGCTGACGTGGAAAAAGCTGTAAAGATAATAACAGATGCAAAGACACAGTATGTCGCAGCCTGCAACGCTGCGGAAACGCTTCTCGTGCATCGTGATATAGCAGACAGGCTAATGCCTGCGCTTGCAGAGTCTTTTGAAAAGAACAACGTCACGCTGCGAGGAACGCCGGACATAGCAGACATAGTAAGCTGCGAGCCTGCAGACGAGCAGGATTTCGCGACAGAATATCTTGATTATATAATATCAGCTAAGATAGTTGATTCCATAGATGAAGCTATAGAGCATATAAACAAGTACGGCTCGCACCACACTGACGCTATCATAACTGAGGACGCGGAAGCTGCGGCAAGATTCATGCAGCTCGTTGACTCTGCCGGAGTTTATCAGAATTGCTCTACGAGATTTGCAGACGGCTTCAGATACGGCTTCGGAGCGGAGGTAGGCATAAGCACTGGCAAGCTGCACGCGAGAGGCCCGGTAGGGCTTGACGGCCTCGTGACTTACAAATACAAGCTTTTTGGAAACGGAAACATAGTCGGCGATTACGCAAGCGGAGCAAGGAAGTTCAGCTTCAAAGACCTTTAAAAAGATTTAAAGCGTAGCAGAGCACTGACAAGACTTTAACCGTAGTCCACGTAGTGGACGTAGGAAGGCAGCATTGCTGCCTGTTGCGTAGCTTGCAACGGCGCCAGCGGAGCTTCTGCTCCGCCCGGGTTTCGGTGGAAGATTATTACCCGCCACAGAAAGTCGGAAATGGAACCCGCCGCTTATAGAAGCGGGTACATCTGGCGCTACGTTATCGAGATGCCGTAAGGCATCGCAATATATAAAATATTATTTATTAATGGCAACATTAAAAAACGGGAGGAATTAATGAGCAGACCAGCATACGAAAATCCATTGATCAAAAGATATACAAGCAAGGAAATGTCACACGTTTTCTCACCTGACAAGAAGTTTACTACATGGCGCGAGCTGTGGATCGCTCTTGCAGAGGCAGAAAAGGAGCTCGGACTTGATATAACAGACGAGCAGATAGCAGAGCTCAAGGCTCACAAGGACGACATAAACTACGAAGTAGCAGAAGCTCGTGAAAAGGAAGTACGCCACGATGTAATGTCACATGTATATGCATACGGCGTTCAGTGCCCTAAGGCAAAGGGAATAATCCACCTTGGCGCTACAAGCGCTTACGTAGGCGATAATACTGACATCATACAGCTCCGCGAAGGCCTCGTTATAATCAAGCACAAGCTCGCAGACCTGTTATCACGTCTCAGCGAGTTCGCTCTGGCTAACAAGGACGTACCGACGCTCGGCTTCACGCACTTCCAGCCTGCACAGCTTACAACTGTAGGCAAGAGAGCAACTTTATGGATGCAGGATTTTTACTTTGACTATCTCGATGTATGCGAGCAGATAGACAAGCTCATGCTCCTCGGCGTAAAGGGAACTACAGGCACTCAGGCAAGCTTTTTAGACCTGTTTGACGGCGACCACGAAAAGGTAAAGGAGCTCGACAGAAAGATAGTTCAGAAGATGGGCTTCGAAAAGTCAGTTCCGGTTTCAGGCCAGACTTACACAAGAAAGATAGATTTCAGAGTACTCGCAGTGCTCAGCGGCATCGCTCAGAGCGCTCATAAGATGACAAATGATATTCGCCTGCTCCAGCACCTTAAGGAAGTAGAAGAACCGTTTGAAAAGAAGCAGATCGGTTCATCGGCAATGGCGTACAAGAGAAATCCTATGAGAAGCGAGCGTATCGCGTCACTTTCAAGATACGTTATCTCAAACAACCTGTCAGCAGCTATGACAGCTTCAACTCAGTGGTTCGAAAGAACTCTCGATGACTCTGCAAACAGACGTCTCATACTCCCTGAGAGCTTCATGGCTATAGACGCTATACTCGATATCGCAGTAAACGTATGCTCGGGCCTCGTGGTATACAAGGAAGTTATACGCAAGCACGTAATGTCAGAGATTCCGTTCATGGCTACTGAAAATATCATCATGGAAGCAGTAAAGAAGGGCGGCGACCGCCAGGAGCTCCACGAAGGCATCAGAGTACACTCTATGGAAGCAGGCCGTCAGGTAAAGGAATTCGGACAGCCTAACGACCTCCTGCAGAGGATAGCGGAAGACCCAATGTTCGGTCTCAGCGGCGAAGACGTAGAAAAGCTCACAGAGCCTTCTGATTATATAGGACGCTCTTCAAAGCAGACAGAGGAATTCGTAGCAGAGTACATCAAGCCTGTTATAGAAGAAAACAAGGAATACCTCGGCAGAGATGTTGAACTGAACGTATAACCGAATGCCGGAGGTGATCGGATCGTTGTATCTGACAGGATCTCCAGCTGAACACGTTTAAAAGGAAACGTTTAACAAGTGATATGAAAACACCTGAACAACTTATACGGGAATCGAAAAAAATAGTCATAAAGCTTGGAAGCAACACGATTTCCGACGAGACCGGAAAGGTCAACAGAGAAATAATGAAAGCCATCACCGCGCAGGTGATGCAGCTCATAAACAGCGGAAAGCGCGTGGTCATCGTATCATCAGGCGCAGGAAGCTGCGGAGTAGCGGCGATAAACAAATGGAGCCGCAAGAGCGATATAAACTACAAGCAGGCGCTGTGCGCCATAGGACAGGTAGAGCTCATGAACGCTTATAAAGAGCTTTTCGCTGAGTACGGCCTGCACGTAGCGCAGCTCCTTCTTACCAAGGAAGATTTTGAGGATCACCACAGAGAGCTCAATATCCGCAACGCGCTCTTTACACTCGTTGACGAGGGCGTTATCCCTATCGTAAACGAGAACGACAGCGTAAGCGTTGACGAGATAAAGATAGGCGACAACGACACGCTCAGCGCCCTCACGGCGAACCTCTGGGCAGCAGACCTGCTCATACTCATGAGCGACATAGACGGCGTTTACGACAAGGACCCGAACACATACAACGACGCAGTCCTCATAGAGACTGTAAGCAACGTGGAGGAGTTGAGAAAGAACATAAGCACCGAGGGCAAGAGCGAGTTCGGCACAGGCGGTATGGTAACGAAGCTGCACGCAGCCGAAATAGTAAACAGATTCGGTGCTTCAATGATAATCACAAACAGCCGCAAGGAGAATATCCTCGGAAAGCTCGCTGCAGGCGAGGAAAAAGCAACAGTTTTCTGCTGCGAATAATGAATACAATAAAATAAGCGCGCCCGGCGCGCATACAGCCAAAGGCGGCTCGTGATAACAGAATTGGTGTCGCGCGCCGCTTTTGTTTTAGAATAAAAAGGAGGAAGCTATAATAAAATGAAATTAGGAATAATAGGCGCCGGAAACATGGGAACGGCCATCATAAGAGGATACATAGCTGCAGGCGCAACGCCGTCAGACATAATAGTATGCGGCCATCACCCTGAAAAGCTCGAAGCTATGAGATCAGGACTGGGAATAACGCTCGCAGCGGACCCGGCTTCGCTTACAGACGCAGCCGACGCGATAATGGTAGCCGTAAAGCCGAAGGACATGGCAAAAGTCCTCGCAGAAGCAGCTCCGCGCATGAAGGAAAGCCAGCTCATAATATCGATAGCAGCAGGAAAGAGCATGCAGGCTATATCAGACATGCTCGACGGCGCGGAAGTACCGGCAGACAAACGCAAGATAATAAGAGTAATGCCAAACACGCCTGCAATGGTAGGAGAGGCGATGAGCGCCCTCTGCCGCAACAGCGCCGTAACAGACGAAGAATTTGCATCTGTAATGGAAATATTTACCGGAATAGGCAAAGCCTCAGAGATCACAGAAAATCTCATGGACGTAGCAGGCGCAGTATCAGGCTGCAGCCCGGCATACGTATACATGTTCATAGAAGCCATGGCAGACGGCGGCGTAAAGTCAGGCATGCCGCGCGCGCAGGCGTACGAATTCGCCGCGCAGTCGGTACTCGGCGCGGCCAAAATGGTCCTCGAAACAGGCGAGCACCCGGGCGCTCTGAAAGACGCAGTATGC
>CAVGTL010000214.1:0-3982 GCA_963632005.1 Succinivibrio sp.
ATCTCCTATGGGCGACGTTCCTGTAGGTCAGATAGCGACATTCCAGTATGATAATGCTCCTACATCTATAACAAGAGTTAATCAGGAGATGCAGAGCGCGATAGACATAACGTTCAAGGAAGGTGTAAAGTCTACAGACGCTACAAAGGAAGTAATGAACGTTGCAGATCAGTTCATGTTTGACGACGGTGTAAGCTATTCTGAGGACGGTATGCAGCAGCAGATGATGGATTCGTTCAGCGACCTTCTCCTTGCTCTCGTAGTATCGCTCGCTCTCGTATACATAGTGCTTGCGTCACAGTTCGAGTCGTTCATACTGCCTGTAATGGTAATGATGTCGATACCGTTCGCCATGTCAGGCGCGTTCCTGGCGCTCTTCCTTACGGGCAAGACGCTTTCGATGCCTTCGTTTATAGGACTTATCATGCTTGTCGGTATCGTAGTAAACAACGCGATACTGCTCGTAGAGTTCATAAACCAGAACAAGAAGATCATGGGGCGCGACGATGCGATAGCAACGGCAGGTCAGGCGCGAATGAGACCTATCCTTATGACTACGATGACTACAGTTCTCGGTATGGTGCCGATGGCGCTCGGTATAGGCGACGGTATGGAAATGATGGCGCCTATGGGAATTTCTGTAATAGGCGGTCTTATCGCATCGACGATAGTAACGCTCTTCCTCGTACCGATACTTTACTCTATAGTAGATGACATGGAAACAAAGAGCAGCAACAGAAGATGCGCAAAGAAAAAGGTAAAATTATATGAGGAGACCCTCTGGCTCGCAAAGGAGGCCGGAAAGCGTGAAAAACGTGAAAGAAGAAAGGCGCAGAGAGAAGCGAAACAGAATTCTTGATGAAGCCGGAAAGCTGTTCGTCTCGAACGGCATAGAGAGCACAAAGATCATAGACATAGCAAAGGCCGCAGGCGTTGCAAAGGGGACTGTCTATGAGTACTTTGAAAGCAAGGACGATATAGTTATAGAATGGATGAGCGGGATCTTTGACGGGTTCCGTTCATCAATGAAAGAAAAGCTTGAAGGGGAGCATGAGCCTGTATCGAAGCTCAGAATCTTTCTGGAGCAGAGCGCTGAAGAGTTTACCAGTATAATGGTAAACACAAAGATAATGATGCAGGATAGATTCATGAACATGTGCAGGAGTGAAACTATCGAAGATTCTCTGGACAGGGTGGCAGGCGACAGAGTAGCAGCCATAGTCTTTGAAAATATAAAAAATGAGTTTGAGCTTCTGGATGACATAATAACTGAAGGTCAGAAAAGCGGTGATTTCAGGGAAGATATAGACCGCGGTATCATGCCGTTCATGATACTCAGCCTTCTCCCGTTCCTCGGCATGACGAGGCAGCCGAACTTCCCTGCGGAATATATAAAAGAACGTTTCGGCTTCGTACGCCCGCAGTGGACCGGCGAGGATGTAGTGAGCTATATCGTAGACGGCATAGGAAAAAGGGCGTAATTGTAAACGAATAAAGAACGAATAAATGAATGAATAACGAATGAATGGCAGCAGCGCATCAGATATCAAAGCAACGGTATCCGGGCGCTGCCGCTTTTCACATCCTGCGTGCGCCCGGCGCACCAGTAATTGCGCGGCTGCAGGCCGCGCCCCATACCGGATCCGTTAACATCCCTTCAGGGGTCCGCTGTTATTGACGTTACGAACATTTTTTCTTGACGCGTATTCTCACATGTGGTATAAATAAATATTAGAGCTTTTAACAGGGCGTAATATCTCGCGTGTAACGCGGCAGCGTATTTTCGGGCGCGCCGGGCGCGCGGATCAACATAAATTACATTAAAAGTTGTATATTTTTATTAGTACAGTAGTATAAGTACAGTATTATAATCGAAGGGAAAATTATTTGATGGAAAACGTAAAATTCAATACTCTGAACATTTCAGATGAAATATTAAGAGCACTTGACGAAATGGGCTTTACTGAAGCGACTCCGATACAGAGCCAGGCGATACCTGCAGTCATGACGGGCCGCGACGTTATAGGTCAGGCACAGACGGGAACAGGCAAGACATGCGCTTACGGCATACCTGCCATCGAGATGTGCGACCGCGAGGCACGTTCGGCGCAGGTGCTCGTTTTATGTCCGACGAGAGAGCTTGCGATACAGGTCGCTGACGAGCTCAAGAAGGTCTCTAAATACACTCACGGGCTGCGTATACTCGCTATATATGGCGGTCAGCACATAGAAACTCAGATAAACGCGCTCAAGAAAAAGCCGCAGATAATCATCGGAACTCCGGGACGCATCATGGACCATATGCGCCGTCGCACGCTGAGATTCGACGATCTCAAGATGATAGTGCTCGACGAGGCCGACGAGATGCTCAATATGGGCTTCCGCGAGGACATCGACACTATACTGGCAGAAGCACCTGAAGAAAAGCAGATGATGCTCTTCTCTGCGACTATGCCGCCTGAGATCATGATGCTGACTCAGCGTTACCAGAAGGACCCGCTTCATATCCAGATAGCCCGCAAGGAGCTGACTGTGGAGCTGATAGACCAGTATTATATAGAGGTAAGGGAAGCGTCTAAAGTAGAACTGCTCTGCCGCCTTATAGATGTAAACAACGTTACGCTTTGTCTCGTGTTCTGTAATACAAAGCGCAGAGTAGACGATGTTACGTCGCGCCTGCAGGACCGCGGCTATGCGGCTGACGCGCTTCACGGCGACATGAAGCAGAACGAGCGCGACCGCGTTATGAACAAGTTCCGTCATGGAATAACTCAGATACTCGTCGCTACGGATGTTGCCGCAAGAGGTATTGACGTAAGCGGCGTTGAGGCTGTTTTCAACTACGATATACCTGAGGATCCTGAGCAGTACGTTCATCGTATAGGACGTACAGGCCGCGCGGGCAATGTCGGCAAGTCTTATTCGTTCGTATTCGGACGCGACATGATGAAGCTGCGCGAGATCATGCGCTATACAAAGTCTCAGATAGAGCGCGCGAAGCCGCCTGCAATAGAGGACGTAGAGGCTATAAGGACTACTGCTGCTGCTGACCGCGTAAAGCAGCTCGCTATGCAGGGCGACGGCGAAAAGTATCTGTCTGTTATCGACCGCATAATCCGCGACGCGGAGGCTGAAGAGGTATATATCACTGCAAACGACGTTGCGGCGGCTCTCTTTAAGCTGGCGTTCAGCGAGCTTGAGGAAAAGGATTACGAGCGCATGGATTTCGATGACGAGGACTTTGAGTACTCTAAGCTCGATATGGTACGCCTGTTTATAAATGCGGGTCGTATGGACGGGCTCAAGGAATCCAATATCGTAAAGGGCATCGCTTCACGCTCGTCGCTCAGCGGCCGCATGATCGGCTCTATAGAGCTGCATAAGAATTTCGCGTTCGTAGACATACCTCGCGAGCATGTTGAGGAAGTAATGGACGCTATGAAGGGCTTTACTCATGCGGGCAGAGGCGTTTCGTTTGAAGTTGCTTCAAAGAAAAAGCGCGGCGGCAGCAAGGGAGCAAAGAAGTCAAAGGGCTTCGGCTCAGGCAGACGCAGCGCGGAGAACGACCGTCATAAAAAAGAAGGCAGGAATAAAAACAAGTCAGAGGGCGGAAGGTTCTTTGACCACGGCGCCGGCGCCGCAGACGGCGAAACATCAGACCGCGGATTCCCGTTTGACGGCCGCAAAAAGAAAAAGTCAGGCGGCCCGTTCCTCGGCAGAAAAGCTTCACGTAATAAGCGCAGAGGAAGATAGGAAAGTAATACAAAAAATAAATAACATTTCATCAGACGGAGCACAGGAACAGAGTACAGTGCTCCGTTTTTTGTGCGCTGTATCTTTACAATTATTTATGCTGTAATTATACTATTTAAAAGTACAAACTGCTAAAAATACAGGACGCCAATACAGGCGGGCGGGCATGCGGTTCGCTTGAAGCCCTGCCCGTATCTTTGATACGGCGCGCAGGTCTCATACAGAAATT
>CAVGTL010000215.1:0-3950 GCA_963632005.1 Succinivibrio sp.
GTACAGAGTGATGAATTTCGATTTTGCGGGACGCTTCAAATGGCATTATGACAGTCTGGAGGTCAGGCTGGGTCTTATGGACGGAAGCGAGGTCACGGCTGAGTGTACTGATATAGAATAATGAAATGATGAGGAATAGAATGGAAAACAGATTATTTGATACGGAATACCGTTTTATGGAAATAATATGGGAGCATGCTCCCGTTCGCTCCGGCGAACTTGTAAAGCTGAGCAAAGAAGCGCTGGGCTGGAAGAAGTCTACGACTTATACGATGATAAAGCGACTTTCGGAAAAAGGATATATAGTGAACGAGGACGCTGTAGTGAGCGTGCTCGTTCAGAAGGAGGAATGCCAGCAGGCGGAGTCGAAGGAAGTAGTCGATAAGAACTTCTCAGGCTCGCTGCCGAGCTTTATAGCGGCGTTTCTGCGTGGGAACGAGCTGTCGGATGACGATGCGGCGCGTATAAAGAAGATGATAGACGATTATCAGAATAAGTAAAAATATGTAATTTAACTGACATTTAAAAAGCAGGCTTCCTAAAATAAGGGGAGCCTGCTTTTTAAATAATATGAGTACGTGTAATGAGATATTTGCTTACTCTGCCGGATAGAAGCTGCAGCCGTTGCGGCCGTGCTCCTTTGTGAAGTAAAGAGCACTGTCGGCGTCGTTGAAGAGCGTCTTTCCGGGGTTCTTTCTGTCGGTAAATGCAACACCTACGCTCAGCGATACGGCAGGGATGTTTCCATCTGCAATGGCGAGCTGGCGGTTTACTTCTGAGATCTTATCTGTAATAGTATATTTGAGGTCGCTCGTCATATCTACCATGATGATAGCAAACTCATCGCCACCGATACGACATACATAGTCGATGTTACGGAATGCGGTGGTCAGCAGGTTTGCGACCTTCTTGAGGATAGCGTCACCGACTGCATGACCGTATGTGTCATTTACGCTCTTGAAGGTATCAACATCTATAAGAAGAAGCGCAAAATTGCTTTCGTCATTTTCATATATATTGAGTATCCTGTCGAATGAACCACGGTTGAGCAGCTCTGTCAGAGGGTCGTGCTCCGCCTGATGCTTCATCAGCTTCTCGCGTTCCTTGTTTTCTTCGTAAAGCTCGTTGTATGTCTGCGCAAGCATCTGAAGCTCATTGGCACCGCGCACGTTGAATGTAGTACCCTGACGGATATTTTCATTGTATATGAGGAGTGGTGTAACTATCCAGAAGCGCATTATGAGGCAGATGATAAGCATCATTACTGCGAATATCAGGACACAGAGTATGATCTTCTTAAATATATCTGTGAATATATCTGATGCGTGGCTTTGACGACTGTTTATGATATTTGTCAGTGACGATACAGCAGCATTTACATCAGATGTTATAACATCCTTAGTTATCTCATATTCCGGACTGATAACGAGCGTTCGAGCTTTGCTCAGCATATCAGAAGGCGAGAGGTCTTTATCTTCCGGTAAAAGCGTGACTGATCTTAATTCATCAGGCCATACTGACTGGTCGGCATTGATCCCTTCCTCGACGAGTCGCATTGCATAGTATTCTGTCTGCATAAGCTGGTCTGATGCGGAAAGTCCTTCTTTGAGAGAAGTTATGGCATCGGAGCTTTCGTCAAGCTCAGCAAGATCTTCAAGAGCTTTTTCACGAGTTTTTGTTTCGTTTACTTCCTTGAAGTACGCATCGATGTAGTTCTGATTACCTGTTGATGCGGCAAGTCGTACCTGCTTTGTCAGAAAATCAGACCCATCCTGCAGCTCATGGGCTGCTTTTTCACAGGCAATATAGTCCTGCGTTGCCGAGCGCAGTATCTTGTACTGTGTGTAACCAAAAACAGATATAACGACACATAAAACAGCCAGAACTACCGTAATGACGATGCTCCAGTCACTTACATAACGTATTTTTACTTTTCCTGCCATGATTTCATATCCTTTACTTCAGTAGTGCAAAATAATCATTAAATATATTATCACAACATAAAATCCTTTACAAGGTAAAGCATTGTAATTTGACGTGTCTTAAAGGGAAAGACATATAGAAATCTCAACTATAGACATATATAATATTATCTGTAGAGATTATCGTATTAGATAAAATAAGGAATATAATGATGAAGTATGTAAAAAACAGTAAAATAAAAGCAGTAAGTCGTAATAATATCATAACATTGGAATCGTATTTCCTGTATTTTATGGCGTATTCTATAACGGGATGGCTGTATGAAGTATTTCTTGAAACTGTCGTGTATAGATGGGGATATTCCGACAGAGGGATCCTTTTAGGGCCATATTGTCCTGTTTACGGAGTTGGCGCACTTATATGCGTGCTATTGTTTTACAGGTTTGTAAGAAAAGGCAGAAGCAGCACCAGTGCCATGCATAAGGTGGTAACTGTGATACTGGCATTTGCAGGATGTATGATAAGTGCGACAGCACTGGAATATGCAGCTTCATATATATGTGAGTTTTTAACGGGAAGCTGGCCGTGGCAGACGTATTTTGATTATAAGTGGAATTTTCAGGGCCGCATAGCATTGTCGCCATCTGTAAGATTCGGACTCGGCGGGCTTTTATTTCTGTATATATTTCAGCCGTTCTTTGAAAAGCTCAACAGCATGATATCTGAAAAGTTCAGACACATACTCGCAGGAACAGCAGCAGTGGCATTTGCAGCAGATGTGATATTTCTGGTCATCAATGCGTCTGGAATGTTATGATGTAATGAAGTTAAATGTAATAAATAAAGGTATAAACAGGTAGAGAGTGGAAGATACAACTATTCCTAAAATACTGATTTTCGGAATAGTTGTAAAGCTAAACGTGTAAAATACAAAATTTTGTGTAAATTTCTGTATTTTATAAATTATAAATACTTCCAGACCACTTCTTTTAAGTTCATGTTTATGCTCAGGTTTATTTCTTACATGTCATATTGCTCATTTCTTTTCTTATAGTGATATGCAGAAAGACGCCGCATAGATCTATTTCGGGGAGAACTATCTTGCTGCGGCGTCTTTCTGCGTTTAGGGATATATAGTTTGGGTTGTTTATTACTACAGCGTCTCAGGTACAAGGAGGATATCTCCCGGTCTGAGGTCGCTGGCTGTTATGCTGTTTACCTTGCATATGGTATCTATCGTGTTGCGAACATCTGTTTCAGGAGAACCGTATTCTAGCGCTATCTCCCATAATGTATCGCCTTCGCCTACTGTCACAGTGGTATATGTCTGCTCAGTGAGTCCCTGAGCGTTGTAAGCGCCTGATATCATAGCTGTAGCGTATATTATTATAAGGGCGCATATTACTAAAAAGGTTATAAATCTTGGTGTTGAAACGATCCTGTAGTGCTTATGCATGGTGCTGTACCTCCTGTGTATGTGGAATTTCATTGAACAGCTGTTTGATGTATTTAATATATCAGAACAGTTATTCACTGTCAATGCATTTTTGAAAACTTTTTTCAAAACATCTGTTTTAATGCATGGGCGCGCGGGCGCGCGAAAAAACGGGCTGCGGCATGTATTTCCATGCGGCAGCCCGTTTCTGTGCCCTGATAATTGTACGTATATTCTCAGAGTTTCTATAAAGCTTATTATAAAATTTTTAACAGATGTTCACCTAATATGTTTACGGTAAAGCAGTATGCGAGTTCTGCAGAGCCAGTATTATTTATTCTTTTTATTCAGCTTTTCATAATATACGTCTGCCAGACCCATGAGTGCGTTCCTTTTTATAAAACAGACGATGCATATTGCGACTACAACGACTGCAAGTATTACTGCGCCGACGTAGCTGCGGCTCTCAAGCATCTCGCCCATAAGCAGCGACGCCGCCATCGACGGGAATCTGCCCGCCATCGAAAGTACGATAAACATTGTAAAATTCATGCGCGACACGCCGGCTGCGTATGCTACCATGTCCTTCGGG
>CAVGTL010000216.1:0-3898 GCA_963632005.1 Succinivibrio sp.
ATACGGATAAGCGCAGTTGAAATTCCCTATACCACGGAGCGTTACGTATATTTCGCAGGCAAACAGGAAAGCGTCCTGCAAATACAAAATGATATAATATTTTAATTTTATAAAGTTCAAAAAGACGCCATATAACGCCGGAGAATATACGGATAAGCGTAATTGAAGTTCCCTGTAAATGGAGCGTTCCGTATATTCGGAGGCAACTGTAGGCGTCCTGTAAATATAGTAAAAGGAGAGAAAGTCATGAGCAAGAGTATTGCAGATTACGTTACAGCTATCCCTGATTATCCTGAAAAAGGAGTAATATTCAGAGACATAACAACTGTCATACAGCACCCTGAGGGACTTAAGCTAGCGATAGACGAAATGATAAAGCTCATAGGCGACACAGAATGCGACCTTGTTGCCGGAGCAGAAGCAAGAGGCTTCATATTCGGAGCGCCTATAGCCTACGCGCTTGGCAAGGGCTTTATCCCTGTAAGAAAAAAGGGCAAGCTCCCAAGAGAAACAGTTTCACAGGCATATGAGCTCGAATACGGCACAGCAGAAATAGAGATACACAAGGACTCACTTAAGCCGGGTCAGAAGGTCATACTCGTAGACGACCTCATGGCTACAGGCGGCACTATGGAAGCAGCCGTAAAGCTCATAGAACAGCTTGGCGGCGAAGTAGTAAAGATAGTATTCCTGCTTGAGCTTGCCGGACTAAAAGGCCGCGAAAAGCTTCAGGGCTATGACGTAGCATCTGTGCTTACTTACGAAGGAAAGTAATTAAACAATTACTATCGGGTAATTTTTCGTAATTTAAAACGTGAAAACAAGGCTCTGCCATACGCTGAAAGCCGCAGCGCGTCACTGCGGCTTCGGTAATAATAAGGCGCATTTGCGCCCGACAGTGTCTTTTTTCATGCGGCTGTGAGGCCGCGCTGCAATCATCCATTTGCAGATATATTGCAATTATTAATTTAAAAGCGGTCGCTGAAATGCGACCGGAATTATTTTATTCGGAGGATCACTTTATGGATAATTTTTTTGAGATCTCCAAACGTAATTCTACAGTCAGAGCAGAGATAATCGGCGGTCTTACAACGTTCTTTGCTATGGCGTACATTGTGTTTGTAAATCCAAATCAGGTAGCTGCGGGCGGCGCATCAGGCTGGCTCGTAGGCGAAGGCGCTGACGCTGCGGTAATAGGCCAGATATGGAACTCTGTATATATCGCGTCTATACTCGCTGCGGTAGTCGGTACATTTATGATGGCATTCTACGCAAAGATGCCGTTTGCGCAGGCTTGCGGAATGGGTCTGAACGCATTTTTCTGCTCATGCTTCATATCAGGAGCGTTTTTTGCAGGAACAGACCTCATAACAGGCTATCACTCAGGAATGGTGATAATATTCCTTTCAGGTATCGTTTTCATGATACTTTCAGTTACAGGCGCGAGAACTTATATCGCGACAGCCATGCCTGACAATATCAAGAAGGCCATCCCTGCAGGTATCGGCATGTTTATCGCGTTCATCGGTTTCCAGAATGCGGGCATCATACAGAAGAACCAGTACACTGTATCTCAGTTCGTTGACATCCACGGAGCGCTCACAGACCCTGAACAGGGCTTCGTTGCAATAGCTCCTGCGCTTACTGCGCTGATCGGTTTCATAATCATCGGCGTTCTCGCTAAGCGCAACGTAAAGGGCTCTGTTATCATCGGTATAATCGCTTCAACAGTTATATATTATATATTTATGGGACAGGTACCTTCACTGGATCTCAGCAATATAAGCCAGTCGTTTAAGGATTTCGGCGCTATCGGTATCACAGGCCTGTTTGACGCTGAAGGCTGGAAGGCTGCGTTTTCAGGCGCTCACATCGGAAGCGTATTCAATGCGATCGTACTCGTTATCACGTTCCTGCTCGTAGATATGTTCGATACTCTCGGGACATTATACGGAACTGCTGCTGAAGCAAACATGATAGACGAGAACGGCGACCCGCACAATGTCAGCAAGTGCATGACAAGTGACTCTATTGCTACTGTAGCGGGCGCTGTATTCGGTACTTCTACATGCACTACATTCGTAGAGTCAGCTTCAGGCGTTGCTGCAGGTGCAAGAACAGGTCTCGCAAGCCTTGTTACGGGCATCTGCTTCGCTGTATGCCTGCTCTTCAGCCCTCTCGCTGCTATAATCCCGAGCGCTGCGACTGCTCCTGCGCTCATCTACGTAGGCGTTCTCATGGTAAAGAACATGACAAAGGTAGACATGGACGATATGCGTTCAGCTATCCCTGCATTCCTTATACTTATAATGATGCCGCTCACATACTCTATCGCAAACGGTATCGGTATAGGAGCTATCGCTTATGTTCTTCTGACATTATTCAGCGGAAAGTACACAAAGAAGGATATCGTAGTTACAGTCATCGCTGTACTCTTTGTTCTTAAGTTCTGCCTCGTTACGATGTAAGATGATACCGGGTAATAGATAAATAGGGCAATAATTTCTTAAATATTAAACGAATAAATAACGCGTGTTACGCTGCGCCCGGCGCAGCCGGCGTGACGCGCGGCGGGAGACCGCGCGGAAGCACGTATGCAGTTCATATATAATGGACGCGGTGTTTACGCGCGGCTTTTTAGATTAAAAGGAAGATCAATATGTTAAATATAACGAAAGCTATTCTGCATATATTCGATATGAGCTCAGAGATGGTCATAGCGTCGGGCGAGGAGCTTGACGTGGGGGCTGACGGAGTTTTTGAGTATCTGGAGAAGCATATAGAAAAATCTCTCAAGGATGCGGGCGCGGTGTCAGCGCAGCTTGAGTCGGAGGGCGACTTTATGAGGTCGCTGCTAGATTATCAGAACGGCGCGAAGTCGTTTAAGGAATGGTCGGAGGGGCTTTCTCAGCGTATAGCGGACTTTTATCTGCTTGCAGAGGAGCAGCCGTCGGCTGATTTTGTCGCTGTTGATTTTGTGCGTGATGAGGAGCGTTATGTGGGGCTGATGATATTTAACAGCCAGACGGGGTACACGCATCAGATCGTCCAGGGCGACGGTTTTTTCAGGAATGAGATAATACGCCATTACGGGATAATGCCGGGCATGTCGCAGAAGGTGTCGGCGTTCATATTTGTACGCGTAGGTACTTGGAAAGTGAAGTATTTTGATAAGAAGCGGTCGATAAACGGCGAGGATGTCACGGTAATACCTGAAAAGATCATAAGCTGCACTCAGTCTGTATCACCTAAGGAAGCAGTTAAGAAGGTAAAGGCTGCTGCTGAAAAGGTCGCTGAGAACAACGGCGGGAACAGCGCTGAGATAATATCGCGCGCCAAGACATTCCTTATGGATAATGCAGAGGTGTCAGATAAACTGGACACTGAAGAGCTGAGCCGCGCTGTATTTCCTGAGTCGCAGTCTATGGCGGAGGAGTTTGTGCGTGAGGTGAGAAGCAGCGGAGTACCGCAGGCTGTGAATATGGACAGAGAATACGCCGCACGCGCCGGGCGCGTCCACAAGATAAAGACGGATACGGGCATTGAGATATCTATTCCTTCTGACTTTTTCAATAACCAGGAATACGTAGAGTTTATAAACAATTCAAACGGTACTATATCTATCGCTATAAAAAATGTCGGGAGTATAGTTAATAAGTGAAGCATATAGGCGAGCTGTTCAGCTATAGAAATTGCGCATTTTACGCAGCTTCAGCTGCAGTGTAAATGAAAGAGCTAATCCCCCAGCTATGCTGGGGAGAATAGTGTAGTAGTGACGTTGTAAAATGTATAATAAAGCCTCCTATGGTAAGATAGTAAAGGTGTCTCAAGCCGATACTAAATGAATAGGAGGCGGTCCGACGTGGACAGTAGTAGTTTATCACATACGAGGTATAAA
>CAVGTL010000217.1:0-3893 GCA_963632005.1 Succinivibrio sp.
GTCGAACCAGCACACCAATGTAGTTCCAAGCCCAAGATCCTCTGCTTCGAGCATCATATGAGTGCAGATTATGCTCGAGTCCATTACATGTGAATTAAACTCATCGAAAGGATTTACCCATGCATTCGCTTCGTCAGTGCATACGAGCATAACTACAGGCGCTTTAAATGTAGCAGGAGTTATCGCTCTGATCTTTTCAAGCGCTTCCTCGCTCTTTAAAACATAAACTTTAGTCGGCTGAAGATTTTTTGCTGTAGGCGCTACGCGGCCTGCTTCCATGATCTTCTGGAGCTTTTCTTCTTCAACAGGCTTTTCCTCAAATTTTCTTACTGAAAATCTTTTCTTTGCGAGTTCTAAAAATTCCATTTCTGTAAACCTCCTTGATTCGTTAATTAACAAATTTATTTGTTGATGCGTCACCGCTTTATCTACTGATGCGTAAACGCATCTATGGGCCGGCGGGCCGGCGAAACGCGCTGTATTTCGGCATTTATGCTGAGCTTTATGCCTTTGGGTCAGCGCGCTGAAGACCTTATTACTGCATTATTGCATTACTTTATTGCTGCACTACTTCATAAGTGCGGCGAGATCGACGTCTCTGCGGCTCACGATAGTTCCCGAATACTTCGAGATGTCGGTTATCATAGCGGCTACTCTTGCGATATCGTCCATAGAAACGGCGTCTATGGCTGCTATTGCTTCCTCCGCAGTTCTCACGCGGTTTCTGAAGAGCGCATACTTTCCGTTGAGCACCATGCGATTGCTCGTGTTTTCTAGGCTGAATATGAGTCCGCCCTTTGTCTGCTGCTTCGATATTTCAAGTTCCTCGGCTGTAACGCCGCCCTTTGCGAGGTTTTCGAGCTCTTCGCGGATAGCGTATACAGTGTCCTCGATCTTGTCGTGAGCGACGCCTGCGCTGATGGCGTAAAAGCCGTCCTTGTCGTGCGAGCCTGTGTAAGAGTAGACTGTGTATGCCATGCCCTTTTCCTCGCGGATGTTCTGGAAAAGGCGCGAGCTCATGCTGCCACCCATTATATTGTTAAGTATATTGAGCGTGTATGTGTCTGCATCGTCAAATTTAAGCGCCTTTGTGCCGAGGCAGATGTGAGTCTGCTCTATGTCCTTTACCTTGCCCTTGAACGACGGAACGTATATCTGCGTGCCTGCAGGCTTTTCCTTCTTTGCCGCAGTCATGCATGAAAGCTTGTTTTCAAACTGCGCGCATATCGCGTCCTCGTCAAAGTTTCCTGCGATGGACACTACTATGTGATCAAGCGAATATTCTCTGGCGATGTAATTTTTCAGGTCGTCGTGCGTGAACGCGTCAAGGCTTTCAGGCGTTCCGAGTATAGAGCCTGAGAGCGGCTCGCCCTTGAAGAGGACTTCGTAGAGCATGTCCTGCGCGTCGTCGTCAGGCGTGTCCTCTACCATTTTTATCTCTTCCTTTACGACCTGCTTTTCCTTTTTCATTTCCTCAGGGTCGAACTTCGAGTCAGTCATCATGTCGATCAGGATGTCGCATGTCTTGTCGAGGTTCGAGCTGAGCGACCTTACGTAGTAGCATGTGCTTTCTTTTGACGTGAATGCGTTTATCTGAGCGCCCAGTGCATCAATGTCTGACGCTATCTGACGCGCGCTCCGCGCGCCCGTACCCTTGAACATCATGTGTTCTATAAAATGCGATATTCCTCTGCATGTGTCGTCCTCGTCAACGCATCCGGCCTTCACCCATATACCGGCTGTGACAGATTCAACATAAGGTATCTTTTCGAGTACCATGCGGAGACCGCAGTTCAGTTTTCTTATTTCGATCATTTTTTCTTCCGACCTCTTTCTTTCCTCCGGCGGGACCGCTGCGCGGCGCTTCCTCCGGTCAATATGAATGTCTGTATACATTCCTTAATATTATACGCTTTAACAATACGATTGTCCATTATATGATTTTTGCGTTTGCTTTTGTGTCGCTGTGGACGCGCCGGGCGTGTGGGTCTGCTGTATTCTCCTGCATTATGGGCGTATTTTTGTCTATATAAAATATATTTACTTGTTGTTCCTGAACCCGGCGCCGTATACTTCGTAGGCGTCGCTTATGATTATGAACGCATTCGGGTCTATCCTGTTAACTGCGTTGCGCAGGCGAAATATCTGCCAGCGGCTTACGACGCACATTATTACTTCCTCGCCTGAACCCGTATAGCCGCCGCTTCCATGCAGGTAAGTAAAGCCGCGGTGCAGCTCGTGACTGATATAATCGCCTATCTCCTCATAGTGCTTTGAGATTATCATAGCCTGCTTGCCGGAGTCGAGCCCGTCAACGACCAGATTGACGACATTGCTTGATATAAAAACGGCGACCATAGAATAGAGCGTAGTAGTCAGGCCGTATATCAATGCGACGATCATGAGCACGCAGGCGTCGAAGCACAGATAAAACGTTCCGAGCGACGTGCCGCGGTATTTATTGCAGAGCTGTGCCAGTATATCGGAACCGCCGGTCGTTCCGCTTCCGCGCAGCACGATACCGATGCCCAGTCCGTTAAATAGCCCGCCGTATATAGCAGGCAGCAGCGGATCGTCAACTACAAGCGCCTGCCCCGCAAAAAGCTCGGCGGTCAGCGAACTAACGACAACTCCGATCATAGTATTAAAGACATAACGGCTGCCCCATACTTTTAACGATATTATGAGCAGCGGAATATTCGCCAGTATAAAAAACGCGCCGATAGGAAAACCGAAACTGTAGTTAAGTATAAGGCCGAGACCTGAAAACCCGCCGAGAGCCAGCCCGTTAGCCTTTATGAACATATTGAGCCCGAAGCCGTAAACTATACATCCGGCAACGATCATAAGGTTATTCTTTATCTGCCTTATTATGATATCCCTGCGCTTCTGCTGAAGCGCGCCCACCGCAGCGTTATTTGTTTTACCCATTGCAAACACCCCTTTGTAAATGTTTTGAACTGCAATTGCCTTTAATCAAAATACATGTGTAGTATACCACGCGACCGCAAATAATAACAGGATTCCGTTTTAGATAAGAAAATATTTACTATAATTTATTATGGTAAATATTATTATTGAATATGATGCTTAATATAATTTCTATTAATGCAAAAGACGCCCAAAAAGCGGGCAGGGCTTCAAGCGTTACGTATATTTCGCAGGCAATAAAAAGGCGTCCTGTATTTACAATAAATACATTTTTTCGTAATATCCACTGCCATCTGCCGCATATGATTAAGCAATTATAAATTAATGCTTTTTCATATGGGGTCCGGTGGATATTATGTTTGATATTTTAAGTATTTTAAGGGATTTTATTCAAAAATACCGCACAGCGGTCACATCTATCTTATTTCTCATCCTCGTTTTTATTTTCCTCAATATATTTTTCCGTCTCGACGACTACTATCACGAACGTATGCCCGACCAGCTTACCTGCGTGACACAGTGCGGCACTGAGCCTGACGGTACATCGTATATAAGCGCTGCCGCCGGGGAAAATATAGTATTTCGCAGCGGAGATACTTCAAGCGACAGACTCGCCGTTACATGTAATGTAGACTGGGGCGAGGACGTCATCCCCGAAATGCTTGATATACTTGACGAATACCACGTAAAGATCACGTTTTTTGTAACAGGCAAATGGGCCGAAAAAAACGCCGACCTGCTCCGTGAGATGTACTCGCACGGCCATGAGATACAGAGTCACGGATATTCACACAAGCTCTGCTCTCAGGTAACGGCAGAAGAAGTAGAATCCGAGATGGATAAGGCGTCGGACATAATCTCGCGCATAATAGGCAAAAAGCCCGATATATTTGCGCCCCCTTCAGGCGATTTTGATGAGAGCACCGTTAAACTCTGCGAGAAAAAAGGCTATCTTATGAGCC
>CAVGTL010000218.1:0-3871 GCA_963632005.1 Succinivibrio sp.
CGGGAATGGAACCCGCCGCCTATAGAGGCGGGGGACATCTGGCGCTACGTTATTTTCGGTTACAATCAATAGTTATTTTTTACTTATTTTCCAGTTTGGAAGCCGCCCACGCCGCTACTGTGTCTTTTGAGGCACTTCCGCTGAAGCGCTGGCCGTCGAGCCAGTTTGCTCCTGCAGCTATATTTTTGAGAGGCGTCGCGCTTGAGCCGATGCCGCTTGATGCTGACGTGCAGAAAGGCACTACAGTTTTTCCGTTGAGCGCGCTCTTTTCAGCTTCAACGAATGTCCTGATTATATTAGGAGCGTCGCCCCACCATATCGGGTAGCCCAGAAATACAGTATCATACTTGCTGAGGTCAGGCAGCTCGCCTGATATCTCCGGCATTATCGAGCTGTCTGCGTGTTCCTTGCTTACTCTGCTGCTTGAATCATTGTAATTCAAGTCGGCTGATGTGTATTCCTGCGCAGGAGTGATCTCATATATATCAGCGCCTGTCGAGTCAGCTATCGACTCAGCTATGCCCTTAGTGCTTCCTGTCGCAGAGAAATATACGACTATGGCGCTGTTTGAAGCATCGCTGTCGTTTTCATTATTTCCGGTATTTCCACTGTTTCCATTGTTGCCGCTTGTGTTCAGCTCCATATAATTTTTAAGTATCGACGCGAGCTCGGCGCGAGTGGCGCTGCCCTTTGGATCGAAGCGGTTGCCGTTCTTGCCGTTTATCACGCCGTTAGACCTCGCCCAGCTTACCGCGTCAACAGCGTAAGATGATATGCTCGAGCTGTCTGTAAATTCCTGCGCTCCGCTCTGTCCGGCAGCCGGGCTGCCGCTGTATCGCCATAATATTGCTGCTGCCTGCTCTCTGCTTACAGGATCATTGGAACCGAATATGCCGTTTCCGTATCCGGATACGATATTGTTTGACGCCGCCCACGCTACAGCGTCAGCGTACCATACGCCGTCAGGCACATCTGTAAAATCAGCCTTCGAGCTGACAGCAGGCGTTCCCGCAGCTCTGTAAAGTATAGTAGTCAGCATCGCTCTTGTAGTATTGCCTGCAGGCGAAAATGCGCCATTACCCGTTCCGCTCATTATGCCGTTGCCGCTAACATAATTTACCGCGTCAGCGTACCATGCGTCCGCCGCTACATCGCTGAATGCTGTATCACTCTCCGCAGCATACGATGACGTGATCACCGAACCTGAGCCTGCCCCGGCGCTGCCTCCGCCGCTTCCGCAGCCGACAGCCCCGAGTACCATAGCGACGCAAAGCAGCAGCGCCGCTATGCTTCTGAATTTTTTCTTTCTTACGTTCATGTGTGCTTTACCTCCGATCAAATTACATTGCATTTTTAATGTTTTACATCTTATATTATAACAACGTAACGCCGCCCCGATCGAGCTTGTCAGAGCTCTATTACGCCTTAAAGTTTATATTTTACTGTTCAAAACGTATCCCATGCAGGCGATATACTTCATCAATGCTCGGTACATCAAGTATCAGGCTGCGCTTCATGTCCATTTTCTTTATGCGCTCCATGTCATCATCCGATAATACAAAATCATCTGAGTTGAAATTCTCGCGTATCCTTTCCTCGTGAACTGATTTAGGAATAGCTATGATATCCGACTGCCTCAGCCAGCGAAGTATGACCTGCGCTGCGCTTTTTCCGTATTTTCCACCTATAGCTGTCAGCTCGGGATCACGGAATATATCGTTCATCCCCTCTGCGAACGGCGCCCACGCCATCGGTCTGATGTCGTATTTTTCCATAAGCTCGCGCAGCTCCGCCTGCTGGCAGAACGGATGCAGCTCTATCTGGTTTACCGCAGGAACTGTATTGTGGCTCAGCACAAGATCGGCAAGCCTGTCCTGCATAAAATTGCACACGCCTATAGCCTTTAGCTTTCCTGATGCCAAAAGTTCTTCCATAGCTCTCCAGCTTCCGTGATAATCTCCGTAAGGCATGTGTATAAGATACAGATCGAGATAGTCTGTCTGAAGATTTGCAAGCGTCTTTTCAAACGACGCCATAGTTTTTTCATATCCTGCATCCTGTATCCATACTTTTGATACTATAAATATATCCTCTCTCGCTATACCGCTCCTTCGTACCGCGTCGCCGACCGCTCGTTCATTACCATAGCACGCCGCAGTATCTATCATCCTGTAGCCGGCGTTAAGAGCAGCGAGCACACTTCTTTCACATTCGTCGTGATCGGTTATCTGAAACACTCCGAACCCCAGAAGCGGCATTTCTGTGCCGTTGTTAAGCACGATCTTATCCATTTTGACATTCCCCCTTGCAGGTCTCACCCCGACGGCATCGTTTTCCTACGCCTGCAGGGTGTTGTTTGATACGCCTTATTCTGACACCGTGTCAGCAATCATATTTTATTTCTATTCTGACAGTGTGTCAATATATTCGCATAAAAAAACGGAAATATACCTCACATATTTTTATGCGATGAATATTTCCGTTTTTCTGTTCCCTATCCTATCTTACAATTAATGCTATTAATGCTGTAATATTCCCATATCCTTACGCGCGCCCGGCGCGCAGGAGGCGGCTCGCGCCGCTTTTTGACGTATTACAATCACTGCTGTTTTTATTTACTGTTGCTTTTATTTACTGCTGTTTTTCTGGCTCGGCGTTCAGTATTTCCATAAACTCTTCACCTGTAATAGTCTCACGCTCATAAAGGAACTGCGCGAGCTCGTCAAGCTTGTGCCTGTTTTCCATAAGGATCTTTTTAGCTTTTTCGTGTTCCTTTTTTATTAGCTCGATCACCTTGCTATCTATGAGCTTCTGCGTCTCGGCTGCGCATGCGAGTGATGCGTCGCCGCCGAGGTACTGGTTGTTGACAGTCTCAAGAGCGACCATGTCGAAATCGTCACTCATGCCGTAGCGCGTTATCATAGAGCGCGCGATCTTTGTCGCCTGCTCTATATCGTTTGACGCGCCTGTAGTTATCTCGCCGAAAACTATCTCTTCCGCTGCGCGCCCGCCTGTAAACGTCGCTATTTTGTTCTCAAGCTCTTCCTTTGTCATGAGGTATTTGTCGTTCTGCTCTACCTGTAAAGTATAGCCGAGCGCGCCTGATGTACGCGGTATTATCGTTATCTTCTGTACAGGCGCGGAATGAGTCTGAAGCGCCGCGACGAGTGCGTGTCCTATCTCGTGATACGATACGACCTTCCTTTCATGATCCGAAAGTACGGCGTTCTTTTTCTGGTATCCGGCTATAACTACTTCTATGCTTTCTTCAAGGTCCGCCTCCGTCACTAACGTACGACCGTTTCTCACTGCGCGGAGCGCAGCCTCGTTTATTATATTAGCCAGCTCAGCGCCCGAAGCGCCTGAAGCCATACGAGCTATATTATGAAGATCAGCGTCATCGGCGAGTTTTACCTTCTTTGCATGTACCTTAAGTATCTCTTCTCTGCCCTTAATATCAGGCAGCTCTACAGGCACTCGCCTGTCAAAACGTCCCGGCCTTGTCAGCGCAGGGTCGAGAGCTTCAGGCCGATTAGTCGCCGCTAAGATTATAACGCCGTTGTTGCCTTCAAAGCCGTCCATCTCAGTAAGTAGCTGGTTAAGCGTCTGCTCGCGCTCGTCGTTTCCTCCTATCTGACCGTCACGCTTCTTGCCGATAGCGTCTATCTCGTCTATGAAAACGATGCACGGCGCTTTTTCCTTTGCCTGCTTAAAAAGGTCGCGTACCTTTGAAGCGCCCATTCCGACGAACATCTCTACGAATTCCGATCCTGACATTGAGAAAAACGGAACTTCGGCTTCGCCCGCTACTGCCTTTGCAAGCATAGTCTTACCTGTTCCCGGAGGGCCTACGAGCAGCACGCCTTTAGGC
>CAVGTL010000219.1:0-3851 GCA_963632005.1 Succinivibrio sp.
GAGCCTGAGTACGCAGAAAATGAGATAAAGGACAGGCTCAACGCGATAATGCCTGACGGCATAGAAATAACATCATGCGGTCGCCTTGCTGAAACGTCAAAGACAGCAGTGGCGGCGGCGCTCGATTTTGCGTCGTACAAGATACTCTTCAGCGGTGACGCTGACGCGGCGCAGAAGCTTGATGGCGCAGTGAAGTCATTCATGCAGCAGGAAAAGATAATAACTGTAAAATTTTCAAAGAAAAAGAAGAAAAATATAGAGAGTGACATAAGGCCGCACATACGCTCGGTGACGACTGTAAAAACGGGTGCCGGGCTGCTTTTCTCGATGATGCTCGCTACGGGCAGCCGCGGAAATCTCAACCCTGAAACTCTTGTAGAAGAGCTTTGCAGGTTTGCGGGTGTCGAGTACAGCAGACCGCAGTGGGCTTACCGTCGTATGGAAATGTATTATCTTGAAGGCCGCAACGACATGATACCGTTGTCGGAGTTCAAAGGGTAGTTGAAATAGAAAGGTGTGTGCCGGTCAGACCGGTGGACGTTTAAAAATATTAATTGTGAAATATTACAAATAAGCAGATAAGATTAAAAGGCATTATAAAGCCGGAAAGGTCGGATGATCGGAATGAATCATACAATAAAGCTTTATCAGGAAGACAGATATATGAAGGAATTTGAAGCAGAGATAATATCTGTTTCAGATGACGGAAAGATCGTGGTGCTCGACGCTACGGCTTTTGCGCCGGATGCGGGCGGTCAGCCTTATGATCTGGGAATGCTCGGAGGCGTGAATGTGACTGCCGTTCATGAAAAGGGCGGTATAATAGCGCACGAGCTAGATAACGACGGAAATAAAGCCGGCCTGCAGGCCGGAATGCGGGTGCGCGGGGCGCTCGACTGGGAACGCAGATTCGACCATATGCAGAACCATTTGGGCGAGCATATTCTTTCAGGGCTTTTTAAAAGTGAATACGATCTGGATAATAAAGGATTTCATCTGGGAGAGGATTCGGCGACGTTTGATATCGACTCAAAGGAGATAACTCAGGAGATGCTGGACCATATAGAGCTGATGGCGAACGATGTCGTGTACCGCGCGCTGCCTGTTCAGGTGACTGTGATAGCGAGCGCGGAGGAGGCTGCGAAGCTGCCACTGAGAAAGGAGCTCAAGGCAGAGGAAGACATTTCTGTTGTGACTATACCGGGCGTTGACTGCGTGGCTTGCTGCTGTCCGCACCCTTCAGATACATCGCAGGTAGGCATCATAAAGCTTGTAAAGACTGAAAAATACAAGGGCATGACGCGTATACATTTCAAGTGCGGGCGCAGAGCGCTTGATGATTACCGCCAGAAGCACAACGTAATGACAGTGCTCGATGAAAAATATTCGGCTGATGAGTTTACGCTGCTCGACAAGATAAAGGCGGCTGACTCAAAGAACGACGAGATACGCCGTGAGATGAACCGCCTGAAGGACGCGCTGGCCGACATAAGGGCGGCGGAGTTCATACAGGGCGCCGACAAGATCGTTCTCGGCGAGCTGGAAAAGGCTCAGATAGACGACCTGAGACAGGTCGCTAAGAAGCTTGTAAATATGACGGATATGCCTGTAGTACTTTCTTCATTGTCTAATCTCTGCGTTTTCATGACGCACAGCGGCAAGAGCAAGATGAAGTGCGGCGCGCTCGTTAAGGAGTACGCTGTAGGCGCAGGCGGAAAAGGTGGCGGCGGAGACACGCAGGCTCAGGTCTTCTTTAACAACGCTGACCTTATGCATAATTTTATCGCTATAGTTAAGGCAGGACTGTAAATAAATGGACCTGCATGAATAAATGCATAGTTCCCGCGCGCCCGGCGCGCAAGAGATCTGTTTAATATTAATGGGAGAATAAAAATGACATATTTTACACATTTTAACTTTAATGTGCTCGATATAGAAAAGAGCCTTGAATTTTACGATAAAGCACTCGGACTGAAGCCGGTAAGCACAAAAGAGCTTGGAGATCATTATGCACGCCTTGTTTACCTGGGTGATGGACATACTGATTTTACACTTGAGCTCACATATCTTTATGACAGGACTGAACCGTATGATCTTGGCGAGTGTGAGTTCCATCTTGCATTCCGCACTGATGAGTACGACCGTCTGCATGAGCTTCACAGCGAGATGGGTGTTATAGCATTTGAAAATCCTGATGTCGGCGTATATTTCATAACCGATCCTGACGGTTACTGGATAGAAATACTTCCTGAGAGGTAAGAATACAGATCGTATGCATTGCGTGTCGGTCAGAGAAAGTTTAAGCTCATATGAGTAAAGGAGAAATATCATGAAGATAGCTGTAACTTATGATAAAGAAAATGGCAGAGTTTACCAGCATTTCGGAATGGCTACCGCGGTAAAGTTCTATAACGTTGAGAACGGCGCTGTCGTATCGACTGAAATAGTTGAAATAAAAAATCCGGGCCATGCGATGATAGCGCCTGTGCTTTTCGGAAACGGCGCTGAGGTCCTGATATGCGGTCATATAAAGCCGGGTGCTGCAAATGCCATAGTAATATCCGGTCTGATGCTCTGCGCGGGAGCGGAGGGCGATGCTGACAAGGCTGTAGAGGCGTATCTTGCGGGAGAGCTCCAGCATGACAAGAATGCGATAGATATGGACGAGATATGCGGTCATGACGGCGAGGAAGGGCATGAGCATTAAATATGGACATTAAAAACAATAATATGGAAGCGAATAATAAAAAAGGACTTGATTTTAATACTGTCGATTACTCTGCTGACGGCACGGCTCTCAGGATAATAGATCAGACGCTGCTTCCGGGGAAGATGAAATTCCTCGAGCTGCGTTCTAAGGAGGACATACGCGAGGCTATATACATGCTGCGCGTTCGCGGCGCTCCTGCTATAGGCGTTGCGGCTGCGATAGGCTTACAGGTGGTCGCGCAGGACATCTGCGCGAGATGCTCTGCCGGTGACGGCAGCGGTGACGGTAATATTCGTGCCGGTTATGGTAAAACTATTGATAATGAAATTATTGACCGGTTTATGAATGAGCTTCATGAGACTGCCGATTACCTTGAGGCTGCGCGCCCTACTGCTGTAAATCTTAAGTGGGCGCTTCGCAGGATGATTGCAAAGGCTGACGCACTGCGCGTGAGCGCCGGCGCTGCCGGGACGGCAGATGAGGCTGTGGGATCTATTACTGCAGAGCTTAAAAAGGAAGCGGAGCTCATACGCGACGAGGATATAGAAGTGTGCAGGAAGCTCGGCGAGTACGGACTTACGGTGCTCAAAAAAGGACAGGGCATCCTGACGCACTGCAACGCGGGGCATCTGGCGACCGTACGATACGGTACGGCAACTGCGCCTATGTATCTCGGACACGAGCGCGGGTACGATTTCAGGATATTTGCTGACGAAACGCGTCCGCTGCTTCAGGGCGCGCGGCTTACGTCGTTTGAGCTGTCCGAGGCGGGCATGGACGTGACGCTCATATGCGACAACATGGCTTCTTCGGTGATGAAAAAGGGCTGGGTCCAGACTGTCATAACGGGCTGCGACCGGGTAGCTGCGAACGGAGATGCGGCAAATAAAATAGGAACGTCGGGAGTCGCGATACTTGCTAAGCATTACGGCGTTGAATTTTATATAGCCGCGCCTACGTCTACGATAGATTTCGATACGGCTGCGGGCGACGATATAGTTATAGAAGAGCGCGACGGTGACGAGATAAAGAAGCTCTGGTACAGCGAGCCGATGGCGCCTGAGGCGGCGAAAACTTACAATCCGGCGTTCGACGTTACGGATAATTCGCTGATAACGGGCATAATCACGGAGTACGGCAT
>CAVGTL010000220.1:0-3725 GCA_963632005.1 Succinivibrio sp.
CATAGCCATACTTAATGCGATGCGCGCGCTTTATATAAAGGAAGAAAAGTAGCGCAGCGCCGGTGTGTAAGGCATAAAGTGATAAAACAATAAAGAGCAGTAAGTAATGGAGTAAGGATTGAATATGGTGAATGGGACGGGCGGCCGCAGGCCGCCCGTTTTCGCGCGCGCCGGGCGCGCGTTTGGCCTCATCCGGCTAGTGCGCGGGCGCACGGGAGTTCCGGTATTTTTCATATTCTTAATATACATTACATTGATTTAATATATATTGCGCAGATATAACGAAGATTTAAGGTTTGGCGGTGAAATTTATCTATATATAACATACATTTATTACAGCGGGTATATCTGATTTAACATTGGGCGGTTATACTTCTTAATGCATCTTGGGAAAGGAGACATAAGATGAAAATTAAGAAGCGATTAACTGCAATTTGTTTAACTGCGGCGCTTGCGTTTTCCATGGTACAGCCTGCGATGGCATGGCAGACGGGAAATGTGACGCTCAGTAAACTGGCGGATGAAGATCTTGCGCCGGGTGTCCATTATACTGAAGAGGATATCCATAATTACGGTGACGATCTTCGCAGGCTGAGAGTGAACCATCTCAGCATAGACCCGGAGGCTGACGGCGTTGAGTTCCGCAGCGCGAGGGCAGAGAACACGATAAACGCGAGAGAGGATATACTCGATCAGGCTATGCGTGACGTGTATCAGGGGGAGAATGTCGTAGCGTCTGTAAATGCAGATCCGTATGATATGGATTACGGTATAAACTGCGGCATACAGGTGAGAGACGGCGCTGTAGTGATAAGCCAGCCGAACAACAGCTATACGACCGGCACACCGGTATTTTTCATTGACGGCGACGGAAAGGCTCATATCGATCCGCTGCGCGCGATGGCTGACATAACTGTAAAAGGCTCTGAGGAAGGGACTGACTACAGCAGAACTGTTACGACTATAAACAGAAATATGTTTGGAAGCTGGTACACTGACGAAGCGAAGTTTACTACAGATACGCTTCGTATATATACGAGCAATATAACGAGCGACAATACTATGACTCATTACCGCACTGAGGGGATGCCTCAGAATCAGGCTTACGCGCTCATAGAGCTTGACGGTTTTAACGGGGCGATAAAGGCGGGCAGAGATTATACCGGAACTGTAAAGGAAGTTTACACAGAGGACGGTTTCGATATCCCTGACGACTGTATAGTTCTCGCGGGATATGCGGGAGACGCGGCAGGCGTTGCGGCTCTTCAGAAAGATCAGACTGTAAGCATGGCGTGCCACTTTTATACGGGTGCTTACACTGAGGACGCTGACGGATTCATAGACGAGCGCGGCGAGGAATGCGACGATGTTCAGACGGCTGTAAACGGTTACCATCTGCTCGCAAAGGACGGCAACGTAAATCAGGTAATGGTAGACAACAGCGGTACTGATATAAATTCAAGAACGGTCATAGGTCTCACGGCGGACGGCAAGGTCGAGATAGTCTGCGCTAACAAGCCGGGAGCTAATTTCAGCGCCGATCTGACGACAGGAACTACGTTTAAGGAAATAACTCAGTACATGATGGAAGAACTTGGCTGCGTTGATATCCTTAATATGGACGGCGGCGGCTCGACTGAGATGACTGCGAGACGCGCAGGTTCGGACGAGCTTAAGACTGTAAGCTATCCGAGCGACGGCGGTTCAAGAATAGTAAGCAACTCGCTCCTTATCGTCAGCAATGCTAAGCGTACTGCTGATGTAGGTCAGATACTGATAGACGGAAGCAAAAAGCTCTATATAGGTTCTCATACTGAATTCAACGTGCGTATGACTGATAAGAGCGGCAGCGTAATATCATCAAACGGACATAAGATAGAATGGTCTGCTGAAAAGGGCAGCATTGACGAGAACGGCGTATATACAGCGCCTGAGACTGCCGGCAGCGATACTGTTACTGCGTCTGTAGACGGAAACAGCGGAAAGATAAATGTATCTGTAGTTGACGCCGACGGAATAGCGTCTATATCGCTTAACGCTTCCGGAACTGTAGCGCTTGCAAAGGGTGTAAAGAATCAGTTCGGATTTAAGGCGTATGACGCGGACCAGCAGGAGATCGTTATAGACCCGTCTCTTGCAAAGTGGAGCATGACGGGCGACGCTATAGGAACTCTCGGTGATGACGGTCTTCTGACAGTGACAGCCGACTCCGGAGAAGCCGAGGTGAAGGCTGAATTCCTCGGTCAGACTTATACTATACCTGTAGTCGTAGGTCTTAAAGAACAGATCATAGATGATTTCGAAGGTGATCAGTCTGCATATCATATAGCGAGCAGATATATCTATCCTGACCATCCGAATTATTATGCCGGTGACGGCAGTGACATGGTAGGTATTACAAACGACCGGTCAAAGGTGAAAAATGGAAATGGAAGCCTTTACTGGGTATATGATACAAACAGATGGCCGAGAACAACGAACGGCACTATGTATTTTTACCCTGACTGGGACGCTCCGGCGACAGACAGAGGATGGACTCAGGACAAGCAGGCAGAGCTTCTGTCGCAGTACAGAGCAAAAGCGAAGCCTAAGAAATTCGGTCTGTGGATATACAGCGGAGACGAAAATAACGACGGTATAAGCGACAACTATAACTGCATGAGCGTCGCATACTTTAAGGTAAACGACGGCACTTACGTTGACGAGAACGGCGAGACTCATTATGTAGCGGCTGACGGAAACGGCGCTCCGGGTGCAAGGAGCATAAAGATAACTCCGACAGAGCATATGGACTGGATAGGCTGGAAATACTTCGAGTTTGATGTGCCTGACGACTGGCAGATGCCGATCACGTTCAACTACATGATGATGTCAAATATCTACAAGGGCGCAGATCAGGCGAATTACAAGACAACTGTAATGATCGACGACCTGAAGTGGATATATACAGATGAACAGCAGGATAACGACGGTCCTGTATTTTCTGAAATAACGCCGGACGGTACAGGTCTTTTTAAGACAGAACTTGATTTTTCAACTGTTGTAACTGATGAATCAGGCGTTAAGGCTGAAACTATAAGCGCTACTGTAAACGGCGAGCCGGTCGAGTACGATTATGACGCGGCTACAGGAAAGATCACATTTAAAAAGTCAGATCTGAAGGACGGCGAATCATACAGAGTCGTAGTAAAGGCTCAGGACAACAGGGGAAATGAGTCAACATCATATGTAGACAGGACTTACACTGTAGACCTCAGCAACGATGAAGAGGGTCCGGTAATAAGCAATGTAACTCCTGCGTCAGACTGCAAGCTTCCGGTGCAGGTACCGAGCCCGCGTATAGGATTTAAGCTTGCTGATGCAAAATCAGGAGTTGACGCGTCAAGCATCAAAGTAACTCTCGACGGAAAAGCTGTAAGCGACGTTTACTATGACGAAGCTACAGGATGGGCATACGCACAGCCTGATTTCAAGCTTGCTGACGGAACAGAGTCGGCAGAAGTAACTGTAGATGCGGCTGACAAAAATGGAAATAAGATGGAAACATATAAGGACAATGTTTCCGTATCGCTTATATCGCAGCCTAAGGATGCTGACAATTACAGCATATCTGTGATACCTGATACTCAGGGCAACGCATACTCTTCAATGATATTCCCGCGTGCGGCTGCGAGCGACAGTGAACTTGTTATTCATCTGGGAGACATAGTTGACGGAGTAAATAC
>CAVGTL010000221.1:0-2958 GCA_963632005.1 Succinivibrio sp.
ATGTAGCGTGTTTCCTGCATTATCGATGTTTTATCATCAGGATAGAGTACCTGCATCTCGTTTGCTGCATCCTTAAAAGCGCTTGCAAGTGATTTTCCGGCTGACATTGATGACGACAATGAATACAGGAGATCTTTAAACTGGTCGTTCAGCATATTTTTCCTGTTTTTTATTATCTGCTTTGTCCTGACCTTAGGAAATTTTAATGAAAATAATGCCAGTAACGCTGAAAGTATTACATTATGGTAAAAAATCATTCCTACTGCAAATATCACCACTGCTGCAGCCAGTATATTAATTATCTTTTCATTCTTTGACATTATATAAACATCGTAATCAATAAGACCGTCTTCCCTTTCCTGCATTTCAGGTTCTTTTTCTCTGTGTATTATACTCATAGATCAATATCTCTCCGTTTCCTGCATTATTTAAGCAATATCCTGAAACTTAACCGTGTCATATCATACATCTCAGCCCTGCTCCGATGAATTTTTCAACATGCTCCATCGGGTTTTCTGTTCTCTCAAGCTCTCCGACTATCCTGTGTTCCTCATCCTCATATTTCTCCTTGAATTTAAATAGCGGATTGCAGATTATTTCATTGTTTTCGTATCGCAGCACTTCTGTTATTTCAAGTACACGGCGGCTATGGTCTCTCAGCCTGCCGAGATGCACTATCACATCTACTGCGGAAGCTATCTGCTGTCTTATCGCCTCTATCGGAAAATCCGCGCCTGTAAGCACCATAGTCTCAAGTCTGCTGAGCATGTCGCGTGCAGAATTTGCATGACCTGTTGACAAGCTTCCGTCATGTCCTGTATTCATCGCCTGCAGCATATCAAGCGCTTCAGGTCCTCTTACCTCACCTACTACTATCCTCTCCGGACGCATTCTGAGTGATGATTTTATAAGATCTCGTATAGTGATCTCACCCTTGCCTTCCATGTTTGCGTTTCTTGATTCCAGCCTTACAAGATTCGGAACTCCCTGAATCTGCAGCTCTGCTGAGTCTTCTATGGTTATTACTCGCTCGTTTTTCGGGATATAGTCTGAAAGCGCATTAAGGAATGTCGTCTTTCCTGATCCTGTACCTCCGCTTATAAAAATATTGTATTTAGCTATTACAAGACTTCTCAGGAACTCAGCAACCTCTTTAGTAAGCGAGCCCTTTGCGATAAGCTTATCTATAGTCCACGGATCTTCAGGGAACTTTCTGATAGTCACTGTCGGTCCGTTAAGCGCTATAGGCGGTAAAACTATATTTACACGCGAACCATCCTGCAAACGCGCGTCAGCTATAGGCGTCGACTCATTTACCTGCCTGTTTATAGGCTCAACGATGCTTTGTATTACATCTTCAAGTCTTTTCTGATCACGGAAATGTACATCTGATTTATACAGAACGCCGTTTTTTTCATAAAATATATCCTCATATCCATTTACCATTATTTCAGTGACTTCAGGGTCGTCAATAAGCGGCTGAAGTATGTCCAGACCTCTCATAGACTGAAACACACTGTCTGCAAGTGCTTGCTTCTCACCTATTGACATATACTGTTTTTTAGACTGCTCAGTTATGATCTCCATTATCGTTTTTCGCACATCATTGTCTGACAGTTTTTTTGTCAGATCTATGCGCTCTGAAAGTATTCTTCTGACCAGTTGGATCATTTCAAGTGAATCGCTCATTTACTGTACCCCTGACCATTTTCTTGCTATATTCATGATCACATCCGGTATCTCTGCACTGATCATACAGTTCCCAAGTTTTGTATATTCATCTCTAAACTGTATGGCATCAGTATCATAGTTATCAGATGTACCATTCCTTAAATATTTCATTTTTCCTGCAATCGAACTCATGCTTGCTGAATGAAGGTCAAGCTCATGCTTCATTACACTGATTTTTTTCTCGGAATGATCATCATCTGTATATGGAACAAGAATATAATTACATAGTGAAAGGAGTTCTGTTTTTTCGCTATTTAATTCACTGTCAAAGTCTATAACGATCACGTCATATTTTCCCGATTCGTAAAGCTGCATTATAAGTGATCTGCGCTGTTCCTCGCTTATTTCATTCCATTCAAGACAGCTTTCCGGTGGAGCAAACATAGATATTCCCTGTATAACATCACTAACAATATTTTCATTGATTAATTTAAGCAGATCTGTACCTTTTGATCTCAGACCAAAAAATACATTACTTAGAGACCCCTCATTTCTGCTTTCAAATGGAATAGAACATATATGTTCCATATTAAGATAAAAAACATTTAAACCCAGCGTTTTAAATGCACGAGCCAACAATAACGACAACGCTGTTTTACCACAACCTCCTGCAGGTGAATAAACACCTGCGATTTTTGACTGCATCACATTGTTGTCAAAAGTAAACTGTCCTGAGTTTTTCTCAAAATTTTTCAAAATATCATTTATCAGATTTTCCGTCTTCTGGAATTTATTTATATTTAGATATTTTTCTGGAATATCATTTTCATACCCCTCAGACAGTATAATTTTTACAATAGCAGGTATTTCATCAATAACATCCAAATACGTGTCCAGACTTACAGCAAGTATATCTACTCTGCTTCTTGCTGCATCCACAGCACTTTTCAGCTTGATACCATCTGAAAAAGTATGTACATTAAACATACTTTTCTTTGTTATAAGATACATTCTTAACTTTTCGAGATATATATCGTCACTGTCACAAATATATAATTCTATTTTATTGGACATAACATTTCTCCAAATCACTGTTTTTTCACTAAATCTTCCCTGTTAATAATTTTATCGTTATGAACCATATGTTTCATTAACATATGTTAATATTTGAGCCATCCAGCAGGCAAAATACAACAGATTTTTTCCATTTTTGATGTTTTGAAAAATACTTTACAGTGTGTAAAATTTCAATAAAAAACAGATGCCGCGACATGTGGTTTTCGGCAT
>CAVGTL010000221.1:3034-3684 GCA_963632005.1 Succinivibrio sp.
CTGCTGTACTGATAATTTCCTGTATGTGATTGTGATCTTAAATACTTAATTGTAATTTTAATACTAATGTGCCGTGCTGTTTGTCCGCCTGGCGGACGCAAAGACATTAGAGAATTTATTCGGCTTTACCTGAATATTTATTTATCATTCACAAGTCTGCTGAAATGCACGTCAGATATTCCAAGGAACGACGCTATGTATTTGTGTGGTACTCTGTTGATAAGCTGCGGATATGCAGCAAGGAACCAGTTATATCTCTCTTTGCCTGAGTAACGCTGCAGTGCGTATTTTACTTTATTGTGTTCTTCAAGCGCCTGCATAAGTTTCTGATTATATATATCGCGAGCATCGGTGAATTCTTCCATAATGTTAAGGATGTCCTTCACAGGAAGCTGAACGATGCTGCTTTCTTCTACTGCCTTTATATTCAGACCTGACGGCATGCAGATGTCATGGGGCGGTATTGCTATATCTCCTTCTTTGAAACAAAAACAGTCAACTACCAGCTTTCCGCCCTTGCTGTAAGAATACCCTGCGACCAGTCCTTCTATAAGGATATTTATATTTTCAACTGCATAACCCTGTCTGACGATAAGGTCATTCTTATTGTATGTTTGAAAGCTTGATATGCTGTAAAGTGCATCAAGAAG
>CAVGTL010000222.1:0-3684 GCA_963632005.1 Succinivibrio sp.
AGAGGAAGGATATGGAAAAATGGCGTCATCTTTTCAGACGCGACGACCACGCTGTATGGTGGGAGATAGCGAAGCAGATAGAAGAAGAGATGAAGCGCAGAGCTGAAGAGGAAAAGGACGAGAGGGCTGAAGATGATGAAAAACGATCTGATACCGAAAGTGAAGACGACGGCGAAAATGATGCCGATGAAGATAAGGAAAACGATGACGAAGCCGGAGCCGACGAAGACGGAGAAGGCGAAGAAGATGATGAAGACGGCAGCGATGACAGTGATAGCGACGCCTCCGGTGACGGCAGCGACGAAGAAGGTCAGGAAAACGACGAAACGGATCCCGAAGCTTCTGAAGAAGATGATGGAGAAGAGGAAGAAGAGGGCTCTGAAGAAAGCAAAGAAGATACAGAAAAAGAGTCTGAAGAAGCTGAAGAAAACAGCGAAGAAGACGAAGAATGGCGTGAAGATGAGTATGAGGAAGAATATTCCAGCACTCCGGGGCAGACGATGGACAGAGAAGACCCCGACGACATGGCAGATCCGGATTCAGACACGCATGACACGGGAGAAGAAAGCGATGATGGCGGCAGCGGTGGCGGCGGTGCCGGCGATGATCCTGAGCAGTCGGAAGATGAAGGCTCAGGCGCAGGCGAAAGCCCGGAAGGAATGTCAGGAGAAGTAGATCAGGATCAGGACGGAAAACAGGATGACGACCGGAAACCGGACAGCAATATGAGCGGAACAGCCGGCGAGGGCAAACAGGACGACTCGCCGGGTGACGACCCGTTCAGTGATGATGAAAACAGCGGCAGCTCTCAGAATATGAGCGGAAACGGCGGCAAACAGCAGCCGGGAACGAGCGGAGGCGAGCATTCCGCAGGAACAGGCGGAGGCGGCGACGGCTCGCAGTCTGCATGGGAGCATTCGTCGGGCGAGGCTACGCAGCGCGGCAGCGGCGAGGACGGAGAACGCAGCCAGATGAACGGCTCGTCAGGTAATAAAGAACAGCTGCAGCCGGGATCCGAACAGCAGCAGAAGCAGGAAGCAAAAGCCGAGCAGGGTACAGCCGACAGCGGCGAGGATGAAGAGGAAAAAGCTCCGTCCTACATGCACAGCGGCGATGAGCAGCGCGAGCTGGAAGAAAAATGGAAAGAAATAAGCGAGCGCATGCTTGTAGATCTGGAAACTTCATCTAAGGAATGGGGCGACAAGTCGGACGGCATGCTTCAGGGCATAAAGAAGATAAACCGCGATAAATACGACTATGCGACATTCCTCAGAAAGTTCTCAACTTTAAAGGAAGATATACAGATAAACGACGATGAGTTTGATTATGTATATTACACGCTTGGCATGGAAAGATATGGAAATATCCCGCTTATAGAACCGCTCGAGTACAAGGAAGTAAGAAAGGTACGCGACTTTGTAATAGCAATAGACACATCCGGCTCGTGTGCGGGCGATGTAGTACAGAAATTCCTTGATAAAACGTTTTCGATATTTATGCAGCAGGAAAATTTCTTCAGGAAGATAAACCTGCATATCATACAGTGCGACGCTGAGATACAGGAGGTCGTAAAGATAACAGACAAGACAGAGTTTGAGGATTATATAAGGAACCTCGAATTCAAGGGCTTCGGAGGTACGGACTTCCGACCTGTATTTGAGTATGTAAATACGATGATAGACGCAGGCGAGTTTGACGACCTCAAGGGTCTTATATATTTCACGGACGGCAACGGAACGTATCCGAAGCGCAGGCCGCCGTATGAAACGGCATTTATATTTGTAGACGATGATGAATTTGAATATCAGGTCCCAAGCTGGGCAATGAAGCTGGTGCTTGAAACGAGTGATATAACAGAGGAGGTTCTCATATGAACATAAAAGAAGCAAAAGACGAAATAAAGCGCGCAATAACGTCATACCTCGAAAAGGATGAATTCGGCGATTACGTGATAAGCAGAGTAAGACAGAGACCTGTACTGCTTATAGGCGACCCGGGCATCGGTAAGACTGCTATCATGGAGCAGATATCAGAAGAACTCGGCATCGGTCTCGTTTCATACTCTATGACGCACCACACGAGACAGAGCGCCATCGGTCTGCCAAAGATAGAGACAAAGACTTACGGCGGTCAGGAATACATGGTTTCAGAGTATACGATGTCAGAGATCATAGCGTCTGTTTACGACTGCATAGAGCAGACAGGTCTGCACGAGGGCATATTATTCCTCGATGAGATCAACTGCGTTTCAGAAACGCTCGCCCCTGCAATGCTGCAGTTCCTGCAGTACAAGACATTCGGCAAACACGAGGTCCCTGAGGGCTGGATAATAGCTACTGCCGGAAACCCGCCGGAGCATAATAAATCAGTAAGAGAATTCGATATCGTAACGCTCGACCGTGTAAAGAAGATCGTAGTAGAGCCTGATTACGACGTATGGAAGGAATACGCCTACAAAGCGCAGATACACGGCGCGATAACTACGTACCTCGAAATAAAGAAGAATGACTTCTACAGGATAGAAACTACAGTAGACGGCGTAGAGTTCGTAACAGCAAGAGGATGGGAAGATCTGTCAACTATGATAAAGCTCTATGAAAAGCAGGGCTACACAGTAGACGAGCGCCTTATAAGCCAGTACCTCCAGCACGAAAAGGTCGCAAAGGATTTCGCTATCTACTACGACCTCTACAACAAGTACAAGTCAGATTACCAGCTCGAGACGATTCTCGACGGCACATACAGCGAGGAAATACGCGACAGAGCAAAGGCTGCAAAGTTCGACGAGCGCCTGACGCTCACAGGACTGCTGCTTGACGCTGCTACAGACCGCCTTAAGGAGGACATCGACACAGAAGACTTCGTTACTGAACTTCACAAGGTACTTCTCGAAGTCCGCGGCGAGTGCGAAAACAAGGAAGCTCACATAGACGACATCCTCGGCAGGATAATAACTACGCGCACATCTGCGTACAGGAACGCGAAGCGCTCAGGCATCCTGACAAAGAGCCGCGAGGTAGTCATGAGAAGAGTGATACTCGCCATAGAAGAGTACAACAACCACCTCAGACAGGAATCGATAACAGACGTTGACGAAGGCTTCGCATATATAAAGGAAACATTCGCAGGCACAGTAGCCGAAATGAAAGAGCACCTGAGCAAGTCACAGTCTATGATAGAGAACCTGTTCCTCTTCGTAGAAGATGTATTTGACGAGCCTGAAATGCTCGTAGTAGTAACAGAGCTCACAGTAAACTACTACTCAGCAAAATTCATAAGCCGCTACGGCTGCGAAAAGTACTTCGAGCACAACAAGGAACTCCTCGTCTACGAACGCCAGCAGGAGCTCCTCTCCGAGATCATGCTGCTCAACGACGAAGAAGAGATCAACCTTTCTATATAAGAGCAAAACAGCATAGCTTAAAATAAAAACATGTATACAAAATCCCGCCAAAGGCAAAAAACGCCTGCAGGCGGGATTTTTGTTTTGTATTTTTGCAGGAACAATGAAGTTACATGTGGGTCGGCCGGGCCGACGCAAGGTGAAAGAAAACGTAATTTTGACCGTATTTTTTGCCGGAAATGTAATTTTGACACCGTAAAATGATATTCGTAAAAGCATAAAAAACGATCCTGAAACCGCAAGGTTACATTTAAGAAAGTCTTAAAAACTCAAAAAGACAC
>CAVGTL010000223.1:0-3656 GCA_963632005.1 Succinivibrio sp.
GATTAAAAGGCAGTCCCGCAAGTCTGTCGTTTCCGACTATCGCCGCTATTGCATCAAGGCCTATGCTACCCTCGCCGATCTTTGCGTGTCTGTCCTTGTGGCAGCCGAGATCGTTCATGTTGTCATTTACATGAACGCCGCCGACTCTTTCAAGTCCTACTATGCGGTCTATCTCGTCAAGCACGCCGTCAAGGTCGTTTACTATATCATAACCTGCGGAATGCATGTGGCACGTGTCTATTACTATACCCATGCGTTTGTTGTGCTTAACTCCCTGTATTATCTGAGCAAGCTCGTCAAATGACCTGCCTATTTCGGAGCCCTTTCCTGCCATACCTTCAAGCAGCACCATAGGACCGTCGTCATCTGTCACGGCTTCGTTGAGCGCATCTACTATGAATTCTATACCCTGCTCAACACCCTGACCTACGTGGCTGCCGGGATGAAACAGGAATCTCACGTCAGGGAGATATTTCATCCTTTCAATATCTTCCTTAAGTACTCCGCGCGCAAATGTCCTTATGTCCTCTTTATCTGAGCAGAGGTTCATCGTGTACGGAGCATGCGCTAGCAGCGGTCCGAATTCGTATTCCTTCATTATATCTGCAAGCTTTGCTATATCCTTTTCATCTATTGCCTTTGCGTTGCCGCCGCGCGGGTTGCGCGTAAAGAACTGGAATGTATTGGCTCCTATGGAAACAGCCTCGCGGGCAGCCTTTGCATACCCTTTTGATATCGATAAATGACATCCTAAATATATCTTTTTCAAAATTTTACCTCTTATTATTTATTATGTTATTTTACCCAGATTCCTCCTCCAAGGAATTCACACATTATCGAATCATTTGAAATATCCTTAGTATCAGTCATTGACCTCACGCAGCGCAGCATCCTCATCAATCGCTGAGCCTCAAGATACTGCGGCTCATCAGGTCTTATATCATTCAGACTGTCCTCGACAAGCGGCTTCAGCACAGCCAGCTCATAAAGCAGTGCAGAGTTGAATACCACATCGGCCTCACCATTATATGGGAATATATTCTTTATTTCGCCCTTTCTTACGTCAGGCCAGTCAGTTATCGTCTCACGCGCAGTCTTATTTCTCGAGCGCATATCGCGCGCCATACGTCGTATGAATCGGATATCAGTAAGCGGTATCCTGTTATTGTCATCTATATTAAGTGTTGTCAGCGGGCTGATATATATTCTGTACTTTTCGCTGTCGTCTATATGATATGTAAGTCTGCGATTAAGTGCGTGTATCCCCTCTATTACTATAGGCTGATCTGCCTCGGCCCTGGTAATGCGCATGCCATACCGCTTACTTCCTGTAATAAAGTCAAATACAGGCATATCAACTGTTTCGCTCGCCAGCAGGGCATTCATCTGATCATTAAAAAGTTCAACATCCACTGCTTCGAGGTCTTCGAAATTATACTTTCCGTTCTCATCGCGCGGCGCCTGACCTCTTTCTACAAAATAATCATCAGTTCCCATATAAAGAGGTCTCATACCGTTTACACGCAGCTGTATGCACAGACGCTGCGCAAACGTCGTCTTTCCTGATGATGACGGACCTGCTATCAATATTATGCGCTTTTTCTTTTTTACTATTTCGTCAGCTATCATGGCTATCTTTTTCTCATGCATAGCTTCATTTATCAGGACAAATTCATGCCATTCACCGTTCTGCAGCTTTCTGTTCAGATCGGCTATAGTCCTTACATTTACATAGCTCTGCCATTTAGAGATATCCTTGAGCGCTTTGTACAGATTTCTGTCATTTCTGTAATCGAGAAGTCTCTGCGGACTTTCGGCATGCGGCACTCGTATTATGAGATTTCCTTCGTAAGGCACGAGGTCGAATATTTTGAGCTGACCAGATGATTCGAGCAGAGGGTCATAAAATACAGCAGTAAAATCTCCGCAGGTATATTCAAATATCTCTTTTACATCACAGTTTTTCAGAAAGTTCACCTGTTCCGGAGTAAGATTTTTCAGCGTATCTATATATTTTTCACCATGTTCGCTGTAATGTTTTTTTATGATCTCAGTATCATTCATTGCAGCTTCGAGATCTGTGATCTTTTCTATTGCATCGACTGCTTCAAGTATTTCTGAGCGCCTTACTATACGCTTTGTAAATTTTCTGTTTTCAGCAACTATTTCCTTCATTCGCTTTTCTATCTGCCACACGAGTCCGGCTGCTGACCTTACGTCGGCAGGCGTTTTCATTTTTACAAAAAGCCCTCCATTAAGCGGATATTTCAATGAAACTCGTGCTCCCGGCATTATGTCGTCAAGCGCTATAAGAAACAGAAAGAATACGCTTCGCTGGTATATAAGGCGCGCCAGGCGCGCTCTCAAGTCTAGCAGCTTTACTGTGCATGACCTTGTAAGCACAAAACTAAGGTCCCTGCCTATCCCGTTTACAACTGAAAAAACAGGTTTCGAGCCCTCCGGACCTTCCCAGTATTTTTCAGCAAGCTCATAAAGCGATATCTGTTTATCTTCGTAAACCACTTTAGTTTCAACAGAATCGCGAGCAGCATCCTGCGGTACTATCTCTATCCTTATCATTTCATCCGTATTTTTTTTATCTTCATTTACAACGTTCAACACAGCAAGGCACCTCACTTTCGCATATATCATTCACATCTCATATATCATATCTTACTTGTATGATGGTAATTAGATATTATACCATGAATACAGCGTATTTGGGTGACAAAAAGACTGCCGCAGCGACCGTACCCAGGGGGAGGGCTCGATGCTGCGGCAGTCTTTGAAATATTACGTACAAATGATATGATCTACGTAATATTTCTCATTTTGAGTAATTTTTTAGTATTTTGAATCAACTGGATATTTTCAGGATACAGCTGACACCGACGGGGACCGGCGCGGCTGTTCCTGCTTTCATTAATTTATTGTGTAAAATATATACTATTTTACTGTACTAAGATACTTATTATTGACTATTCATTCGTCATCAGGTATGCCGTATCACACACATTCCAGTGTGCCCTTATCGATCTGCAGGCATTTGCAGACAGATCTTTTTACTTTATTACGCTTTAATATTACGCTGCATTGTGTGATCCACTTTTTCCCACTGATGTACTGTTATCCAAAGCTTCACCTACATCGTCCGCCAACGGACCAGAATCAAGTCCATCCGCATTTTCAAACATCGGGCTCTGTTCATCACCATTACGTCCCGAACTGCTTTCTGAACTGCTGAAAGCGCTGACAGGAAGCCCGCTTATCGCTGCATCAAGCAGATCTCTGAGCTCCAGAGCTTCCTCCTCCGTAAAGGTAACGCCTCTGCGCATCCTTCCGTGGTCCTGGCTCCATTCTCTGATGTCGAACTTCGGCGCATTACCGTTCCAGCTTACTCTGTTCAGCTCCTTTGTCCAGCCTGTGGACGATGCTGAGAGAACTCCGTAGCTGTCTACGATCTCATACGTGAAATCATCGCGCTGTCCGCGGTCGCCGCGGTCACCTCCGTAATTGTTGTAGCCTCTGCGATCTCTGTCATTATTACTTCTATTGTAGCGACCGCTGCCGTTTCCGGTATAATTGTTGTTTACTGCAGGCATTTTTTCATCTCCTTTCTTTAAATACCCTTTTAGAATTTACCGACATCTGTCGGT
>CAVGTL010000224.1:0-3631 GCA_963632005.1 Succinivibrio sp.
GCCTTATCCTTATAGACTTGAGCTCGCGCAGTATCATATTGAGCGTAAACTGTATGGAAACAAGTATAAGTATGATTATTACCGCTATCATAAATGTAAATCCCGATGTCGGCGATACCATTTGTATTCCTCCTTTTCATCAAATGCTCCAATCTAAGTATTTTGATAAATATTTTAATATTCAAATATACCGGGAATAAATTCCCAGACTCGCGCCCGCCCGGCGGGCCCACATCAAGCCACAGCCATTCGTGCAAGCATATATTATTATACACAAGTTAGCAGCATAATGGCACAAAAAAAGAGCCGCTGCTTTAATAAACACCCTGTCTTTCTGACCGGACCAAGCATCAGCTCACTTCATGACTTCCATCTTAACTTTCATTTTCATCGCCCGCCGCGCCGGGCGCGGGCATGAAAAAAGGACCGGCATTTCTGCCGATCCTGTTGATATCAGATAATTTACGCTTCTAACACGTTCTTACCATCATAGTAGTTGCAATTAGGGCAAACTCTGTGTGGTAACTTAGGTTCGTGGCACTGAGGGCAAATAGAAACTCCCGGCGCTGCCATCTTCATGTTCTGCGATTTTCTCATATCTCTTTTCGATTTAGATGTTTTCCTCTTTGGAACTGCCATTCAAAACACCTCCTTGCCGTTTAAAACTAACATTAATACTATACCAGTCCGGCAGTATAATGTCAAGAAATATTTTCAACAGTTTAAACTATTTTTTTATGCGTTCAGTTCTGAAACGATCTTTGCTGTATCTCTTGCGATAACGAGCTCTTCGTTTGTAGGGATGAGCATGATAGTAACTTCAGAATCATCAGCAGAGATGATAGTTTCCTTGTTGTGGTTTCTTTCAGGGTCGATCTTGAAGCCGAGGTTAGTAAGACCTTCGCAGATGTCTGCTCTTACGCTTGCGTCGTTCTCACCGATACCTGCAGTAAATACGAGAGCGTCTGCGCCGTTGAGCTGAGCGAGGTAGTTACCGATGTAGCCCTTTACTCTTCTGATGAACATCTTCATAGCGAGAGCGGCTCTTTCGTTGCCCTCTGCAGCAGCTTCTTCTACTAATCTGCAGTCGTTGCTTACGCCGCTGACACCGAGGAATCCTGACTTCTTGTTGAAGATATTTACAACTTCATCAGCAGTTATATCAAGCTTGTGCATGAGGTAAGTAACTACAGAAGCATCGATCTCGCCGCAGCGTGTACCCATTACAAGACCGTCGAGCGGAGTAAGACCCATTGAAGTGTCGATGCACTTGCCGTATTCTACAGCAGCGCAGCTTCCGCCGTTACCGATGTGGCATGTGATGACCTTAACTTCTTCAGGCTTCTTGCCGAGTACCTTTGCAGCTTCCTGAGAAACGAAAAGGTGGCTTGTACCGTGGAAGCCGTACTTTCTGATCTTATAATCAGTATAGTATTCATAAGGAATAGCATAGAGATATGCTTCAGGCTGCATAGTCTGATGGAAAGCAGTATCGAATGTAACTACCATAGGAACATCCGGCATTACCTTCTTGCAAGCTTCGATACCTGCGATGTTTGCAGGGTTGTGGATAGGAGCAAGGTCAGCATTTACGCGGCATGCTTCCATAACTTCGTCAGTTACGAGAGCTGAAGTTGCGAAATCTTCTCCGCCGTGTACCATTCTGTGGCCTACAGCGCCGATCTCGCTGAGATCCTTGATGCATCCTACTTCAGGATCAGTGATAGTCTTTATGATGAGCTCTATGCCTTCAGTGTGGTCAGCCAGTGGCAGAGTCTTCTTGATCTTGTCACAGCCTGTCTTAGTGTAGGCAAAAGTAGATGTGTCTCCTGAAAGTTCGATAAGACCCTTGCAGATAAGTTCTTCCTTATCTGTTTCGATGATCTGATACTTAAGTGATGAGCTTCCGCAATTGATTACGAGAATATTCATTTTTTTCCTCCATTGAATAAATAAGTGCAGCCGGCGTATCAGACGCAAATATATCGTCATCGTGCCTACGCTGCATGATTAACATTATCATACTGTATAACTTACAATACACAACTATACATTATATTTAATTAATTCGAATACGTCAATAAACTTATACAAAAATAACTAATCTTTTACAAATCGTCCTATGAACACCCCTGCGCCGAATAAGGAATAAATTTCCTTTCACGCCCCGGAGCGTCACCGCTCCCACAGAGCATTGCATACACATCTGACGCGCGCATATCATAGCCGACAACGCGCGCTGCTTCAGGAGAGCGCCTTTCAAGCCTGCTCAGATTGCTAAAAACAGGTATCGTCGCAGACTCGGATATCTCACGCAGCAGCTTGCCTCCTACTGGACTGAATCCGAGCACGCGCGCGTGAAAGCTTCCGCACATCTCCTCAAAGTCAGCAGTCCGCAGGTTTACCATAATATGCATCATCATCCTGCTTATGCGGGCTCTCGTGTAGCGCTTGCTCTTTACAGCGTCTATCAGCCCGACCAGATCCTCCGCGCCGCTTATGCAGCTTTTCAGGCGGTTCTCAAGGCCCTCGTCCACGCCGTATATACCGGCGAGCTCGCTTTCGTCAGACGTTATTATCCTGTATTTTATAAGGTCGAACATGTTTTTTTTCATCATGTCTCTGTTTTTCTTAAAGCTAAAGTCCTCTCTGTTGCGCTCTCGCGCGGATATTATCTCGAATGACGAGGCAGGAATGAGCTTTTCTGCAGCGCGGGCCCCGCCCGCATACACCGCTTGGCGAACTGCCGTTCCCGAGGCTATGAGCTGCGCGCCTGCTTCCTGATTCGGCGCGCTTTCTTGTACTTCGCCCTCTAAAGCTTTCTGACTTAAAACCTCTCCGTGACCCGCCGCCTTTCTTCCTACGGCTATCGGCTTTATGTCTGATTTGAGCTCTGCGAGCGCTTTCATGTATTCTATTCCGAGCAGGTTGTTTGGCGAGCGCAGCGTTGCCGCCGTATCTGCGCCGTATATTTTTTCTACTGCGCGCGTGAGCGCTTCGGGATATGATATTCCCCTTTTCATTTCTTCCTTTATATACAGCGACATTTCATCGTCTTTTCCCATGGCGGCGAATGCTGCCTTTTCCAGCTCATTTATATCGTCAGTCTCCGCGCCGAATGCCAGCGAGTCCACGCAGCCAAGTCCGTCCAGTATGCCTGCCGCGCCGCGCGCGAACTCGTGGCTGCTGTTGCATGCGTATATATAAGGAAGCTCTATGACGAGATCGGCGCCGCCGTCTATTGCCATCCGCGCGCGAGAGTTCCTGTCAAAGAACGCCGGCATGCCGCGCTGTGTAAAGTGACCGCTCATTACTGCGACTACGGCGTCTGCACCTGTCAGCTCTCTCGCTTTTTCCATATGATAACGGTGTCCGTTGTGAAACGGGTCGTACTCCGCGATTATTCCTGTTACCTTCATTTATATATAATTCTCCGTTGTATTTATTATTTTACATTTTTATCCATTTAAAACTTATCCGTCAGATACATTTTAAGCGAAGCGCGTCCTCAGTCAATATAAAGTCATGAAAAACCTCATTGTATACCTTATTAAAAGATATAGGACGCCGATGCATGCGGGCAGGCATGCGGTTCGCTCCGCGGTCACAGAATGGGATGCTGCGCGCAACT
>CAVGTL010000225.1:0-3577 GCA_963632005.1 Succinivibrio sp.
TCCATAGTTTCGGCTTCGTCATATTCAGTTAAAAACATACCTATCACCTCAGCTTTGTGTTTTTTAAGAAAATCTGACAGGACCCCTTCATGGATGCATTCGTCCACAGTAAGCTCAACTGCCGTTTTAGGCGACCTGCCCGCAGCTATATGCGTACGCGTCTTTTCAACGAAAAGAGAATACTCCTTAAGTACACGGCACGCCGAAAGCAGCTTTTTATTATGCCCGTAATTGATATTGAGCATAATAGCAGTCCACTCGTAGCAGCCCTCTTCATCAGCAGGCACCGAAAAAGCATCCGACAGCCTGAGCACCGAGCGCTCAGGCAGATCCTCAGTTCCATTATACAACACGAAATACTTAGGTGCAGGAATTTTTATCAGCTTATTTGAATAACGATTAAAACCGTGGATAGTCAGGTACTGGTCGTAAAGCTGTCCTGAGTAGAGCATACCGCGCAGCGGCATATTAGGGTTGTATGTAGACTGCTGCTCGATGAGGCTCATGTGATTGTCGATGATGCACGAAACATCGTTTTTCATCCCCATGTAAATAACATCATCGATAGTAGTAATTTCAAGCATATCAGGGTCATCATAATCCCTGTCGTTGAGAGCATTATACAGCGAAAGCAGATTCTCCTTATTATCAGGATCCCCAAAAAGCTTCCTGAATATCCTGTCCTTGTGGTCGCGTCTGATACCCGGCATAAGCACCGTCCTTTCTTTCTATTTAATACACTAAAACTACGCAGTTCCATAAAATCCCATATCATGATATATCTGATAATACCCTAATTGGAATAAAATATCAACTAAAATATGTAAATAACATAAATAAATAGAAAACAAATAAAAAACAGGAAATAAATGGCTCGGCTTGCGTGCGTCACCGCACCCACAGACCCGCCCGGACCCAAGCGGACGGGCCACAAAAAAACAAACAACTCCGACAGGAGCGCCTGCATCAGCCAAAAGCTGACCGCGCGGCACACGCCGGAGTTGTTCTATTAATTACCATTTGTCCTGCGAAGTCTGCTTTTTATAAAGTACCACAAGAGAGTCCTGAAGCACCTGAGAGAAGTTTATTCCGTTCTGCTCAGCGAAAGTGTTGAGCCATGCAGGTATAGTACAATTTTTTCTGACTGCCTTTGAGCCATATTTTTCAGCATAATGATCCATATCAAGTACAAGCATGGTAGTAAAACCTCCCTCATCGGGAACTATGTCATTTAATGAGCTTGAAGTAGGGACAGGCTTTCCGTCCTCGAGTTCATCAAGGATCCAGCCGCATGCTGCATCTGCAGCCATAAGGATAGCATCAGCGAGCGAATCACCTTCACTGACACAACCGGGAAGGTCAGGAACTTCCACAGTATAGCCGCCTTTTTTTTCTTCACATGGATAAAAACATGCAGGATAAGTCAGCTTCATAAAAACCTCCTTTATATCAGCACGGACGTTACAGTCCTGCCTGTTTAAAAATAGATTTTACCGTTCGAGGGTCAAGGTCGCCGCCGTGATTAGGAATCGTTACCTTGCCAGGCTTTGTAGGATGTACGTAAGAGAAATGCGAGCCCCTCGCTTTTTTAAACTGCCATCCGTCAGCCAAAATAATTTTTTCGATTTCACGGAATCTCATTAGTTATCTCCTAATAATTATACGCATTATACGCATTAATATCAATTAGTTATCAATATGCCGCGAATAAAAATGTAATTACATAAAATCCCATATCATGATATATCTGATAATACACTGAATGAAATAAAATAGCAACTAAAATATGTAAATACAATAAATAAATAGAAAATAAATAAGAAACAGGCAATAAATCACTCAGCTTGCGTGCGTCACCGCACCCACAGACCCGCCTTATGAATAATAACTGTAGAAAATAACAACTCCGGTATCTACTATGGAGATAAAATAAAGGCTTATCGTGAAGGATACCGGAGTTTTTTATTGATAAATACTTAAATAATAAATTACTTTGATCTTTGTTCAATATTTGAAGCGCTGTACAACACATTGTTTACAATGTGTTTCATTACAGATGATTCTCCCTGAATTTCTTAAATGCAAGGGACGCATCCTGTGTTCTTTCTGCACGCGCATCGTCCAGACCTTTTTGTAATTTTGCGAGAAGTTCATCTTTTGTCATTAGGTCAACATTTATAGAGTAGGGTGTTTTATGTAAAGTTACAGGAAATGGAATACCACCTGTAAGATATATCTGGTATAAATACATGTTGATTGCAGTAGACATTGGAATACCAAGCCTTGAGAGTACCGCTTCTGCGTTTGCTTTTACTGTTGTGTCTATTCGTAGATTTAATGTAGCTGTTTTTTCCATAGTATGTTCCTCCTGTTTGTATAATTGTAACGTTAATGTCGTTACAATATAAGAGACACTTGCGTTTAAAATATTAAAAGGCAGATCATGAGCAAGATGTATCTACATCCTGCATAAAAAAAGTATGATGTGGAAAACTGATAGAAACAAAACTGATGAAAAGCAGAAATGTATATCAGATAACGCATATGAGCAGGCAGGAACAGTTACGAAATGGAAAATAGAAAGTCTGAAAAAAAGCCTGAAAAAATAGTAATAGCGCTCGGAGGCAATGCGCTACAGTCAAAGGACAGCAGCCCGACGGCTGAAGACCAGCTCGAGGTAGTAAAAAAGACGTGCGAGCACATCGCAGACATAAGCGCAAAGGGCTACGAGATAGCGATAGTTCACGGAAACGGGCCGCAGGTCGGCCGCATACTTCTGGCTTCCGAGACAGCGAAGGATATTACTCCCGCCATGCCGTTCGACGTGTGCGGAGCCATGTCGCAGGGCTATATAGGCTATCATATCCAGCAGGCGCTCAAATACGCGCTCAACACGAGAAATATAAATATCCCGGTGCTGACAGTAGCGACACAGATGGTCGTTGATGAGTCAGACCCGGCGTTCAGCCGCCCTGAAAAGCCTGTAGGCCCGTTTTACACAGAAGCGGAGTCTAAGGAATTAATAAGAACAAAAGGCTATCAGATGAAGGAGGATGCAGGAAGAGGCTGGAGAAGAGTAGTGCCGTCACCGGTACCGCGCCGCATAGTCGAGATAAAGTCTATAAAGTCATTGTGGGACGAGGCTATAGTAATATGCTGCGGCGGAGGCGGCATACCTGTCACAGAACAGAAGGACGGGACTCTCAACGGCGTAGCCGCAGTAATAGACAAGGACCTCGCTGCGGAGCTCCTCGCAGAGCAGGTAGACGCCGATATGCTCATGATACTGACAGAAGTGGAAAAGGTAGCCATAAACTGGAATCGTCCGGACCAGAAGGACCTCGATACGATGAGCCTTAAGGACGGCGCGCAGTATATAAAGGAAGGTCAGTTCGCGCCTGGAAGCATGCTGCCGAAGGTAGAAGCAGCGATGAAATTTGTCAGAGCTTACCCTGGCAGAAAGGCGATAATAACGAGTCTCGACAAGGCTATAGAAGCGCTTGACGGCAAGACAGGAACAGTAGTGACATTCGCATAACAGAATACAAATAAAAACAGACCGGGCTCGCAGATAAAT
>CAVGTL010000226.1:0-3496 GCA_963632005.1 Succinivibrio sp.
GAAATATTTTTTCACGTACAAAACTCCCATAAATTTTCCGTAAAATTTTCTAATAATATCATACTGACAGGACGCCTCTTATCGCCTGCGAAATATACGTGACGCTCCGTGTATAGGGAACTTCAACTACGCTTACCCGTATATTCTCCGGCGTTATATGGCGTCTTTTTGTCTATATTATTTCTATTATCATTACAAAATATATTCTTTTCTGTAACTACAGGATGCTTTCTGGAGCCTGCGAATATGCGGAACGCTTCGTGGTGTAGGGAATTTCAACTGCGCTTATCCGTATATTCTCCGGCATTATATGGCGTCTTTTTGTCTATATTATTTCTCTTGCTATTACAACTATATACTTTCCATACACACATAATGCTCCTATTACCTGCAAATATACATATATAGGCTCCTTGTACGTAGAAGTTCAACTATGGTGCTTATCTATATATTCATCGGCGTTATATAGCGTCTTTTGTCTTATATATATTAAACTCAATTATATAAAATATATATTAACATTATTCGAGTTTCAGCAGGAACCATCTTACACTATTTTATGCTTTCTTATTAATGCCCCTTAATATTCTTCTATTCTTACATTCTTACCTAATTTCTCAAGACTCTTAGCCAGGTCAAAAACTATCCTCACTTTAACATCATGGGACGGGATGGCGCCTCCGGCTTTGTGGGCGGGGTTGTTTGCTGCGCCTATCATGAATACTATGTCGCTTGTTTCGTCTACGAGGTAGCGCATGAGCTTTGTTGCGCCGTCTTTTTTTGACATGTCCATGTACCTGTCGGGGCGCTTGTTGCGGTCGTTTTCTTTTATGTACCGGTTTACGAGCTCTTCTGTAGCGGATAATGTCAGTACGCCTTCTGTTACGAGGTCGATGCCTTTTATATAGCCTATCGGCGGTACGTTCTCGTCGTAGTATTCCATTTCTACATCTATTTTCTCATGCAGCACGCGCGCCACGACTTTTGAGGTCGTTCCTCCGCAGACTATCTTCTTTCCTGTCGCACTCATGAGCTTTGCAACTTCCTTTTCGTCCATATCGGCAGATGCCGCAGGACCTACCATTACGCGCGTTTCTGTGCGCGGCACTATCCTTACAGTCGCTACTGTAGTATCATCGCCCGGCTGTCCTTCGTAAAGCTGGTCGCACACTCCTATAAGCGCTCTCGTCATATCGCGCGCCGACATTTCAGGCTTGTAATTGCGCTGTATGAATTCCATTACATTTACACGCTTCCAACCCAGATTTATCAACCGACCTATGCCTGCGTGTATAACTCCGTCGGAAAAGCCTACTATCATGTCTCCCGGCTCGGCTTTAAATGTAGATTCCCATACTTCCTTGCCTTCTATGACGCGCATAGTCTTATCCGGCTCATCGAGCACGCCATCGCGTATAACCACGATCTCCGGCCCGTCAAACTCTGCCGTATACACCTCGCCGTTATGCTTCACGCGCACTATCGTAAACGTAGAATATGCCACTCCTCGTTCATGACACACAGGAAGCGTCTTGGAAATAGTTTCCACGCAATCATCGATATCTGCGTCACCGCTTATCATAGTACAGATTATTTTACTGGTAAGAGTTGACAGTATATTTGCCTTTACGCCGCTTCCCATTCCGTCGGCAAGTACAACTACCGTTTCATCCTTCTTGCGTATAGTATCTACCATGTCGCCGCACAGCTCCTCGCCCTTCTTAAAAAGGCTCTCGCTGTAAACATCGACAAAATAACGGTTCTGCTCAAATGCACTCTGCCCTGTCGCAGCGCCGGCGCTGCCCGCAGTAATGTTCACATTATTATCGTTCATTAGTGCCACCCGTCCTTATCATCCATGGCAAGGCTGTTTTTCAGCTTGTTCAGCGCCAGCTTCGTTTCCGCCGTCGTCTCACCCAGAAGGCTCGCTATCTCCTGCGCTATTATCATCTGCTTTTCAACTACCTTCTGCGTAACGTCAAGCGTTTCTTTGCGCATCTTGCGTTCTTCCTCTATCTGCTCCGCCATTTCCGTTCTGTCATCCATTACGAGCATCGCTATATCATGACCTGTTATCTTAAAATACGTCAGATCAAGCAGCTTTTTAAGCGGATCGCTGTAAACTCTGTCGTGAGTCGCCTTAACCTCTTTCATACTTGATTTTTCAAGTAATTCCTTATCAATGAATTCCGTCATATTATGCTCGCTGACGTCACCGTCAGACAGCCCGAGTATGCCCTTTGCAACAGGGTTTACCTCGATTATCTTAAATGACTTATCGAGAACTGCAACACCACTTGGAGAATTATCAAACAGCAGATTAGACTTTGCCTCTGCCTTATCGCGAGACTGCGGGATGCACATGAACGGATCTGCCATCCCCTCAAATACAGCTACAGCCTTTGCTCGGCAAGTATTGTATCCGCAGCCACCGCAGTCGAGTCTGTCTTCCTTTTTACCTCGTCCTATGAGCGACAGAAAATACTCTATATCCTCAGGTGTAGGCACATTCCTCTTCAGCGGACGCTTTACAAATTCCTTATGAACATCTACTTCCGCTTCTTCAGACGGATTTATCCCAGCATGCTCTACGCCTTCCTTTATACTTGTAAGCCAGCGGTCTTTACTTTCAAATGTGTCCTTGTGCGCCAGGCGCACGATAGGTCCTCCCAGGCAGCTATTTGCGCATGCCGATACCACTATGCAGTAATTATTGGTATCCTCCGCGCTCATTCCTGCAAACATTTCCCTTGTACGTGATGCACCATTCACTTCCCACAGCTTATATGAATATTTAACATCGTTTGGAAGCGCTCTGAAAAGGCCTCCATCCTCTGCCAGGTATCTGCCGCGATAATTTGAAACAGGATAAGTCTCAGGATCTTCTTCAGCTATTTCCACATTTTCCTCTTTCATCCACTGCTCAAGTTCCTCATACGTTATATACGCATCTATGAGCTTACCGCCCTGTGTCACATCGCTCAGCCTGTGATAAGCTAGACACGGACCTATCCCCACCACCCGTATATCTTCGCCGTATGCAGCCCTCATCATCTTTGCATGCGCTTCAAGCGGGGTATCTACAGGACACATCCACTGAACGAGGCTTGGAAAATATTTCTGTATCATAAAATTCGTTGAAGGGCATGTAGTGCTTATAAGGTTCTTATGCTCTCCACTCTTTATGATCTTAGTGTATTCTTCTATGACTCTGTTTGCGCCTATAGCAGTTTCCTCTACGCGCTCTGCACCGAGTTTTTTCAGGATCGCACCCATAGCCTTGAGGCTCGTTGTATGAAAATATGTAGAAAACGCAGATGATATCGAGACATATACTTTTTCTCCGCGCTTTATCATCCATTTTACACGGTCAAGATCACCTATAAAATCTCTTGCGTCCTGCGGACAGACCATGTAGCATTTACCGCAGTATATGCACCTGTCCTCCTCTATAGTAGCCTGATCCTCAGTTAGCGATATCGCCTTTACGGGGCAA
>CAVGTL010000227.1:0-1579 GCA_963632005.1 Succinivibrio sp.
GCCTATTTCCGTTACTGACGCCGGTATGTCGGCAGCTTTGAGCGATATGCAGCGTTCAAACGCGGACGCGCCTATTGTTTTGAGCTTTGAGCCGAAGCTTATGTCTGTAAGGCTCTTGCAGTTGTAAAACGCCTGACTTGCTATTGTTTCGAGGCCGTCAGGCAGGTCAGCTTTTTTTATGTCTGTCCATGCGAAAGCGCTCTCGCCTATTTCCTTAACATTTGAAGGAATTTCTATGCTTTCAAGCGCTGATTTTTCAAACGCGTGCGCGTCTATCTTCTGAAGCGCGGAAGGGAGCTTTACGCTCTTAAGAGCGGTACACTGCAGGAATGCGTACTCGCCTATTTCCGTCACGCCGTCAGGTATGCTGATGCTCGATATGCGCGAGTCTGTCCTGAGCAGCCCGGCAGGTATCACTGTAAACGATGACGGGATATTTATGCTGCTGAGCTTTTTGCAGTTCAGGAATACCGAAGCGCCCCAGTCTTTTCCATCGCCTGTATAGTCGTTTGCGATGCTTACACTCTCAAGGCTGTCGCAGTTTGCAAATGCGCCGTTGCCTATCGCCGTCAGCCCCTTGCCTATTTTAAGCTCTGTTATCTTTACTCCGCTGAACGCGCTCGCGCCTATTTTTTTAAGGCTGTCAGGGAACTCAAGCGTGCCGCTGAGGTCCTGCCTCAGGAATGCTTCATCTCCTATTTCTTCAAGCGTAGACGGCAGCTTTATTTCTGTAAGCTGCGCACAGTAGAAGTTATCTGCGCCTATCTTTATAAGCCCCTCCGGCAGGCTGACGCTTTTAACGCCCTTGCCGTACACGCACTGCAGCGCAAAATCGTCTATTACCTTTACAGTTGACGGTATAACGAGGTCAGACGGTATGGTCTCGCAGCGATAAAATGCCGCCTTGCCTATCTCCGTTATGCCCTCGTGAAGTAGCGACATGCAGTCTGCCGAAGCGCATTCTGCGAATATACCGTCAGGTATCTTTGTCCATGAGGACGGGACATTTATGTTTTTAAGCGCGTCACAGTCGTAAAACAGATACCCGCCTGTTCCGTCAGTACTGAGCGATGACGGGAAGCTTACTGTTGTGAGAGCCGCGCACCGGCAGAACGTGAAATCGCCTATGCTCGTAAGGCCCTCCGGAAGCGTGAGTGTTTTGAGGCTGTCGCAGCCCTCGAACGCGTAGTTGCCTATTTTTTTAAGGCCTGCTTTAAACGATGTTACTGCAAGTCCCGTATACGCCATCGCGTAATCGCCTATCTCGCCTATTACGCTGTACTGCAGGTCCTTCAGGTCGTAGCATCTGTAAAACGCGTGTTCACCGATGCTGACCGGGGCAGCCTGGCTGCCGCCCATCTTGACCGTTGCGAGCCCTGTGCAGTAGCAGAAGGCGTAATCGCCTATTTTCGTTACCGTGGCAGGAATAGTCACAGACGTCATATTGGCGCAATACAGGAATGCGTAATCGTTTATCGCCGTCACCGGCGCCCCGTTTATCGTGTCCGGTATGTAAAGCTCGTCCTTTATTGCGGGGTCGCAGCTCATTATGGTCGCGCTCCCGTTTTCTATTTTATAC
>CAVGTL010000227.1:1697-3474 GCA_963632005.1 Succinivibrio sp.
GTGCCGTACACTATCATAAGCAGGCACATGCATACTGAAATTATTTTCTTTATCATATTATCTTATTGCTTTTTACTGCGTCTTATCCTCCTTACTGCTGCTGCGATGATTATTATCAATATGAGCAGGATGAGTATTGCTGTTGCTACCGGGTTAGCTTTGACTGCCTTCTGTATTACTTCGTATACTTCAGGCGTCTCCTCCGGCTGCTCCTCGGGCTCCTGTTCTTCCTCTTCGTAGTCTTCTGTGATGTCACCTGCCATCTGCGGCGCTGATTCCGCTATCTGTACCTGGTCTGCGAGTGCAGGCGCATCCCGGCTCGTTACGGTGCTGTCTGATACATTTGCATCTGAAGGTGCGAGTGATGACGCGTTGTCAGGTACGCCTGTACCGTTTTCTGTGCCTTCCGGTGAAGTATTTTCAGGATCCGGTCCCGGCAGAGGATTAGGTATCGGACCCGGACCCGGAGGGTTATCAGGCTGACCTTCTTGCGGTCCGCCCGGTGTTCCATGAGGCTTTTTATCCGGTTTTGGTTCAGGCTCAGGCTCTTCCTTAGCCTCGAACTGCGACTCGTTCCTCGTTACCTTTGTAAGGCTCGACGGGTCTTTTTCTATAAGCTGCTTAAATGTCTCCTGGTCCATAAACGCAAGCTGTACTACAACGTCGGCTGACGGCATGTTAAACTTCAGGTCGCTTCCGTTCCGGTCCTGCTCTGTCTCTATCTTTTCAGAGCCCTTTACCGTTTTGACCGTGGTAGTCGGCACGTTTACGTAATAATCCTGCTTCCAGTGGTGTATCACACCGCCTGAAACGCTTTCGTCATACTTATCGTACTGGTCTCCGAACGCCTGCTCATAGCCGGAAATACCCTTAGGCATCACGATGCCTACCTCGCCGTCTGACGGCGCATATACTGTCGTACTGTCATTAGTACCGTATTTCAGCGTCGCTGAGCCGTTGCTCTTTTCAACGTCTATATATGCTTTATAATACTGCGGTGAACCGAGGTCTGTGTAATTCGTTCCCTGTGTCCACGAATTTGCGCGCGTCCCCGCGCCTCCGTCTATAAGGTAAGCGACCTCGCCGCTCTTAAACTGCTCCGCAGTCTTGCCTGATGCTGTCTGTGACGCCTTTACTCTGCGCGAGCCGTCCGCGTATGAAGCGTATATGCCCTCCTGGTCTGTCGGGAGCAGCTCCTTGTCAGGGTCAGGCTGCGATGAGACGAGCCAGTAGCAGTTAGTTATGGATGACTCGCTTAAATCAGCATTTTTCTTGCCCCAGTACATGTGTGTCTTATTATTGCACACTAAGCCTGTTACTCCGCCCTCTGACATCGCAAGCCATGCGTTTTCGCCCGTTCTGAAGTTGAACTTGCTGTCATACAGCGTCGTAAGAGCTCTGCCATAGCTGAAGGAGTTTGATACTGCTGCGTTGCACTGCGCGCCTGCTATGCCTCCTGCTGTTACATTTATACCTCTCCATTTATCCTCATCGCCTGTTGACATCGACTGATAGTTGTCAAGCGTCTTTGCATATGCATCCATCGAAACGCTGCCTGTGTTTCCGCATTTTGATATATTTCCGAGAGCAGCGCCCGATATGCCTCCTGCAGCCGATACATGGTTGTACGCATCCTGTACTGAGTTTATCACGTCTCCGCTGTTTATGCATCGTGTAATGCTGTTATAACTCTCGCCTGCTATTCCGCCGACAAAATTATAACCCTGAGAGCCACCGAATTCCTGATGCGACTGCTCCACTTTTCCGGTATTTATAC
>CAVGTL010000228.1:0-3409 GCA_963632005.1 Succinivibrio sp.
CCGGCATCCTTTGTTCATTACGTTGTATACCCTGCTGTCGGGAAGTAAAACAATTTAAGTCAAAAAATTCATTTGATATATAAGACAAAAAGAAAAAGCAGAGCTTTGCGCTCTGCCTGATTTATTGCTATTATTCTTTTTATTCTTCCTGACGCGCGGGGTGCAGGTTGTCGTACATGCGCATTAGATATGAACGCAGCTGTTCTTTTTCTGCGTCGGATAACGGTGCGAGCAGGCGTCCTTCTACTCTGTCCATAGATGCTTTGGCGCGCTTGCAGAGCTCATTTCCGTCCTCTGTGAGCCTTACGTGCTTTATGCGCCTGTCGTGTTCGTCGGCGTAGCCTTCTATCATTCCTTTTTTCTCAAGGCGCGCGGCTATGCCTGCTATCGTAGCCTGGCTAACGTCAAAAAAGCGTTCCATTTCCTTGAGCATAGCTGACCTGTCAGCCCGTCCTCGCAGGAAAGCGAGCATTTTCATCTGCGACAGCGTCACATCTGCCTTTTGCATCTCACTGTTCGCGTCCTTTTCGATCATATCGTACAGCCGCTTCATAAGTTCGCCGCAGTACAGCGTATTTCTGTCCATGCCGGGATCCTCCCCTCAGTCGTGTCAGATAAAGCTTTAACCCCTCATATTTCAATCTTATCATAATAAAAGCATGCTGTAAACAGCATGCTTTTAATTTTAATGTTAAGTTTTTCACAGGCAAATCATATATTTAACGAAGTTTTTGCAGGCGGTCGGCTTCCCGGCTAACCGAGCGTACTGTTTACGTCGAGGGCTTCGAGCAGCTTGATCTCCTCGTGGCGCTCCTTGTAGTAATTGAGCGCGAACTGATTCGCAAAGAGTATCACAGGCCTGTCGAAGTGGTCGAATGCGAGCATGCATCTTGAATCTATCGTCTTTTTCACGGCTTCGATGTCGTCAGTGTCCACCCATCTTGCAACGCTGTACTCGAGACGATCCATGATTATATCGGAATTGTACTCGTTCTTCAGGCGGTACTCGAACACCTCGAACTGGAGCTGGCCTACAGCGCCGATCACAACGTCGTTGAACGTGTTTCTGTAGACCTGTATCGCGCCCTCCTGCGCAAGCTGGTCCACGCCCTTCTGGAAATGCTTCGCCTTCATCGTGTTTTTCGGAGTCACGCGCGCGAAAAGTTCAGGCGGGAACGTCGGAAGCGGCTCAAAGAAAAGCGGCTCTTTCTTTGTCGTCAGAGTATCGCCGATCTGGTAATTTCCCGTGTCATATATACCGATGATATCGCCTGCGATCGCAGTTTCAATGTTTTCACGGGCGTTCGCCATAAGCTCAGTCGCCTGCGCGAGCTTCATCTGCTTTCCTGTGCGCGAGAGGGTCACCGTCATGCCGCGGGTAAATGTACCAGAGCATATTCTGAAAAACGCGAGCCTGTCGCGGTGAGCCGGGTTCATGTTAGCCTGTATCTTGAAGATAAATCCGCTGAATTCCTCGTCCGTCGGCGAAACGTAGCCGTCAGTCGTCTTTCTCGGTCCCGGAGCAGGCGACATATCAAGGAAGTGCTCAAGGAACGACGTAACGCCGAAATCAGCGAGAGCCGAACCAAAGAATACAGGAGACAGCTTGCCCTTGCTTATCGCGTCCATATCAAACTCGTTGCCGGCGCCCTGGATAAGCTCTATCTCGTCTCTGAGCGCAGAAAGGTTGTAGCTCGCGATGCGTTCCTCGAGCTCAGGACCGAAAACGCCCTCGTCAGAAAGCTTCAGCGTCTCAGACGGCTCGCCGCCCTTGTAAAGTATGACTTCATTTTTAAGCAGATCGTAAACGCCCTGGAAATTCAAACCGCAGCCTATCGGCCACGTAACAGGAACAGAAGGCAGACCGAGCACGTTTTCCAGCTCTTCTACCAGCTCAAAAGCGTTCTTCGTCTCGCGGTCCAGCTTGTTAATAAATGTAAAAACTGGGATGCCGCGCATGCTGCAGACTTTAAAAAGCTTACGAGTCTGCGTCTCGATACCCTTCGCGCCGTCTATCACCATGACCGCGCTGTCAACAGAAGTCAGTATTCTGTACGTATCCTCGCCGAAATCGTTATGACCCGGCGTATCCATGATAGAAACGACCTTGCCCTTGTACTCAAACTGCATTACAGATGAAGTAACCGAAATACCTCTCTGCTTCTCGATCTCCATCCAGTCAGAAGTAGCGAATTTTGAATTTCTCCTCGCCTTTACAGTACCTGCCTCGCGTATCGCGCCGCCGTGCAGCAGCAGCTTTTCAGTCAGCGTCGTTTTGCCGGCGTCCGGGTGGGATATGATACCGAAAATGCGTCGAGAGTTTATTTTATCCTTGATGTCAGCCATTGCTCGTGTCTCCTTTTATCTTAAATCTTCCGTAATTACACACAATCGTACAATTATACATTACCTACGGATTTTTGTAAATGACGGAATTCACAAATAATGCATGAATAAGGCACGGATAATATAATAAATAATGTAATAAGGGCTCCGGACTTGCGGCCGCCCGGCGGCCCCATGGGCGAGGTGACGCGCGTTTTTGTGAAAATTCGTTAAATTCTTGACTTACAGGTCGATTTACTGTAAAATAAAACCATATTTGGGGAGTACGTATTCACAGCAACTACGGCCGGATAAGACGCAGACTGGATTCTGTTCCTTATCCGGCTTTTCTGCTGAAAAGCCTGCACTTCACATGAAAGGAGCCAATAATATGCATAAGATCATTACAATAGGAAGAGAATTCGGAAGCGGCGGCCGCGAGCTGGGACGCCGACTGTCTGAGAAGCTTGGGTTCGCCTATTACGACCAGGAAATAATTACAGAAATATCCAAAAGGACCGACCTGTCCGAGGAATATATAAAGCAGATAACTGAGAACCGCCCTGTCAGCGCGTTCCCGATCCACATCGGCATCAGCTTCTACCCTGCTGACAACCCTGTCTTTAACCAGAGCATAAATATTTACGCCGAGCAGCACAAGCTCCTGCAGGAGCTCGCCGAGAAATCGGACTGCATCATCGTAGGCCGCTGCGCCGACTACATCCTGCAGGACAGGAACCCGTTCAGGATATTCGTTTACGCAGACAATGCGAGCAAGATAAAGCGCTGTATCGAGCGTGAGCCTTCAAATCAGAAGCTTTCAGAGCAGGAGATAAAGAGGAACATGGCGTCCATCGACAAGAAGCGCGCCAAGTATTACGAGTTCTTCAGCCACAACAAATGGGGTTCTCGTGAGAATTACGACCTTATGGTAAATACGGGCGGTAAGGATATTAAGGTTCTTACTGATGCTTTGATAGATTACATTAATAAAGTTTATTAATGAATTATCATGCACTGCACTTTTGCGTAAGCGCTTAAAAACAGGGTGCCTTTCATCCACATTCGTAATATGAGATAATCA
>CAVGTL010000229.1:0-723 GCA_963632005.1 Succinivibrio sp.
CCATGTGAAAGAGGAAAGCTTGCTGTAATGATAGTAAGGTATTTTGATTCACAGGAAATAAAGTATACTGAGCCGGAAGGAAATATAGTTATAGCGGATGAATCAAAAATGTCAGCTGAAGAACTGAGAGCGTTCAGAATACTTGTTAATGCCGGTATATTTAAGGGAAAAGGCAATAACGTGATGGATCCTGCAGGTGCGACAACACGTGCGGAGCTGACAACATTACTTCATAGAATCAGTGATTATACTACTATTAAATAGGATGGAAAGGGAATATTTTATGAAAAAATTAATTTTAAAATCTGTCGTGTCGGCACTTGTCTTCTGCCTGACTGTTACAACATTTGCATTTGCAGCATCTAATATTACCAAGAATATCCGAGTAAATTATGCAGGAATAAAGCTGAATGTAAACGGAACTGAGGTTACTCCGAAGGATGCGAATGGTGCAACTGTTGAGCCGTTTATATATAACGGAACGACTTACCTTCCTGTTCGTGCGGTAGGTACAGCTCTCGGTCAGCAGGTATCCTGGGATGGTAATTCAAAGACTGTTTATATTGGAAGTAATCTTGGACAGAGTACATTTCTGATGGATGTTTGCCCGCCATATGAGTCAGGTGGAGTTAGTGATATAAATCGTTCATTTACTATGTCTGGAAAATCATATGGACATGGTTTTAGTATGTCTAGCAGCAGTGAATACGCGTATGCATATAT
>CAVGTL010000229.1:733-3382 GCA_963632005.1 Succinivibrio sp.
CTATAAAACAATGGAATTTGATTTTGGCGCTTTGGATGATTACAATAAATATGAAATGATTTATGAAATATATCTTGATGGTCAACTCGTAAAAACGATTACTCATGAACCTGGAGATATGGTGAAGCATTATACTGTTTCATTAAATAATGCACTCCAAATGAAAATAGTAGGTGCAGGTGAAAGCTATAGATGGAGTGGTTTTGCCAATATTACAGTCAAGTAATGTCGTTTAATAAAAATATAACATTTTATGATAAGAATTCAGGCGGGCGAGTATGCTCGCCTGTTTTGTCAAGATGGAGTGTCAAGAAATTTATGTAAGTTTTAAAATTATATGTATTATTGATTTTAAAGAATATTATACTTATCTACACGCTTCTGAGCAATTTCATACACTTCTTCATCCGCTCTGACGCCTATTACGATTATAAGCATTGCAGTCTCAGTGCGGCGCAATTGGTAGACTACACGTAATCCTGAAGCGCGAAGTTTTATTTTCATGAGTCCTGAAAGATTGGTATTATTATGGCTGCCGAGGGGCTTGCCATAACCGTTTTCTTCAGTAGAAAGTGGGTTTTGCTGAACTTTTTTGATTGCTTTCAGGACAAGGATACGTTGGCTGCCATCGAGATCTTTCAAATCCTTTTCAGCGTCAGGAAGGTATTTTACAGTCCAGCTCATTCAATATCTACCTCGTCAAAGTCGGCAAGATCTTCGTCGGTGATTCCGAGACGGCGGTTCATGTCTTCTTCGGATATCAGGCTTGAAGGGTCATAATGTGACATACGCTCGGAAGCGACGGCTAAAAGGCGAGCGTCGTTCAGTGCATCCATCAGACGAACATATTCGTCAGGTGACATAAGGACGCACTCGGCTGTGTTATTTTTCATTACGACCTTAGCGCCGCTTTTTTTAACTTCTTCAAATATCTTTCCGGCAAGGCCGCGGTTGAATAATGTTATAGGAATAGTGTTTTTTATAGCGCTTAAAACTGAAGTCATGATTCTCAACTCCTTTCGTTACTTAAATTATATTATATATCTGTAAAAATATCAATTTAAATATCAGCAAATATACTGATAAATATATTATGCATGAAAATTGCATTCCTATGCTTTAAATGCAGAATTTACTGAAAACTATCTATTTCAATGACGATAATCGGCGGTGACGCCGACAGTTTTAATTATTCATTCCTGTGATTTTATCGAAGTTACAGGGATTATGGAACAGATTAATATAATATTTACATCGTAGATTGACAATATAATATGCTTATGATACTATATATTAACCATTTAGTTAATGAATGCGAGGTGGTAATTATTGAATATAACATTCGCCAACAGCAAGGTAGAAAAATATTTTACGGATTACCGGAAAATGCAAAAAGAGTTACCTGCTGATTGGGTCAGAACGATAAAAAAGCATATGGACAGACTTGAAGCAGCTGAGTGCTTTGGTGATTTTCTGGCGTTGGGGTTAGGAAAACCGGAGCAACTTAAAGGTTATAAAAACATAAGATATTCATTGCATGTAGCGGCGCATGTAAGATTGATAATAGAGCCGAATGCAACTCAGGACACTATTATGATATGTAAAGAACTTGAAGTGGAAGGAGTGAGTGATTACCATGGCAGTAAAGAAAACTGGTATATCCCTTGATTTAATAATCCATCCGGGGGAGACAATTTCAGATGTTTTAGAAGAGCGTGGAATCACGCAGGCTGAGCTTGCAGAATGTACAGGTGTTACGCAGGCTTATGTAAGTAATGTCATCTCCGGTAAAAAAGGAATATCGGCAAAATTTGCAGCTGCATTAGAATATGCCTTGAGAGTTCCAAAATCATTTTGGTTGAACCTTCAGGCAAATTATGATGCAGAACTTATGGAGTACAATGAAGAACATACTGTTACTGATGAAGAGTTTACAGCAAGAGACGCTTTAAAAGATATTGTAAAAGAGCTAAGAGATAAAGGAAAAATACCTGTAAGGGAAACAAAAAAGGAATCAATTATTTCATTGAGAAGGGCTCTTCAGATAAGTAATATAGCTAATTTGAAAAATATCGCACCTGCAGGTGCATTTAGAATGGCAAATAATACTGTGAACCAGTATGTATTAGGGGCATGGATTCGTATGTGTCAAATTGCAGCTGATGACAGATTTGTAGAGACACAATTTGAAAAGAATAATATTGGCATGCTGACATCTGAACTCAAGAGTGTAATGCTTGCGGGTCAGCATGATATTTATGAAGTAATAGAAATATTAAAAGAAATTTTTGGAAGATATGGTATAGATTTTTCTGTGGTAAAAAATTTCCGTGGAGCTCCGGTACAAGGATATATTTCACAGAAAAGAGATGGAAGTTATCAAATGGTGCTTACTATAAGAGGTGCATTTGCGGATATTTTCTGGTTTTCATTGTTTCATGAGATCGGTCATATAATTAATGGTGATATAGGACGGTCTTTAAAATTTCTTGATGATGGAAGTGATAAGGAAAAAGAAGATGCTGCAGATTTATTTGCTGCTGATCAATTAATAGATTCTAATGAATATAAAGAATTTATTAAATCATGTAATTTTGATATAGAATCAATAAAACAATTTTCAAAGCAGCAGAATGTCAAGCCATATGT
>CAVGTL010000230.1:0-3373 GCA_963632005.1 Succinivibrio sp.
CAGCAGTAGGAGCTATCTCAGCAACTATCTCAAACGCAGCAGTAGCAGAGCTCGGTCTCGAAGCAGGCAAGGAAGTAACAGCAGTAATCAAGGCTACTTCAGTAATGATCGGCTGCTAATAGCATAGCTGCATAAAAAATAATCGAAATAGATCAGCCATAAAATCTAAGCTCTTAAACAGAGTGTTTAAATAGAAAAAGCTCCGGCACGCGAAGCTTAAACAGCCAATATAAAAGGCTGTCAGGACGCGATGCCGGAGCTTTTAGTTATATTATACCCTTACATTGTTTAATATATTAAATATGATATATTAAGCGCAGAGCTTAAGAAATTTCTCATGTATACGTGTGTCATCAGTAAGCTCAGGATGGAACGCAAGCGCTATCTGATTTTTGTATTCAACGCCTACGATGCGATCCTCGACCGTTCCGAGAATGCGTACGCTGTCTGAATTTGCAGCCTGCTCGTCTGCGGAAACAGACACAACTGCGCCGTCATTGATTTTCTCAACATAAGGAGCTCGTATAAAGCGCATTTCAAAAGGTCCGATTCCGGCTACATCGTGCATGCCGGAGAAGCTTCCGAGCTGGCGTCCGTAAGCGTTTCGGCGTACAGTCACAGGAAGAGTGCCGAAGCAGCGCATATCATCATTGCCGATAGTTTCGGCAAGAAGTATCATACCCGCACATGTAGCGAGGACAGGCAGCCCCGCATCGATCTTTGCCTTGAGAGTATCGTACATTCCGAGCTCGCGGAGCAGCTTATTCTGGACGGTAGACTCGCCGCCCGGGAGCACGAGACCGTCAAAATCCTGCTCGCAATCTGCCGCCTGGCGCAGCTCGACACACTCAGCGCCGAGCTTTTCAAGCATCTTTTCATGCTCGATAAATGCTCCCTGCACAGCAAGGACCGCGATCTTTAACTTTTTATTTGAATCCGATAAAGCCATTTAGATCACCCGTACTATTTGCCTCTCTCAGCCATGAGGAGCTCGATCTCATCTTCATTGATACCGACCATAGCCTCGCCGAGATCTTCAGAAAGCTCAGCGATCAGCTTAGCGTCAGTGAAATTAGTTACAGCCTTTACGATAGCGTTAGCGCGCTTTTCAGGATTGCCTGACTTAAATATACCCGAACCAACGAAAACACCCTCAGCGCCGAGCTGCATCATGAGAGCCGCGTCAGCAGGAGTAGCAACGCCGCCCGCAGCAAAGTTTACAACAGGAAGCTTGCCGTTTTCGTGAACATAAAGGACCAGATCGTAAGGGACCTGAAGCTCCTTCGCAGCGTTGAAGAGCTCGTCCTTTCTCATAGAAACGAGACGCGCGATCTCAGCGTTCATCATGCGCATATGACGAACAGCCTGAACTACATCGCCCGTGCCCGGCTCGCCCTTTGTACGGATCATAGAAGCGCCTTCATTTATACGGCGAAGAGCCTCGCCGAGGTCGCGCGCGCCGCATACGAAGGGAACCTTGAACTGAGTCTTGTCGATATGATAAGTATCATCGGCAGGTGAGAGCACTTCACTTTCATCTATATAGTCGATCTCGATAGCCTCGAGTATCTGAGCCTCAACGAAATGACCGATACGGCACTTAGCCATAACAGGAATAGAAACAGCGTCCTGGATACCCTTTATCATCTTAGGATCACTCATACGAGAAACACCGCCCGCAGCACGGATGTCGGCAGGAATGCGTTCGAGCGCCATTACAGCGCATGCGCCTGCAGCTTCAGCTATCTTAGCCTGTTCAGGAGTAGTAACATCCATTATTACGCCGCCCTTGAGCATCTGAGCGAGCTCCTTGTTTAATTCATATCTGTTTTCTGACATCTTATATCCTCCATTATTTAACAAATAAATAAATTCCTAAATAGATAATACAGTAATAAAGATAAAACAGCCCATGCGTCACCGCATCCATATTCGGCGGACCGACCGCCGTTTTGTATACATATATTCATCTTTAAAAAACCGTTGCTATGTATTATAATCATGATTGACCATATTAAAATCACCAAAATAAATATATTCAGAATGGTCAGATAAAGGAAAACTGGTATTATGATAACATATTCTTTTTCAGATATAGGGTCAGACAGCCTGTACGAGCATCTGTACAAATGCATAAAAAACGATATAATAAGCGGCGTTCTGAGCGCCGGGACAAAGCTGCCGTCAAAGCGCAGTTTTGCAAGCAATCTGGGTATAAGCACGATAACAGTAGAAAACGCATATCAGCAGCTAATAGCAGAAGGCTATGTTTTTTCCGTGCAGAAAAAAGGATACTACGTATGCGATATAGACGAAGACTCCGTCCTGCGCAGCGGAGGAACAGGCGCCGCCCCCGCGTCCCGCCGGCGCGCCGCTTCCGACCCGACGTCATCGACCCCGCCCACCCCCCAACCCAACCAAACAACCCCAATATCCCCCCTGCTCGCCCACACGCCATCAACAGCTCTGACCCAACCAACGAGCCCAATAATAACCGACTTCACCACCACCCAGACCGCGCCCGAAAACTTCCCGTTCACCATATGGGCGCGCCTTCTCCGCAGCGTCATCAGCGAAGAAAAGGAAGCGCTGATGACGCCCTCGCCGTCGGCCGGCACGGCCCGCCTCCGCCGAGCCATATGCGCGCACCTGCGCGCATTCTGCGGCATGGAAGCGGCGCCGGAGCAGATAATAGTCGGCGCCGGCACAGAATATCTGTACAGCCTGCTTATCCAATTGCTCGGCGCGCAGCGCGTATACGCCGTAGAAGACCCCGGCTACAGAAAAATATCAAAGATCTACGGCAGCCACGGCATAAAATGCCGTCACATTCCGCTTGACGCCGGAGGCGTCGTAACGTCGGAACTCGAAGCATCCGGCGCCGACATCCTTCACATTTCTCCGTCGCATCATTTTCCTACAGGCATAGTAACGCCGATAAGCAGGCGTTATGAGCTGCTCGCGTGGGCCGCAAAGTCAGACTCGCGCTATATAATAGAAGACGATTACGACAGCGAGTTCCGCTTAGAAGGCCGCCCCGTACCGACACTCAGCAGCATAGACGTCATGGAAAAGGTCATATACATGAACACATTTTCAAAAAGCCTGACGCCGACCATAAGAATAAGCTACATGGTGCTCCCGGAGCATCTTGTCCGCAGCTTCTACGAAAAACTGTCATTTTATTCCTGCACAGTATCAAATTTTGAGCAGCTTACGCTGGCGCGCTTCATAGACGAAGGCTATTTCGAAAAGCACATAAACAGGATGAGGACTTTTTATCGAAACAGAAGAGACGAGCTCCTGCAGACGATATCAGCCAGCCGACTGGCGGAGCACGTTCAGATAACAGAAGAAGACGCAGGCCTCCATT
>CAVGTL010000231.1:0-3365 GCA_963632005.1 Succinivibrio sp.
GTAGTCGAAAGCACTATATTCCTGCGCTTAGGCAGCGGCTTTCCTCCGGGGAACGACTCCAGCGTCTTTCTTCCCATTATCACCGTATGCCCTGTTGTAGTCTTTCTGAAATATTTCATATCGGTCGGCAACGAGATAAGAAGGTCGCCGTTCAGCCCGATAGCGCCATTTCTGTCCTGTGCCGCTATAAGTTTCATTTATATATTCTCCTGCTGTTTTCTGTCAGGTCCCGCAAGTTATGTTTTCACCCGGTAACGCGTGCTCCCGATGCGGTGCTCCGCATCGTCTCCGGATGTTACTCAGCTACAGGTATGTTTTTTATCTGCGGTCCCGCCTGGTAATTTTCTATAGTTATGTCATCAAGTGTAAAATCGTAAAAATCCTTTACATCAGGATTAAGCCTGAATGTCGGCGCAGGATACTGCGGACGCTTTATCAGCTCCTTTACGATAGGTATATGTCTGTCGTAAATATGAGCGTCAGCTATTACATGAACGAACTCGCCAGGCTCGTATCCGCACACCTGAGCAAGCATCATCGTCAGCAGACTGTACTGATATACATTAAATGCGTTTGCTGTCAGTATATCCTGCGAACGCTGATTAAGTATCGCATTCAGCTTATTTCCCGTAACATTGAACGTCATGCTGTACGCGCACGGTTCAAGATTCATCTCAGACAGGTCTGCAAAATTGTAAATATTTGTAAGTATGCGGCGGCTCTGAGGATTATTCTTAAGCTGCCATATAACATTATCGACTTGGTCCATCTCGCCCTGTGCAAACTTGTATTTCTGCGCCAGCTGATAGCCGTACGCCTTTCCTATCGTGTGGTCCTCGCCTTCCCACTGGTCCCATATATGTCCGTCAAGCTCACGCACATCATTAGACTTTTTCTGCCATATCCAAAAAAGCTCCTTCGTGGCAGTTTTCCACGCCGTCGGACGCAGCGTCATCAGCGGCATTTCCTCTGAAAGGTCATAGCGGTTTACTATTCCAAACAGCTTTATAGTATGCGCCGGAGTACCGTCAGCCCATCTTGCTCGAACCTCCTGACCTTCTGTCGAATATCCATGGTCAAGTATGTCAGTACACATCCTGACAAAAGTTTCATCTATCTTACTCATAGTTCCGGCCTTTCTGTTATTTTAAATGATTACTTTCTTTTTATATCAATATGCTCGTTCTCGATTATCCTGAATGTCTCAGCAATAATACTTTCCAGCCTGGCGTCAGCCCCGCTGACCTCAAGAAAACCGATGAGCGCCTCAAATCCTGTAGCCTTCCGGTATATCTTCTGGTCTACATTATGCGGCATAGATGTTATTTTATGGTTCTTGCCGCGGCGCGCCACAGCCGCCTCTTCTTCGGTAAGGATCTCTGCAAGGCGGTCATACGCGCGCGCCTGTGCCTCTGCCCTCACATATCTGACAGCAGCTGTATTGAGTCTGTCCGGGCGCAGTATGCCTTTTTCGAAAACATGCAGGCGCACATAACGTTCATACACCGCGTCGCCTATATACGCAAGTACTGCGCTGTTCACGACAGACGGATCACTGCAGCCATACAGTGAGGCGCCCGGGGCGCCGCCATTGCTTGCATTAGTATTAGTTTCATTATTATTTACATTAGTCATGCTTTTATTAGTCATGCTTCGGTGCCACCATTTTTTCAGGTCTTACGTACTCGTCGAACTGCTCCGCAGTCAGCATTCCTGTTTTAACAGCAGCTTCCTTCAGCGTTATGCCTTCGGCGTGAGCCGTCTTAGCTATCTTCGCAGCATTTTCATAACCGATATACGGGTTGAGCGCCGTTACGAGCATTAATGATTTCTGCAGATTTTCCGCAATTTTTTCTTCATTAGGAATGATTCCTACTGCACAGTTATCATTGAATGATACCATTGCGTCTGCCAGCAGACGAGCTGACTGCAGGAAATTGTAAATTATTACAGGCATATAAACATTTAACTGGAAATTCCCCTGTGATGCGCCTATGCCTACAGTTACGTCATTTCCCATTACCTGCGCCGCTACCATCGTCAGCGCCTCGCACTGAGTAGGATTTACCTTGCCAGGCATGATAGAGCTGCCCGGCTCGTTTGCAGGTATGATTATCTCGCCTATGCCGCAGCGCGGACCTGACGCGAGCCATCTCACGTCGTTCGCTATCTTCATAAGGTCAGCAGCGAGCGCCTTGAAAGCGCCGTGAACGAAAACTATCTGGTCTTTAGATGTCAGCGCATGGAATTTATTAGGTGCAGTGATGAACTTTTCGCCTGTTATTTCAGATATCTTCTGCGCAGAAAGCTCTCCAAAGCGCTCGTGCGCGTTCAGGCCTGTTCCTACTGCAGTACCGCCGAGAGCGAGCTCGCGCAGGCTGTCTGCCGCTGTAGCTATAAGCTGTCTGTCCTTTGCTAGCATGGCAGCCCAGCCGCTTATCTCCTGACCGAGCGTGAGCGGAGTCGCATCCTGAAGATGCGTCCTGCCCGTTTTTATTATCCCCATGTATTTTTCTGACAGTTCTGATAAAGTCGCTTCAAGCTTGTCTATAGCCGGGAGCACCTTATCATTAACGCTTCTGAGCGCTGCTATGTGCATAGCTGTCGGGAATGTATCGTTTGAGCTCTGTGAGCAGTTTACATGATTGTTTGGATGAAAGTCAGGCTCGCCGCCTGTTATCTCCTTCGCGCGGTTAGCTATGACTTCGTTTACATTCATATTCGACTGCGTGCCGCTTCCTGTCTGCCACACTGCCAGCGGGAAGTTTCCGTCAAGCTTTCCTTCCATTATCTCATCGCATACCTGAGCTATTACTTTTCCGCGCTCCTCGTCTATCATTCCGAGCTCGATATTTGCGAGCGCTGCGGCCTTCTTGAGCACCGCAAAAGCGTCTATGACCTCTGCAGGTATCTTTTCAACGCCTATCTTAAAATTTTCAAAGCTGCGCTGAGTCTGTGCAGCCCAGTATTTATCGGCAGGTACCTTTACCTCGCCCATAGTATCGTGTTCTATCCTGAACTCAGTTTCCTTCGCCATCGCTTATATTCTCGCCTTTCCCGATCTCACAGCTTCGTCAGAAACAGCCTTTGCTACAGCCTTTACTACCTCCGGATTGAATGCATCAGGGAGTATGTAGTCAGCGCGCAGCTCATCCTCTTTTATTACAGAAGCTATCGCATAAGCAGCAGCTACCTTCATCTCATCAGTTATCTCTCTTGCTCTTACATCGAGAACTCCTCTGAAGATTCCCGGGAAGCAGAGCGCGTTGTTTACCTGATTAGGGAAATCGCTCCTGCCTGTGCCGACAACTGCAGCGCCCGCAGCTATCGCTTCGTCAGGCATTATCTCAGGAACAGGGTTAGCC
>CAVGTL010000232.1:0-3349 GCA_963632005.1 Succinivibrio sp.
CCGCCAACATAATGCTTCATATCAGCGTCCATTTCAAGACTTCCGTCCGAGATGCCGATGTCTGACCAGCTGTCAGCTATCAGGCTGCCGCTTTCCATTCTTCCGGCTATACCTCCGACACTGTATGAATTTACATTTGACTCAACACTTGATAAAGCGTTTGCGCCGCCGCTTACAGTACAATGGTCGATAACAGCGTTTCTGCCTACAAGACCTGCTATACCTCCGACTGCAGCGTCAAAACCGTCCGTCGATATGCTGTTATAGAATTTTTCAATGTAAACATTTAAGTTCTTTACTACAGAGCCGTTTCCGAGTGCTCCGAATATACCCATTACCTCAAGCGACTGAGGATCGCTTGAAGTTCCGCATGTAACATCACTTATCGTATATCCGCGTCCGTCAAATATACCTCTGAATGAGTTATACTTGCCGTGATCGGCTGTGCCGATCGGAGTCCATGTTATTCCTGCCGCGCTTATATTGTTGCCGAGGGCGATGTACTTGCCTTCGTATGTCTCGCCACCGTTTACAGATTCGGCGAGATCTGTCATCTGAGCTACAGTTCTTACTATATAAGGATCCTGCTTCGTTCCTGAGCCTGATGCAAATATACCTGAATCAGTATCCTTTGCATTCTTCAATGCATCAAGTACGGCTGCCTGAATGGCATCACTGCTTGCAGTTGCTCCGCTGACAGTATCTACATTGCTTATACTCTGATCGTCGCCGAGACCGATAAGCTTTTCTATCATAGCGAGAGCCTTTTCCCAGTATGACTCTGTTTCGCTCTGTTCTACTGTTTCGATCTTGCTGATCCTGCCGTTTTCAATTGTTACATCTACAGTAACTTTACCGTCAAAGCCTATAGCTGAACCGCGATATACGCCGTCCTTGTAGCTTCCCGGCTCATTTTCATCTCCGCCGTTCTTTTCAAATGCCGCTGTTACTGTTACGTTTTCAGCCGGCATCGTAAATGTATTGTTCTTCACTTCTTCGCCGTTGGCACGCAGTGAACCTTCCTTCAGCTTATAGCCTTCATCCGGTATAACTGTAAGGTTTATCTGAGTTCCCTGTGCTGCAAGCGTTTTATCAGCCTTGACCGTTCCGTTTTCTGTTTCCGCTATTACTACAGCGTACATATCTGACGGAGCAGCGCTGCTCTTTTCAAGTACTACATTATCTACTGCTACTGTAGCGTTTCTGCGGTCGTTTGACTCAAATACAAATGCAAATCTCGCGTTGTCGCTGCAATATGCTGCCGGTATTATTATGCTTCCGTTTCCTGTAATGTCTTCAGGAGCATCTGAATCGTCATCGACTGTCTGTATGTGCTCTTTAGCGTTCCATATTTCTGTCCATGTTGCGCCCTTATTTAATGTCGCTTTTACAGTCAGCTTTACCGATCCGCTTACCAGCTCATTGTACGATCCGCCAAAATCAAATGTCAGCTTCATGCTGTCTGCCATTTTTATCTGCGGCATTATCAGCTTTTCGTTCTGCTCCTGCTTAAACATTATGTTCTGTGAGCAGATAGCTGCATTTGAATTATTTAATGCTGAATATCTTCCAAGCTTCCATGTTTCGTAATTATATGTCTTGCTCGGACCTTCAATGCTCCAGCCTTCAGGCATCTGAGATGCGTTAAAGTCCTCGTGTATGCTGTCAGGAAGCTGTATTTCTGTCTTCTCAAACGAAGCTGAAATAGTATGGTTTTCTGTTACATTTTCAAACTTATAGCTTGCAACAGCTCCTACTGATATTCCGTCTACGAGAACGTCTGCTATCTTGTAGTTATCACTTGCGTTTATCGTAAACTCGATATCATCGCCCTTATTTACAGTCTGAGCTCCGCTCGGGCTTATATTACCGCCCTGAGCGGCTGACGCTGTTACAGTAAATGCTGTAGGTTCAGGTGTCGGCTTAGAGCCTCCGTTATCTGTTTCTACCTTAATGTTATCCAGACATATCAGACCATTGTTCTGGTTATATGCCTTACTCTGATATCTGAACGATATGAGCGTTGACGCACTCTGAACATCCGCAGGGATCTTTACGGTCACATCAGCTGTGTCTATATAGCTGCTTATGACTCCGCTCTTCATATCATCAGCAGAATCTTTAGCATTCCATATCTCTGTCCATGTTGAGCCGTTATCAGTTGATGCTTCAACTGTAACTGTCATATTTCCATTTTTTATAAGGTTTTTCTTAGCATTAAACTGGTATGTCAGTTCTCCGTTTCCGCCGCTCAGATCAAGTGCAGGCGTGATAAGTCTTTCATCCTGCTTATCGCCGTTCTTTACCGAAATGTCGCGTTTGTCGGCGCTTTCAAGGCTCCAGCCTCCCCAGCCGCCGTCATCTGGATCGTACTGGTCGTAATCGCAGTAAGCCAGCCAGTTGTTAAAGTATTTTTTTACACTCCATGAATATGCTGAATTTGTCTTTTTTATCGTCCAGCCGTCAGGCAGCTTCTGCCCTTCAAAGTCTTCATCAAGTACAGTTTTTCTTTCGGCAGGCTCTGCCTTTGTCGCAGTCAGTTTTACATTATCTATAAATACAGGACCGCCGTTTTCGCTGAGTGCAGGACGCTGATAACGGAATGCTATCTGCGTTGACGAACTTCTTAAATTTTCAGGTATTTCAAGAGTTATATCCGTAGTGCCTACATATGATGATATTACACCGGTCTGCATACTGTCTACGGCATCCTTACCGTTCCACAGCTCTGTCCATGTCGCGCCTCCGTCATTTGATGCTTCAACAGTGCATGTCATAGAACCTTTTTTCAGCAATGATGTATTTCCTGTAAACTGATATGACAGTTCAGACTTTCCTCCGCTGAGATCGGCTGCAGGAAGTATTATGCGCTCATCCTGCTTATCCCCGTTTTTAAGTGAAACAGAGCTATCCGAAGCTGAATTTACGCTCCACCAGCCGCCTGAACCTGAATCAGGATCGTATGTGTCGGCGCTACAGTAAAGACCCATCTTACCGTAATACTTGTATATCTTCCACGTATATGATGAGTTAGTCGTTTTCAGAGTCCATCCGTCAGGAAGCGCCCCGCCTGATGTAAGGTCGTCAAAATCTTCATCTATGATGACTTCGGCAGTTCCCGCCGTTCCCGATACTGCAAACTCGGCTTCAATAGTATGGTCTTCTGTAACGTTTTCAAATTTATAGCTTGTTACAGCTCCTACAGATTCTCCGTCTACCTTAACATCGCGTACTGCATTTCCTTCATCAGGAGTTATTTTAAATTCTTTGCTCTTTCCATCTGATATCTTTACTTTTCCTGACGGAGTGATCGTTCCCCCTTCACCCGCAGTGGCTGTTACGGTATGCG
>CAVGTL010000233.1:0-3296 GCA_963632005.1 Succinivibrio sp.
AGGATTTGCGCTCGGAGTAGGAAATGGCATGTCCATAGTAGCAGCCAGATTTTTCGGTATGAATGACAGAGAAAGACTGAAGCAGGCAGTAGCAGGCTCGATAGTCATCGGGATATTCCTGACAGCAGCCATCATGCTCATATCTCACGTCGGTCTTTACCCGCTCCTGAAGCTGCTCGATACGCCATCAGACATAATAGATGAAGCATATTCATACATAAGCTTTGTGACGATGTTTGTAGGAGTAATGTTCGTCTACAACCTGTGCGCCGGCATGCTGAGAGCCGTCGGCGACAGCGTAACTCCGCTCGTATTCCTCATATTCTCGTCAGTCATGAATATATTTCTTGATATATTATTCATAAAATACGTCGGCATCGGAATACTCGGAGCAGCCGTAGCCACAGTCATATCACAGGGCGTATCGGCAGTACTCTGTATAATATTCCTGCTGAAAAGATGCCGCATGCTTATACCGGGCCGTGAGCACTTCAAATCAGAAGCGTGGATATACAAAGAGCTGGCAGGACAGGGTTTCTCGATGGGATTCATGATGTGCATAGTTTCACTTGGAACGGTCATACTCCAGTATTCGGTAAACGGCCTCGGAAAGCTCATAATCGCAGGACACACGGCAGCCAGAAAACTGAGTTATTTCTGCATGATGCCGCCAAATACACTGGGCCTCGCGTTCTCGACATTCGTAAGCCAGAACTACGGCGCAGGAAACCGTGACCGCATCAGAAAAGGCATAAAGACAGTGAACCTTCTGTCACTCGGCTACGCAGTAGTCATAACAATATTCATATGGCTGACAGCGCCTGTCATAATCAAACTCATATCAGGCTCATCAGAGCCCGACGTCATAAACAACGGCGCGCTCTACATAAGGATGAACGTTCCTTTCTACCCGATAGTAGGCGTAGTTTTCAACCTGAGAAATGCGCTGCAGGGCCTCGGCCGCAAGGTCATCCCGCTCGTAGCCAGCATACTCGAATGCCTCGGCAAGATAATATTCGTAGCGCTGCTCAACCCGGTAATGGGCTACTGGGGCGTAATAATCTGCGAGCCTGTAATATGGGCGGTAATGGCAACACAGCTCGCATTCGCAATAAAGCGCGACCCGTATATGCGCAATAAGTAACGAATAAATTAATAAATTAATAAATCTGGACAACAGCCCGTGCGCCTGGCGCACCAATCGGACCACACCAAACAAAAATAAAACGAAAGCGAGGCGGTAAGAGTCATGAAAGAGCTCGACCAAAAAAACATATCAAAAAAACAGATGGCATGCCGTCTGCTTATATATGCCGCAGGCCTGATAATACTCGCATGCGGCATAACGATGAACACAAAGACAGGCATGGGAGTCTCACCGATAATCTCAGTCCCGTACTCCATATCAGAAATATGGAATCTGAATTTCGGTAACATGACATTCATCGTATACGCGATATTTGTCGTCATACAGGCGATACTGATGCGCCGCATAACGCTCAATCTCCTGCTGCAGCTACCGCTGAGCCTTGCGTTTACGAGATTCCTGAACCTGTTTAACATGATACTTCCGGAAAGCGGCCCGTACATATGGGAAAAGCTCCTCATGCTCGCCGTTGCCATATCGCTCACAGGCATAGGCATAATAATGAGCGTAAGGACAGACCTCGTACCGAATCCCGGCGACGGCATAGTTCACGAGATAGCGGTAGTCATCAAAAAAAGCATGGGCTTTACAAAAAACTGCTTCGACCTCATGAATCTCTGCATATCATGCACGGTAGGCATGATATTCGCAGGCCATCTCATAGGAATAGGTCTCGGAACGGTGCTCACCATGCTTCTGACAGGACGCGCAGTAGCCCTTTTCAGCTTCCTGTTCCTGAAGTCAATGCTGAAGATCTGCGGCCTCGACAAAGATGATGATGAAGTATCAAATAATTAATGATTTAATGAATGAACACCTGCAGACCCGCGCGCCGGCGCGCCCACAAAATTGTATCAAAACAAAAATGTATTTATTTACAGCATAAAGCACAAGTTTGCTTTTATTAAAGCCGACACTATGGTAGAATAAACCGATACAAAAAATCACTATGTAAAGGGGAAAACAATGTATTTTGAATATCTTGACAAAGATGATCCTGAAATAAGCGCTTCTATAAAGCGTGAAATGAACAGACAGGAAACAAAGATCGAAATGATCGCTTCTGAAAACTTCGTAAGCAGAGCAGTTATGGAAGCAGCAGGAAGCGCTCTTACAAACAAATACGCAGAAGGCTATCCGGGCAAGAGATACTACGGCGGCTGCGAATTCGTAGACGAAGTAGAAACACTCGCTATCGAACGTCTCAAGGCTCTCTTTGGAGCTGAGCACGCAAACGTTCAGCCTCACAGCGGAGCAAACGCAAATACAGCCGTTTATCAGGCAGTACTTAACTACGGCGATACAGTCCTCGGTATGGACCTCTCAAACGGCGGACACCTCACTCACGGTTCACCGGTAAACTTTTCAGGAAAGTCATATAACTTCGTTTCATATGGTCTGAACCCTGAAACAGAAAGAATAGATTTCGACAACGTGCGCGAACTCGCGCTCAAGCACAAGCCAAAGCTCATCGTAGCAGGCGCAAGCGCTTATCCTAGAACTATCGAAACAGACAAGTTCAGAGAGATCGCAGACGAAGTAGGAGCTATCCTCATGGTAGATATGGCACACATCGCAGGTCTCGTAGCGGCAGGCTGCCATCCAAACCCTGTAGAGCACGCTCACATCGTAACTACTACTACACACAAGACACTGCGCGGACCAAGAGGCGGCGCTATACTGTGCAAGGAAGAGTTTGCGAAAGCTATAGACAAGGCTATATTCCCTGGCACACAGGGCGGCCCTCTCATGCACATCATCGCAGCAAAGGCTGTATGCTTCCATGAGGCTGCTCAGCCTGAATTCAAGGAATATGCCCAGCAGGTAATAAAAAACGCTCAGGCGCTCGCTCAGGGCCTCACAGAGCATGGCTTTGAACTCGTGTCAGGCGGCACAGACAATCACCTCGTACTCGTAAAGCTCGTAAACAAGGGACTCACAGGCAAGCAGGCTGAAAAGCTCCTCGACGACGCAAATATCACGACAAACAAGAACACTATCCCTAACGACCCTCAGAGCCCGTTCGTAACAAGCGGACTCAGACTCGGCACACCTGCCATGACTACAAGAGGCTTTAAGGAAGAAGACGTTCTTAAGACAGTAGAAGCTATATCGCTCGTACTCGATAATCCTGAAGACGAAGCAGCGC
>CAVGTL010000234.1:0-3277 GCA_963632005.1 Succinivibrio sp.
GTTCAATGATTCAGGAAAGAGATCCTCTTACGGTTCCGTCTACCAGAAGAAATCCTGTACTGGCAGATATCTTTAACAGACTTGGATATATGGAGAGGAAAGGAAGCGGATTTGGAAAAATCATCAGTGGTTATGAATTTCAGATAAACTACAGTGCAGATAAGAAACCGGTTTTTCGTTCTGACAGATATCAGTTTACGGTGATCATGCCGAATTTAAACTATAATGTCCCTCAGGATGTCCCTCAGGATGTCCCTCAGGATGTCCCTCAGGATATGCCGCAAAATCAAATGGAAGTTTCTATTTTGAATTTAATTAACATAGACAGAAAAATAAGTACTGAAAAAATAGCATTGAAGTTAGGAGTAAGTTCAAAAACAATTAAAAGACATATAAAGAAAATGGACAATATAAGATACGTGGGACGAGGTTCTAACGGACATTGGGAAATCACAGAAAAATGATACCATAAAATTATGTAACGTTTTTCATTTTCAGCAGTTAATATCATGAAAGGAGGCGGTGGACGGCGTGGAATTTGAGCGTATTTATCATGAATATTTCAGGGATGTTTATATTTTTATGCGCGGGTTGTCTGGTGCTGAACATGTGGCTGAGGAAGTAACGCAGGAAACGTTCGTAAAGGCAATGAAGTACATAAATTCATTCGACGGCCGGAAGGATATACGGGCGTGGCTTTTTACTATAGCTAAAAATACATATTATGAGCTATACAGAAAGCAGAAGCTTTATGCAGATGAAAACATTCCTGAAAATACAGTGGATAGGACGGTCGATTTTACAGAGCGGCTTGCTGATAAGGAAAGCGCGTTTGATATTCATCGTTTTATTCATGATATGGACGAGCCGTACAAGGAAGTATTTATGCTCAGGACTTTTGGCGAGCTGCCTTTTGAAAAGATAGGGGCGTTGTTTAAGCGCAGTTCGGGATGGGCGAGAGTTACATTTTATCGCGCCAGAAAAATGATTCTGGAGCATGTAAAGAGGACGGAGGCTGTAGAAAATGAAAAACATAACTTGTAATGTAGTAAAAGATATTCTTCCGCTTTATATCGACAATGTAGTAAGCGATGATACAAAGAAGCTTGTAGAAGAACACCTGGGGTCATGCGCTGACTGCAGGATAGAGGCAGAAGAAATGAAGCGGGGCATCGAAATACCTTTAGACCGTCATATAGAGATAAACGAAGCAGGAATGATAAAAGATCTTAAAAGGAGATTTCTGAAGAAAAAGATGCTCGTTGCGATAATATCGGCTGTCGCAGCGTTGGCAGCGGCTGCGTTACTGTACACGTGCGCGTCTGTCAGCAGGACGATAATACCTTTTGACGATTCCCAAATAAGCATTACGGAATCAGGAGGGAAGCTTTATGCTATGTATAACGGTAATGATATGGCAGGAGTATCGTCTATAGATCCTGCGCTGAATGACGCTGATAATGATGATAATGCAGATAGCAGAAGTGTATGCGTGTTTTATATTTACAGCACGCCGCTGTCGAGGCTTACGGGAGCTTTTAAGTCGGACAGCGCCGGTGACGGCGGAGGCAGCGTCATGATGTATTTGTGCGAGACTGCAGAAACGGACAGAATATATTACGCAGGATTTGACGGCTCAAAATGGAAAAACGATCCTTCATCTGAAACAACTGCTGCGATAGCAAACGGGCAGCTCGTATGGGATGGAAATGAACAGTGATTTTATGATAAACTGACAGGCAAAATGGTGGATATGCATGAACTTTAGAGTTCACGCTCATGATAAGTACAAAGGGGTGAAGATGTAATGGAAGATAGTAAGATGTTTTCCGGGGAATCTGTAAATATAGAATATAAGGTCGAAGTTCCCAAAAAGAGTGAAAAATATATGAAGACTGTTGTCGCGTATGCGAACGGTCACGGAGGGAAGATAATCTTTGGGGTAGATGACAGTACGCTTGAGGTGGTCGGCATAGATCAGGATAATGTTTTTAAGGTGATGGATTCGATAACGAATGCTATTTCTGACAGTTGCGAGCCGAGGATATATCCGGATGTGACTTTGAAAACGATTGGTGATAAAACTGTTATAGTCGCAGAAATATCACCTGGGCCGGCGCGTCCTTATTATATAAAGGAAAAGGGGCTTGTGAACGGTACGTACGTTCGTGTAGCGGGAACGTCAAGACCTGCAGAGGGATATATGCTCAAGCAGCTTATACTTGAAGGGCAGAACAGATATTTTGACTGCGAGGAATGTCCGGGGCTTACAGTAAGTGATGATGAGATAGACGAGCTTTGCAGCAAAATGAAAGCGGTAGCCTTAAGAAATACATGGAACGACAGCGAAAAGGCGAACATACGCGAATTAAACAGGAATGTGCTGCTCACATGGGGGATACTGAAAGAAGAAAACGGAAAGCTTGTCCCTACGAATGCGTATGCGCTGCTTACAGGAAAGATGCATATGCAGCCTGTGATACAATGCGCTGTCTTTAAAGGAACGACGCGCGCTTATTTTATAGACAGGAAGGAATTCGGCGGTCCTTTACAGGAACAGGCAGACGCGGCGTACAAATACGTTCTTGAAAAGATAAATATGGGCATGAGGATAGACGGTATTTACAGGCAGGATGTTTATGAGCTGCCTGTAAGCAGTATAAGGGAGCTTATCGCTAATGCAGTCGTTCACAGGAGTTATCTCGAGCCGGGAAATATACAGGTAGCTTTGTTTGATGACAGGCTTGAGGTGACGTCTCCGGGTATGCTTTTAAATACAGTTTCCATAAGGAAGATGACGGAAGGATATTCTAAGCTGCGTAATCCTGCTATAGCCAATGCTTTTGCCTATATGAAGATAATTGAAAAATGGGGAACGGGTATACCGAGAATACTCAGGGAATGTAGTGAGTACGGGCTGAGAAGACCTGAACTTATCGACTTTGACGGTGATTTTCGTGTGAATGTTTACAGAAATACTGATGCTAAAGTCAGAGAAACTACCCAAACTACCCAAACTACCCAAACTACCCAAACTGCGCTAAGCGGATTCAGCGATGACGATATTGCTGTGTTGAGAGTTATACGCAGTGATCCGGATCTTTCACAGAAACAGATATCTTTGGAGTTGGGATGGTCTGTGGATCGCGTGAAATATTATGTTAATAAGCTGAAAAAGCTGTCAGCTATCGAAAGAGTGGGCAGCAGTCATAAGGGGCACTGGAATGTGCTTGTTCCTGATATGGTGATGGAAATGGGGGATGCGCATATTGATTAA
>CAVGTL010000235.1:0-3244 GCA_963632005.1 Succinivibrio sp.
GATGCAATAGCGGCGATAGTCGGAAACGACAGACTTGCGGGACTGCCTTTTAATCTGGAAACTCCGAACGAGCTTGACGGATATGCGGCAGAAATAAAAATGATACGGGAGAAGATAGGGGAATAATGGAATATCTGGAAAATCTGAATGATAAACAGAGAGAAGCGGCCATGTATGTAGATGGTCCGCTTCTTGTTCTTGCAGGCGCAGGAAGCGGAAAGACAAGCACGATGACGCGCCGCATAGCATACATGATACGTGAAAAGGGAATATCTCCCTGGGAAATACTCGCTGTAACATTTACAAACAAAGCAGCAAAGGAAATGCGTGAAAGAGTAGAAAGTCTCGTCGGCAGCGGTATAAATATGTGGATAATGACGTTCCACTCAGCGTGTCTCAGGATACTGCGCATGCACGCCGACCTGCTCGGATATTCGAAGGACTTTACCATATATGACCCGGTCGACCAGAAGGCGGTGATAAGAGCTGCGATAAAGGCTCAGAATGTAGACGAAAAACAGTTCAAGCCTGTTTCCGTGCTCAGCGCGATAAGCGACGCGAAGGAAAAAGGAATGGAAGCGCGTCAGTTCGCCATTGAAGCGGGAACATATCCTGAGCAGATAATAGGAAAGCTCTACATGGAATACGAAAGGACACTAAAGAAAAACAGCGCTATGGATTTTGATGATCTCATATGGCGCACTGTTGAGCTGTTTGAGAAAAATCCGGACGTGCTCGAAAAGTACCGCGACCGTTTCAGATACATAATGGTAGACGAGTATCAGGATACTAACTATATGCAGTATAAGTTCATAAAGATGCTCGCCGAGAAAAACAGAAATATCTGCGTTGTAGGCGATGATGACCAGTGCATATATCAGTGGCGCGGTGCTGATATCAGAAATATACTTTCATTTGAAAAGGATTTTCCGGGAACTAAGGTCGTAAAGCTGGAACAGAATTACCGTTCAAAAGGAAATATCCTGAAGGCTGCTCATTCTGTTATTAAAAACAACAAAGGCCGCAAGGACAAGAAGCTCTGGACGACGCAGGAGGACGGCAGCAAGCTGATGTACAAGCGTCTGCGCAACGAAAAGGAAGAAGCTGCTTATGTAGCGGAGCAGGTAGACCGCCTTATGACAGGCGAACGTAAATATTCCGATTTTGCGGTTCTGTACAGGACAAATGCTCAGTCAAGAAGTTTTGAAGAGGCATTTATGGGGCATAATATCCCGTATCGCGTCCTCGGAGGAACAAAGTTCTACGACCGCAAGGAAATAAAAGACATGATGGCGTACATGCGCCTCGTTCTGAATCCTGCAGACGACCTTGCCTTCATGCGTGTAGTAAATGAACCGAAGCGCGGCGTCGGCACCAAAACGATAGAAAAGCTGCAGATACTCGCAGACCAGCGTGACGCGAGCCTTTTTGAACTCCTGTGCGATGATGAGGTCGTAGACGGACTTTCGTCAAAGGTAGCAGCAGCGCTGCACGATTTTATAAATCTTATAGCGTCAGTCCACGCCCAGCAGGATGAGCTGCGCGTCAGCGATATTTACGATCGCTTACTTGTTGACAGCGGATACCTCAATGTGCTCGAAACTATAGTAAATGAGCATTCTGAGGGCGCAATAGAAGCAGAGGGCAGGGTAGAGAACCTTCTGGAATTCAAATCAGTAATGTTCGATGCAGAGGACGAGAATCCTCAGATAACGCTTGCCGAGTTCCTCGAGCAGGTAGCTCTCGTAGCAGACGTAGACAACCATCAGCCTGACGAAAACGCAGTAGTGTTTATGACGCTGCACAGCGCGAAAGGCCTTGAATTCCCTGTAGTATTTATGCCGGGCATGGAGGACGGACTTTTCCCGGGCCACAGAGCACTCGATACGATGGACGGGATGGAGGAAGAACGCCGTCTTTGCTATGTAGGTATAACGCGAGCAAAGGAACAGCTCTTCCTGACGAGCGCTGTAGCGCGTATGATATACGGCCGGACTGAATACACGCGCGAATCGACATTCCTCAAGGAGCTCGATAAAGAGCTGTTTGATGAGGAGTCAGACGGACTCGGCTTCAGGAGCTATCAGGAAAAGGCATTTGACGGCGGTTTCGGCGAATTGGGCGATTTCAGTCAGACAGGACGCGGCAGTGTAGTAAGCAATAACGGCAGACTGCCGGGTTCACTCGCAGGAAATTCAGGAACAGGAGTCGCTCGTGCAGGCTCACGCCCGCAGTACGGAACGTCAAACAGACCGTTCGACCAGCTTAAATATATAAAGCAGAATACTGCAACTATAAAAAACGCGTCAGCTGCATCAAAGGCTGACCTTTCAAAAGGTGACCGAGTCAGCCATCCGAAATTCGGCGAGGGCATGATAATAACGATAAAAGGCGATGTTGCGACTATAGCGTTCGATACGGCAGGAATGAAAAAGCTGTCTCTGAGCGTTGCTCCGCTGACGAAAATTTAATTCAGGTGGATTTAATGGATACAAAAAATGTAAAAGAAAGAATGAAAGAGCTCGAGACGCTGCTTGAAAAGCATAACGACCTGTATTTCAATCAGGACTCGCCTGAGCTCACAGACTATGAATTCGACCAGCTCTCGCTTGAGCTGCGGGCTCTTGAAAAGGAACACCCTGAGCTTGCCGACTCTGATTCTCCTACAAAAAGAGTAGGCGGAAAGGCAAAAAGGACTGCAGGAGTAATGGTCCGCCACAGAGTTCCGATGCTGTCTATACAGGATGTATTTTCAAGAGAAGATGTTGACAAATTTGTAAATGATATGAAAGAAAAGCTCGGCGATGATACTGAGTTCATAGTCGAGACAAAGATAGACGGACTTTCCATGGCGCTGCGCTACGAGAACGGCGAGCTCGTAACTGCTATAACGCGCGGCGACGGGCGAATAGAAGGCGAGGACGTTACAGAAAACGCCAGAGTCATAGGCGACGTAGTGCAGACGCTCAAAGACAAGCTCGAGTACCTGGAGATACGCGGCGAAGTATATATGGAAAACGCGGCGTTCGACAAGGTGAACGAGCGTCAGGAGATACTCGGCAAAAAACTGTTTGCAAACCCGAGAAACTGTGCAGCGGGGACGCTGCGCCAGCTTGACCCGTCCATTACTGCAGAGCGTGGGCTTTCTATGTTCGTATTCAACCTGCAGGATGTGAGAGGTCGTGAATTCGCCACGCATGAAGAAGTGTATGATTTCCTGAAGGCAAACGGTGTAAAGGTAATA
>CAVGTL010000236.1:0-3232 GCA_963632005.1 Succinivibrio sp.
GCCGAGACATCCGGCTACCTTCTTTTTCTGAACGTCTATCTTTTCTACTTCGCAGCCTGCTTCTGCAGCTCCGCGTGCGAACTCGTCGCAAAGTATGCTTGAATTTCCGCGTATCCTCGGACTTCCTGATAAGATAAGTACTTTTTTCATGTTGGTTTCCTCCATATATACCATAATTAATTATTGTAAACCGATTTCAATTTTGCAAAATCATTTGCGCTATATCATTTTATTTCGGCAGGTCATCCTCCATCAGGAAACGGATATCGCTGCCGTCTGCTGAGAACGTGAGCGTCATATTATAAATATCTCCACTCTCCGTCTGCATCCTGCATGTTACTTTTCCGTCACCGAGGTATCTGAACTCCGGAGCATCGGCAAGCTCAGCATAAGTGCCGCACTGCTGAGCGTAACCGTCTGCGTCAAAAAACGCTATGTTAACAGTGTTTTCTTTTGTATTGCGAAAAAGCGCTGCGCCTACTCGCCCATACGCTTTATCAGGCATAACGGCGCAGTCTATGTACTCTGTATCGTCACTTCGCATGCTTTTATCGAACATCGCAGCTATATCCTGCTCGGTAAATTCTTTGTCATCTGCTTTGTTATCCGTCTGAAAAGCAGTCATATCAACAGTACCCGGTTCCGATGCGCCGTTCTGCGACCCGTCATTGCTGCCGCACGCCGACATGGCTGTAACACATACAAGGCATGCAACTATCATGCACGTTTTCTTAAATTTTTTCATATCGTTCCTTTCCCTGAAAAATGTCATATTCCCAACAGTCAACTATTCATTCTCAGATTTTCTTATTATTTCCTCTATCTGCGCCAGATCATCCGCAAAGTATATTCCCTGCTGCTTTTCCTCTGACGAAAGCCCCTTTTCGATCATATGGTGCAGCAGCGCCTTCATATCATCGTAGTAGCCGTTGAGGTTGTAGAATATGCACGGGCTCGCCGTCTGACCGAGCGATACCATTGACATTATCTCAGATATCTCCTCAAGCGTTCCCGTGCCTCCCGGAAATGCGATAAAAGCGTCGCCGAGCTCTATCATCTTTGCCTTGCGCTCCGCCATATCCTTTGTGACTATGAGCTGCGTTAGGCCTCTGTACTGAAGCTCCTTTACCATAAAGAAAAGCGGCTCAACGCCTATGACCTTTCCGCCCGCCTCAAGCGTGCTGCGCGCGATCTCACCCATAAGGCCCGTTTTTGAGCCTCCGTAAACGAGAGTATTGCCCTTCTCGCCTATCCGGCGGCCGAGCTCCTGCACGGCTGTTTTAAACGCCGGGTCGTTCCCCTCGCTCGCGCCGAGATATACAGTTATATTCATTTTATGTATTTTCCTTCCTTTTAAGCTTATTTTTTATTCTCATTAATAAAATCAAACCCTGCCTGCGATAACAACAAAAGTTTCCTTCTATTATATTACGATTTCAGAAATTTTTTAATACATTAATGCAATATTTTGCTGCATGAATATATCAGTTATCTGCTGCGCAGCCAATCTGGGGTGCGCCTGGCGCGCATTTTACGCAGCTTCAGCTGCAGTGTAAAATGCGACAGCGTAGTCCACGCAGTGGACGTAGGAAGGCAGCTTTGCTGCCTGTTGCACGAGCAGGTAGGAAGCCAAAGACAGCGCGGCATTTCACTGCTTTGCCGCGCTGTCGATCATTCATATATCATATTGTCCGTATTCGTTCCGCATTACTTGAACATTATCCGAGCCGCTTCCTCGAGCGCCCTTCTTTCAGCGGAATCGTCGTAGCCGCTCCTTCTGTCGTCTATCCCCTTTACCGTGTCGATAGCAAAAAGGCCGCTCCTGTTGCAGTAAAAAAATATCTTTTTTACCATGCTCGCCTTGAAGCGCGCCTCTGCGCTTCCCTCAGGATAAAGCTTTACCATCTGAAGTCTGTCAGGCGATGCCGCCGCAATGAATGAAATGTAATGTTTCTTTGACATCTCATGCTCTATGCGCACGTAATACTCGTCTGCATCACGCTCGATAAATATTTTATGCTCCTCGTCCGACATCTCCGGTTCTTCCGGCTGCAGCAGTACTCCGTGACAGTGTATTACTGACTCGCCCATGCCGTGTATCACGTTGCCGCACACAGGGCACACATAAAATTTTGAACGCAGCATATTTGACGATACGTTTGAATTGTTAACCGTAGTTCCCGACATAAGCTCCGGAACAGACACGGAAAACGCATTCGCTATCGGCTCCAAAAGCGTGATATCTGGATACCCCTTACCCGTCTCCCACTTTGAGACCGTCTTATCGCTCACTCCGAGCCTTTCCGCCAACTGCAGCTGCGTCATTTTGTTCTTTTCGCGCAGCTCCTTGATGACTGCGCCTGTTACGTATTGATTCATTTCTTCTTACCTCCATGACTGCATTCTACAGCGCGGCGGCCGCGCGGACAACCTACGTAGAGTAGAGTGGCTGTTTTTCCTGTTATTCCGATTGCTCCATTGACATAAGAACTATCGCTACATACGGATAACAGCTCTCGCTAGACAGACTTCAAGGCAATTTCCGCAGTGCAGGCAATTTTCCTGTTTTATCTCAGCCGGTATGCAATTAAAGTTGATGCAGCCCTGAGGGCATACATCTTTGCAGCGCATACATCCGGTGCATTTATCTGTTATCCTGTATCCCTCAGTTTTATGCTCGGCGTCTCCTATGGAAAATGAATACCTCTCTATCGGTTTTTTAGAAAGATCGAACCATTCACCTGTTCCTTCATATATTTGAAATACAGTGAGCGCACTGCGGCTCTGTTCTGTGGGATATATATCATTCATATACGGATTTTTCTCAAAAAGCCTGCCGAGTCTTTCTTTTCCAGTTTCTCTTACTTTTCCTCTGACCGATACAGCTATGCTTGAAAGCGTGTCATCGCCCTTCATTCCCGTAAGCGCAACGTATTTGTTTTTCTTCAAGCGATCATGGAAATTTTTTCCTTTTGCTGTCAGAAAATACAGTCCGCCCTCATCGCTGTCCATTATATCTATCGTGCATGTAACAGGCAGTCCGCTATCATCGACCGTTGCCATAACTACGGAATGTATCTCCTGCTCTAAAAATTTCAAAAAGTTCATACTTCTTTCCTCCGATAACTGCTGATCTTTTTCGTATATTCTAACTGCATTTTATTATACTGTCTGCGTGGTTAATGATAAAGTAAGCACGATTTTGTGCCGTAGTTACCTCAGGGAAACATAT
>CAVGTL010000237.1:0-3214 GCA_963632005.1 Succinivibrio sp.
TTTCAGCAGCGAACTTTTATATATTAGCATAACCGAACGGCTATGTCAATAACAATTTTTTATTTTTTCTAAATTCTTTTCTGTAAGGCGTTTACCCTTCAGAAGCGAACTCATTTATATTAACAGAACCGCAAGGGCTTGTCAACATATTTTTTATTTTTCAAATCATTTATTGCAAACTAAATGATTTGAATACTGACGTTTTTTGCGTGTCAGCTTTCTTATGATACCAATCCGGGGCATATATGTCAAGATATTTTTTTATTTTTTTAACATTGTTCTTACATTATCAAAATACAGCGCTGTATCTTATGTATAAATATGTGTTGTGCGGACAATATTACTTGCAGCGGGCGGTCATCTTTTTTCAGATGACCGCTGTGGGCGCGCCGGGCGCGCGGGCCTTTGGAGGTCTTATTACTGCTTATTTTATTTGATGGTCATTTTGGAATGATCTTTTATTGGTGGGGTGTATTTATGATCACTACTTTTATAAGGACTTTTATCCTTTATATTCTGGTGCTTTTTTCTATACGGGTCGTCGGGAAGAACGGGCTTTCTTCTACAGATCCGTTTCAGATCGTTATGATGCTGATGATCGCGGAGATTGCTTCTATTCCTATCGAGTCGCCTGATTCTTCTATTTTTAACGGTATCGCTGCTATCGTGATGATACTTTTTATATATGCGCTGTCGGAGTTTTTTTCGAGCAAGAGCGAGCGGTTTAAGCTGATAATCAACGGAAAACCTGCTCTTTTGATAGATAATGGGGCTATAAATTTTAAGGAGCTGAACAAAAGCAAGATCACTGTGACTGACCTGATGGAGATGCTGCGGCTCAAGGATGCGCCGTCTATCGCTGACGTGCTTTATGCTTGTATCGAGACGAACGGGGAGCTGAGTGTGATCTTGAAGCCTGAGAAGTCGCCTGTTACGCGCGAGGATATGAAAGTAAATTCTGTTTTTCTCAACATGCCTTGTATACTTGTTTCGGATGGGAATATTTATAAGGATAATTTTGTTGGGGCGGGCATAACGCAGGAGCAGTTTGAGACGTCTATGCGACTGAACGGGGTTCAGGGTATTTCTGATGTGCTGCTTTGTTTCTGTGATGAGAAGCGACAGCTTCATTTTTATATGAGGCCGGATGGGGCGGGTGATTCCGATGAGTATATATCACCGAAAAGTTGTTCTGTGAATTAGTTGGTTTAGATTTAAGAGGAGGGATAGATAAAATAATGAGGGCTCTTATTACTACTCTTATAATGGTTCTTGTGCTGCTCGGGTGTTGGGGCGGGTTTCTGATATATACTGATAATACTTCTGATGTGCTTGTGAGTTCTATGGTGAACGTATATGAATGCGCCGCAGATGATGACTGGGCCGGGGCGCTGGACGCCTGCGACGGTTTTCTTGAGAGATGGGATCGTAATAGTAAGGTATATACTGTTTATATGGAAGGTGTATGTGTGCATGATATTGAGCTTTCGGCTAAACGGTGCCGCGCATATATAATGTCTGAGGATGCTCCGCTCACGCTTGGGGAGGCTGCTAGTATATTGGCGCATATAAAGATAATGAAGGAGACTGACAAGGTTAGTTTTAGTAATGTTATGTGATAATAATATATATAAGCGTACCGTATTTATGAAAATGTATAAGATTTAAGCAGTTTTTTAATGACAAGGCGTAAAAAAGTCATCAAATCATAGGATAGAGTAAAATGCTGATTGTCTGGAGCAGAAAAAAGTCAGCAATCCGGCAGGCAGATTGAAATGCTGACCGGCGGGTGCAGAAAAAGTCAGCAATCCGGCAGTTATACTAAAAGGTTGGACAATTGCAATAAAGTATACTTTATTGTAAGCAGAGGACGCCTCTGTTGTCGACGAATATACGGAACGCTCCATTTACAGGGAACTTCAATTACGCTTATCCGTATATTCTCCGGCATTATATGGCGTCTTTTTGTTAATAAAATATTCTGATGAAAACATGTTTATTTGCAGATAAAAAGTTTTAAAATACGATTTTTGTTGTTTACGTCAATGTTGCTATGTGGTACACTTGGTCACGTAGAGTAAATAATGCGCGTTGACCTTTTGATGTTCAATGGGTTTCGACAGTTTTTAACATCTGCTGTCGGCATTGGATGTGTATGGTCTGGAGTGCTTCAGGATGGGATGTTGCCTGATGACGAAAAGCTTTTTTGAGCTTACGGTGCGTTATTGCGTCCGCTACTGCATCATTGAGCCTTTTCTCTATGGTGCGGTATACCCGCACCATTTTTGTGTGCCTACTTTATGATGCCTGCAATAACGCGGCATCTTTCTTCATGAGTACATTTACAGAGAAAGGGATTTTTTATGCGCTCAAAATCAAATAATCATCTTGTTACTGTTGTATGCGTCGCGCTGCTGATCGCGCTCGACGTTATTCTTACAAGGTTTCTGTCTATCCAGACGCAATTCCTCAGGATAGGATTCGGCTTTCTTCCTATAGCCGTTGCAGGCATCGCTTACGGTCCTGTATGGGGATTTATATGCGGTGCAGTCGGTGATATCCTCGGCATGCTAATATATCCGTCAGGGGCGTACTTCCCGGGATTTACGCTTACTGCGGCTCTTACAGGCGTTGTATTCGGGGTACTGCTTTATAATAATAAAACAAGCCTTGTCCGTATCATAATGGCTTCTGCTATCGTATGCATTTTCCTTAATCTCATACTTGATACGCTATGGCTTCATATAATGTACGGAAACGGTTTCCTTGCGATACTTCCGGGAAGACTCGTCAAGTGTGCGCTTAACATACCTATCTATGTTATCGTTATCGAGGTCATCTGGGGCAAGGGCCTTTCACGTATACCTCAGCTGCGTTCTACGTCTTCGTCTACGTATTAGAGCCGTTTAAACTTTAAAGCATCCGCACATATGGTTTTCCCAACCGGATATCGGCTCACGGTTGACCGTTCCGGTATATATTTTATGTGTTAATATTTTAAAAAACTGTTTCCTGCGATTATGTTGCGGAAACAGTTTTTTTATATATATACATGTGATTAAGTTATTTATTTGAAAACGTAAATCATTCAAAAAGACGCCATATAACGCCGACGAATATACGGATAAGCGGAGCTCGGAGCAGAATGGTGATGCTTCCAGCGAAGTGAGCAGCAGCCGCAAATTCAAAAACTTGTCCGAAGCGGAACGCGCGG
>CAVGTL010000238.1:0-3209 GCA_963632005.1 Succinivibrio sp.
ACTTCATTGCAAGTGATAAAGTAAGCACCCTTGAAGCGTACCTCGTTGCCCGGGAAGAGCCTGAAGTACTTCTTTACAGGAACTTCCATAAAATCGTCGCGTTCAACGTAAAGCTCGCGTGAGAAAGGCACCATACGAGAGCCCATCTCCGGAACTTCTTTATTGTTTTCGATCTCGCATTCCTCAGTCTGACCTTCAGGATAGTTTGTTATAACTACCTTCAGCGGGTCAAATATAACATTTCTGCTCTCTACCTTAGTCTTGAGGTCGTCTCTCACGCAGCTCTCGAGCTGCGCTATATTTACAAGGCTGTTAGCCTTCGCGATACCTATATCCTCGCAGAAATTACGCATAGCCTCAGGCGTATAACCTCTGCGTCTTAAGCCGGAAACAGTCGGCATACGCGGGTCGTCCCAGCTTTCAACTACGCCATCGTCAACGAGCTTCTTGAGATAACGCTTGCTCATAAGAGTGTTTGTAACATTAAGTCTCGCAAACTCTATCTGTCTAGGCGGCTGCTCCCACTCAGTTTCTCTGAGCACCCAGTCGTATAAAGGTCTGTGGTCCTCAAACTCCATAGTGCAGATCGAATGAGTAACGCCCTCGATAGCATCCTCCAGCGGATGAGCAAAATCGTACATAGGATATATGCACCACTTATCGCCCGTTCTGTGATGCTCCGCATGAGCTATTCTGTAGATAACAGGGTCACGCATGTTCATATTAGGCGAAGCCATATCTATCTTTGCTCTGAGCACCTTTTCGCCGTCTGCGTACTTGCCCTCACGCATTTCTTCAAAGAGCTTAAGGTTTTCTTCAACAGAACGGTCTCTGTATGGGCTCTCTTTGCCAGGCTCTGTCAGAGTACCGCGGTACTCTTTCATTTCATCGCCCGTAAGGTCGCATACGAACGCCTTGCCCTTCTTTATGAGCTTTACGGCGCACTCGTACATAGTGTCAAAATAATCGGAAGCGAATCTCAGCTCGTCCCAGTTAAAGCCGAGCCACTTTACGTCCTCCATGATAGAGTCAACGTATTCTGTATCTTCCTTTACAGGGTTAGTGTCGTCAAATCTGAGATTGCAGGTGCCGTTGTATTTAGCGGCAGTTGTAAAGTTCAGGCAGATAGACTTAGCGTGTCCGATGTGGAGATAGCCGTTAGGCTCCGGAGGGAAACGTGTCTTTATCGGTCTGTCATAAACGCCGTCCTCTATATCCTTTTCAATAATATTTTCTATAAAGTTCTTCGATTCGCGAACTTCCTTTTCTTCAGGCATGTTGTTATCAGCCATCTGTATTACCTCCGGTCTAGTGCTTTTTTACGATTCTCTTAGTCTTTACTTTGTAAACCTTCTTCTGAGGCTTTTCCTTTTTCTTCTGCTTAGGAGCAGGAGCTGCTGTTCCGTTTTTCTGAGCGTTCTTTTCAGCCTTTTCAGCCTTCTTTGCGATCTTTGCCTTTTCCTCGTTTATGAGCTTCTGAGCCTCTTCAACAGATATGCCCTTTTCCTTTGCAAGTCTGTAAGGATTAGTCTGCATAGACTGTGCCTTAGCCTTTACTTCATCGGCAGTGCTGTTCTTTGTCTGATCTCTTATAGTCATGACTACCATTACTACCATCATTGCCAGCATAAGCAGCATATATGTACCGCTTGAAGCAGGCTTTCTCGTAGTGAACTTCATTACCTCGTCAGCTCCGAGAATGTCGCCATCATCATCTGTCAGATCGCCTGAAACAGTTACCGTATATTCTGTTTCCTGTTCAAGGTCGTTCTTTGCCAGCAGGTTCACATTCTTAGGGTCCTTGCTGTTATAATAAATTTCAAAATCTACCTTATTGCCGTCAGCATCAGTAAATTTGAACATATCCTTGTTTGCCTTCTGAGTGGCATCAGCTGAAACGTCATCTGTAAAATACAGCTTTACCATTACATTAGTTTTGTCGATCTTTGAACCGTCTGTCGGGCTGCAGCTTCCCTTTTCAAGCTGGAATCCGTCTGACGCTGCAGCGAATACTGTAGATACGCTTAATATCGTCATCAGCATCGCAGCCATCACGATAGCTGTTATTCTTTTCATTTTTTATTCCTCCTGAGTTGTCTGAAAAAATTTTTCAGGATATCTGAGCATTCCTCCTGTAGAATTCCGGTCTCGACCTCCGGCTGATGGTTAAGGTGCTTGTCAGCCAGTATATTCATGACCGAACCGCAGGCTCCTGTTTTCGGATCTGTAGTTCCGATATATACCTTTTTTAAGCGTGCGTGAACTATAGCGCCCGCGCACATGGAGCACGGCTCCAATGTGACATACATGTCACATCCTGTAAGTCTCCAGCCGCCGACGGCTGCCAGAGCTTCCTTCATTGCATTCATTTCAGCATGAGCCAACGGATCCTTCAGTTCCTCTGTCCTGTTTCTTCCGCGCCCTATTATGACCCCGTCCTTTACTATAACGACTCCTACCGGTACTTCTCCGGCGCAGGCGCCGTCAGCCGCGAGCTTCAGCGCTTCGCGCATAAAATATTCAGGCCCGCATTCGCTGCCCGTAACGCTCTTTGGAGCGACAGGCTCCGTATCATTTATTTCTGAAATCGAATTATTATCCATACAGACCCGCACTAAGCCTGCTTTTCAGGCGATACGCTGTGGTGGAGCTTTGTCGTTGAGAGTATCACGTTCGTCTGCGTTCTCTTTATGCCGTTGAAGCTCTTTATCCTGTTCATTATCATTTCAAGCGTATGGGTATTCGTCGTCGTTACCTTCAACATATAGTCGTACTCGCCGGTTATATAATGACACTCGAGTATTTCCGGTTCAGACTGCACAAAATCAAGAAAAGACTGTGTATCAGATGTTGATTCCAGTCCTATGCTTATGATGACCGAAAGATCCTTACCCATGAGCTTCGGTTCAAGGATCACGGTGTATTTACTTATTATTTTTGAATTTTCCAGTTTCTTTAGTCTTTCACTGACTGCTGAAAGTGACAGGTTTACCTTTTTGCTGAGGTCCGAGATGGAGACTCTTGCGTTTTCCTGCAGAACTTCCAGTATCTTAATGTCAATCAGATCCATTAAAATTTTCCTCCTGCTGCAATACATTTTAAATAGATTTTACCATACAGCAGAAAAAACGCAATCAAAAAGGGAATTTTGCGTGAAATATTTTTTCACGTACAAAACTCCCATAAATTTTCCGTAAAATTTTCTAATA
>CAVGTL010000239.1:0-3206 GCA_963632005.1 Succinivibrio sp.
TTTGCACTGATATATGCGTTATCTCAAACGCTATGCTGCTCAAGGCGTTCCTGCCTGAGGTGCCGGTCATCGTTGACGCTGCGTGCTGCGCGGGCGTTACGCCGGAAAGCCACTTAAGAGCGCTCGGAGCTATGCAGTCCTGCCAGATAGAGGTGACTAACCTTTAATAAATACAGCGTGAACGCTGCTTTTGAATTACGAAAATGAAAATCGGATTGGAAGCTGATATGGAAAATCTGGTAAAAAATGCAGGGCTTGTCGTAGCTGTCGAAATGTTTGCAGTTTTTGAAGGCTGGGGGCATCCCGATGAGATATATGACGGGCTGCCGTTTAAGCTGTGCCGCTATGACAGATACGGTCGGCGCGTTTTCGTTGTGAGGAGCGGACCGGGAACTGCTGACGCGGAGGCCGCGGCGCGCATGCTCGCAGATAAGTTTGATGTATTCGAGTTTTGGAATTTCGGCGTTGTCGGCGGGCTGACGGAGGAAGCGCGCGTTGGTGATGTTTTTGTTGTTGATGAGGTCGTGCGGTGGGACGGCGACGGCAGCGGTAAGGTCGTCCTTATCAATATGCCCGAATCTGCGCGAGCCGTAAGGCGAACGCGCCTTGCATCAGGCGACTCCGTAGTATCGGCGCGCCGGGCGCGCGAAAGGCTGGCAGCCATTACAGGCGCAGACATAGTAGACATGGAAGCTGCCGGCATAGCAGATATGGCCGCCGCAGGCGGGTATTCATGCTTCATAATAAAATGCGTCTCAGACGACCTTGACACCGACGAAACCAGGCTGACATCCAATTTCCGAAAGACAGCCCGCAAAGCCTTCAAAACATTTGATATGATTATCAAAAATTCATGATTTCCCGGGTTTAGTGTTTGAAAATGGCGGGTATTGATATTAAAAGAAATTTTTGCCTGTTGCATAGTTTGACCGCAAAACATGCTATATACTGCCGGAGAATATACGGATAAGCGTAGTTGAAATTCCCTGCACCACGGAGCGTTCCGTATATTCGCAGGCAACAGGAAGCGTTATTTACAAAAGATATATATTAGTCAAAAGGAAAGGGGTAATAGAATGAAAGAGGGCATAATACGTTATACAGGGATAATCATAGGCGCCATAGTAGCCGCCTTCGCACTCGAGGAATTCCTCGTACCAAACAAAATACTCGACGGCGGTATCGTAGGTATCAGTATGATAATAAGCAACCTGTTGCCGATATCACTGAGTATACTTACAGTGTGTCTTAATATACCATTCGTATTAATAGGTGCAAAACAGCTCGGAAAAAAATTCATACCGAGAACAGCAGTAGCCATGGCAGTATTCTCAGTATTCCTTGAAATATTCAACCACTGGCACTACAATGTCACAAACGACGCACTGCTCGCAACAGTTTTCGGCGGCGTTATGCTCGGTCTCGGCGTAGGAATGATAATCCGCCTGGGCGGATGCCTTGACGGCACAGAATCTGTAGCGATAGTTATTTCCAGAAAGACATCGCTCTCTGTAGGACAGTTCGTACTCATGTGCAACTGCGTTATATACATGGTTGCAGGCATGCTCTTCGGACTTGACCGTGCGCTGTACAGCCTGCTTACTTATTTCATAACGTCAAGGATAGTTGACTACATCAGTACAGGCCTCGACCAGGGTAAGTCAGTAATGATAATAACTGACGAGGGGCGTAAAATAGCAGATGACATATACAAGCAGCTCGGCCGTACAGTTACCATAATGAAGGGCGAAGGCCTTATTTCCGGCGAAAAGACTATAATGTACTGCGTTGTTACGCGTATGGAAATATCGGCTATACGCAAAATAATAGAAGAAAACGATTATGCGGCGTTCATGACTGTCAGCGATGTGTCTGAGATAGTCGGAAAGCATATAAAGAAAAAGCCGACTGACCCAAATTCAGACGGTGAGGACGAAAACGTGAAGCTCACCGAGCTGATAATGCAGATAAGCGAGTCTAATGAATAACATTAAATTTCAAGGGTTTTATTGATCATGCATAATATTTTAACGATAATGAAGCGCGATATAAAGGCGCTGCTCACGCACTTTTTCCCGCTCGTAATAGCGGTGGGTCTGTGCATACTGCCGCCTCTTTACGCGTGGTTCAATATTTATTCCAACTGGGATCCATATGGAAATTCATCAAACGTAAAGATAGCTGTAGCATCTGAGGATGTAGGCTGGACTGACGAGGATACAGGTGAATTTTATGACGCAGGTGACGAGGTCATAGATTCGCTCAAGGACAATGATTCGATCGACTGGGTATTTCTTGATTCATCCAAAAAAGCCGTAAAGGGCGTAAAGAGCGGAGAATATTACGCGGCTGTCGTGCTCGCGGAGGACTTTTCACAGAATATGTACCACGGTTTTATGGACGGACTCAAGCAGCCGACTATAACGTATTATGAAAATGAGAAAAAGAACGCTGTAGCGACAAAGATAACAGATACAGCTGTGTCCACGCTTAAAAACAGCATAGACCAGATGTATGTCGAGATAGTAGTCAGTACGCTGTTTGAGGATGCTGATAAGGTAGAGGACAAAATAGTCGGTGACGATGCTTCAACAAAAAATAATGGCGATACTCCGAAGCTCATAAATACATTTTCTAACAGAATAGACGATGTAAACGACAATATTAAGGCATATAAGCTCCTGCTCACATCACTGACAGCAGCAGACGAACGCCTGAACACCTCGCTTCAGGACGCTGACGCAGACCTCGACTCGCTGCAGGCAAAGGCGGGAACAGCAAGTGATAACCTTGCAGATAAGAGCGCGTCAGGCATCCTTGATGACATGAATAAAATAGCGTCTAATGTAGATGATGATCTGAAGGATCTGCAGGATGCTGTAGACAGACTTCAGAATGCAAGCTCGTCTTCAGAAAAGGAAGACGCTTACGCAATGGTGGAGAACCATCTGAAAAATATCCGCAGCAAGCTTAACAGCATGATAGATTCGCTGTCAAAGCTGAAGCCGCATACGCACCTGCTTCAGAATAAGATAAACAGGATAATAACAAAGCTGCAGTCTCAGGTGAGCGATATAAATACGATACTTGACCTTATGGATGACATAAGCGGAGATATAGATTCCGGTCTGAATCGTTTGGACAGGACGCTTCAGAACAAGATAGACAGGCTGCGCGATTCATATAATAATACGATACTGCCTGCC
>CAVGTL010000240.1:0-3204 GCA_963632005.1 Succinivibrio sp.
GACTTGAAGCGGCTTATGAGCTGGGATATCTGATTTACGTTCGATATCTGGACCGTGAGGGTTATGCTGGCTGTGTTGTCGTTGTTACTCTTGCCTATAACTCCTGTTATGTGGACGTCCATGTCTTCACATATCTTTGAAAGGTCGGAGAACAGGCCTTTTCTGTCCTCGCCTACTATGGCTACTTCTGTCTCGAATGTTGCCTGCTGTTTTTCTACGTCCCATTCTACGTCGATGAACCTTGCGCGTTCTTCTTCAGGCAGGGATGTGATGTTTGGACAGTCGGCTCTGTGGACTGAAACGCCGCGGCCTTTTGTTATAAAGCCGACGATATTGTCGCCCGGTACAGGGTTGCAGCACTTCGCGAGCCTTATGAGCAAATTGTCTACTCCCTTTATGCTTATGCCGCCTGTATTTTCAGACCTTTTCTTTGACGGCTTGTGCTCGTAATTCTTTATCTCTTTAAGCTTTTTGAGCTCAGCCTGCTTTTCCTCATCGTAGAATTTTACAAGCAGGTCGAGCACCTTTGAAAGCATCGTTCCGCCATAACCCAACGAAGAATAAAGATCCTCTACATTAGGGAACTTGAGCTCCTTCGCTACTCTGTTTATACGCTGTATCTTTACGATCTGCTGCGGATCGTAGCCCTTTCTGCGTATATACTTTTCAAGCATCGACTTGCCCTTTTCCTCGTTCTCGCTCTTGTTCTCCTTCTTGAGCCACTGGCGTATCTTGTTTCTGGCGTTGCTGCTCTTTGCTATCTTGAGCCAGTCTATATTAGGTCCCTTACTGTTTGCTGATGTTATGATCTCGACTATGTTGCCGTTTTCGAGAACGTGGTCTATCGGGACCATCTTGCCGTTTATCTTTGCGCCTATGCACTTGTTTCCAACTGCTGAATGTATCTTGTATGCGAAATCTATAGGCGTTGAACCAGCCGGAAGCTCTATTACCTTGCCCGCAGGAGTAAATACGAATACCTGATTTGAGAACAGATCCATCTTGAGCGTTTCCATGAATTCCTTGGAATCATCCATATCCTTATTCCACTCAAGTGTCTGTCTGAGCCAGGCGAGCTTTACTTCCTCCTGGTCTGACTTTATGCCTTCCTTATACTTCCAGTGGGCTGCGATACCGTACTCAGCTATCTGATGCATCTCGTAAGTACGTATCTGTATCTCAAAAGGATGCTCGTCATCGCCAAATACAGTAGTATGAAGTGACTGGTACATGTTTGACTTAGGCATCGCTATATAGTCCTTGAAGCGGCCCGGTATAGGTCTCCACATAGTATGAACTACGCCGAGCACAGCGTAACAGTCCTTTATAGTATCTACAAGAACTCTCACTGCCATAAGGTCAAATATCTCGTCGAGCTGCTTGTGCTTGTCACGCATTTTTCTGTAAATACTGTAGAAATGCTTTGACCTGCCCTTCACCTCATAATGGATGTTGAGCGTATCAAGAGCTCCTTTAAGCTGTTCTATGATCTTGTTTATCTGCTGCTCGCGCTCTTCCTTGCGCTGATTTATCTGCTTTGCGAGGTTAGAGTAAAACTCCGGTTCGAGATGCTTGAGCGCTATATCCTCAAGCTCGAACTTCATATTGAACATACCGAGACGATTTGCAAGCGGTGCGTATATCTCAAGCGTTTCCTTGCACTTTTCCTTTATCTTGTTTGGCGGCATGTAGTCTATCGTCCTCATATTGTGCAGCCTGTCTGAAAGCTTTATTATGAGCACACGGATGTCCTTTGACATGGCAAGGAACATCTTTCGCATGTTTTCCGCCTGAGCCTCTTCTTTTGTTTCAAATACAAGATTTCCCAGTTTTGTAACTCCGTCAACAAGTAAAGTCACTTCAGACCCAAACTCTTCTGTAAGCTGTTCTTCTGTGTACGGCGTATCCTCCACTACATCGTGAAGGAGCCCGGCTACTATAGTCTGTTCGTCCATGCCGAGCTGCGCCAGTATCTTCGCTGTCTCAACGGGGTGGATTATATAAGGCTCGCCTGACTTTCTGAGCTGTCCTTTATGCATCTTTTCCGCAGTCAGATATGCCTTTTTTATAAGCTCCAGATCGTAATGAGGATTAAGTTCCTTTAAATATTCTAAGAATTCGTCCATTTTGTCTACCTGATCAACATTTTCCATACTACATTTCCAACTCTCATAAATGTTTTTACAGCGCGTCGGCCCGGCCGACCCATCTTAGCTTTCACTATATTCATAAGCCTTGCGGCACGTATCCTGTATACACACTTTTATTGTGTCTGACTTCTATTATACAGCGTGGAGTTATGCGCTTCAATAATTATTAAATACTGTCATGCTCTGTCATACGTATATTCATGGTTCTTCCGGACTGTTTTTGCTGTGATATATATGATAACACAGATACGATCGTACCCTATGACGGCATTTAATAGTCATTGAAATGACTTTTTGAGGACATTTTATTTTCGGGATCCGGCTGACCTTTAAATACAACACATGGGGCGCCCAAAGGACGCCCCTCATGATAAAAGTCAGCGTTTGATTTCTGCTGCAGACTTACTTATTCTTCTTTGCCTTACCCTGGTATGATGATCTGTCTGTAGCCTTCATGATGTCATACCATACAGATGTAGCGATAAAGATAGAAGAGCATGTACTGCAGATAACACCTACGAGTATAGGCAGGATAAAGCTTCTGATAGTGTCTCCGCAGAATATCAGCAGAGGTACCATTACGATCACTGTAGTGAGCGAAGTCATGATCGAACGTCCGAGTGTCTGCTTTATACTGAGGTCTACGAGCGGAGCGAGACCGTTCGCGCTTCTTCTTGCTGAGTTCTCAGTATTTTCTCTGATACGGTCAAATATTACGATAGTATCGTTGATACCGTAACCGAGGATAGTTAATATAGCTGCGATGAACGGGCTGTTTATGCTGATGTGGAACACGCCGTAGAAGCCGATTACAAGAAGTACTGTGTTTGCGAGAGCTATGATAGCCGCAACACCGTACTTCCACATGAATCTTACAGCGATGTAGATAAGCATAAGTACGATAGCTATAGCTACAGCCTTGAATGCGCTTGACTTAAGCGTTTCACCTACTGACGGTCCTATGTTTTCTATAGAAACCACCGCGTCCTCAGTGATACCGTACTTTTCTTCGAGAGTCTACATGAGATTAGTTCTTGTTTCACTCTCCATAGAG
>CAVGTL010000241.1:0-3111 GCA_963632005.1 Succinivibrio sp.
GATTATGAGAAATCTCCCATTTTAATTTGCACTAAATCTTGACATAGGACCAAAGCTTTTATTTTTATAAAATCAATTTTTTAGTAACTCTACTATGCTCTCTATATCTGCCGCTTTAGATTCATTTTGATAATTTATTTTATTTTCAGGATAGCCCTGATCTCATCTTCATTCTTTCCTGTAATCACAGCTATCTTATCAACAGGTATATTATTCTCATACATACCTATTATTAAACTCTCTGTTGTTCTTTCTTCTATACCCTGACTCAGATTACACATGAGATCCACCTCGTTTCTTAAACCGTCGTTCACCGGTATCATGTATTCATTTTCAAGAATTTCAAACTTCTCGCTCTTTTCAAGTTTCTCTGACAGTAATGCGCCTATCAGTCGATGCAGTGCATATTTTTCACTACGTTCGGAAAGCTCTCTCTTTATTCCTACCATAACTATATGTATCAAGTCAAGATTACCTTTCCACGGATACGGTTCCAGCTCATCATCTTTTGTAAGATGAATATGGCTGAGACTGTTGCCCTCCATGTCCATACATATCCATATACTTACTACTCGCTTTATATTATCATAATCTGACTTTGAGAAATCACGTTCCTTCTGTGATGAGATCATCCTGCTCACGTAGAATATCGCTCTGTTAAGTATACTATATTTAGTCGGCTCGTCCTTCTGCGCTTCTATATTTATTATTATCTGCGTAAGACCGTCTTTCATGCGAACATAAAATATTATATCAAAGTATATAGTTCCTTCATTGATCTCTGAGTTTTCAGTGTTGATTCCAACGATGCGCTGTTTATCAGAAGCGTTATTCTCGGTTTCAATGTTAGTCAACCCCGGCTCAACAGGAACTACACATATATATGGCTCTCCTTCTATGTACGACACAACATCATTCGGCTCCATTCCTCGGAACTCGCCTATAGTCCTGACAAGTATATGAGCCAGGATACTCTTTTGCGCCAGCAAACGCTTTGCCTGCTTATCATACTGTGACTTATCATCCGCGGCATCGATTGCATTTGCTATTTCTGTATTCAATTTTATCACCCCTTAATAAAATCATATGTTATATTATTCCAAACCTATATATTATTATATTACCCTTTCAATACCGATTTCTATCAAATATTTTTATTTTTTGTAAAAATATTCTATCGTCGGATTTTTAAATATCCGGATTCGATAAAAATGCCTGATGCGTTCTAAAAAATCACATCAGGCATTCAGTTTATTTTTTAATTTTATATTTCTGTGCATATCCCAATGTGGTTAGCTTCGCATTCATCAAGGTATGCATTAAGGAAAAATCCTGCCAGACTGTTTTCCTTTATATTACTGCGCGCCTCATCAGGTGTGAACCACTGATAAGAATCTATCTCGTCATTAGGCGCCAATTCGCTGTCGTCATTTACATAAACTGTAAAATTGCATACGAGCGTGTTAGTAGGCTCAAAGAAATGCGTCCTATTGAACTTTATATGATCCGCTGTCATACCTGTCTCTTCTTTTACCTCTCGTATGACTGTATGCTCCAGAGACTCGCCGCGGCTCACATAGCCCGCAACAAGTATATAAAAGTCATGCCCGTACTGCTTTATGAGTATGATCTTGCGAGTTGCTCGATTTACTACGATCATACTTACGACGACATTATATAAAGGAAATCTGTATTCCTCACACGAAGGACAGAAAGGAACGATGCCCTCGCCCTCAAGCTCCTTTTCAGTAAGTTCCACTCCGCATTCCCAGCAGTGCTTCTGTATCAGTGCCATGATCTATCCAACCTGCTTTCCGAGTATCGACTTCACAGCCGCTACGAGCTCTGCCATTTCTTCCTCTGTACCGATGGTGATGCGCAGGCGGTTGTTTATGCGAGGCTTATTGAAATACCTTACGAGTATCCCTGCCTCACGGAGCATCCTGAACATTGCGCCTGCATCAGTTTCGCCCGGTGCTCCGCCCGGAGCATGGTCGAAAGCAGGCGGCTGGGCGAATATAAAGTTCGCGCTCGACGGTATAACGTTGAAGCCCAGCGCGCGAAGCTCTTCCGTAACGTGCTCCCGCGCAGCTATTATCTTTGCCCTCGTATCATTAAAATATTCATCGTCATCAAACGCAGCCGTTGCCGCGGCGATGCCGAGCCTGTCGGCAGTATATGAATTAAATGAATTTTTCACAGCGTTAAGCGCCGCTATCAGGTCTTTGCAGCCTATAGCGATGCCGACTCTCATACCTGCAAGCTGGCGCGATTTTGAAAGCGTCTGCGTCACAAGAAGGTTATCATGCTTGTTTACGAGTGAAACAGCCGACTCAGCTCCGAAATCTACATATGCCTCGTCAACTATGACTATGCGCTCAGAGTTAGCCTTTACTATACGCTCTATATCCTCAAGCGGCAGCGCGCGTCCCGTCGGAGCATTAGGATTGCACAGCAGTATGCCGCCGATGCTCCCGTGTGCTCCGCCCGGTATATCCTTCACGTACTGCTCGACATTTATCGAAAAATCATCAAGCAGCGGAAGCTTTTCGTAAGGAACTTCAAAAAGCGCCGAATAAACAGGATAAAAGCTGTATGTAATGTCAGCAAACGCTATCTTCTTTCCTTTAAAAAATGTAGGGAAAATAAAAGCAAGCACCTCGTCCGAGCCGTTTCCAACGAAAACATTGTCCTCATCTATCGCAGCAGCGCCCATAAGCTCAAGCGCGCGGCAGCAGTGCTCCGCCACAGCTCTGCGCACAGCGGTCGCATCAGGATCGGGATAAAGCCTCAGGTCGGCGGATGCCGACGCTATCGCGTCCAGGACCTTCTGCGAAGGCGGATAAGGATTTTCATTCGTATTGAGCTTTATGTATTTTCTGTCCTTAGGCTGCTCACCCGGCACGTAAGGCTCAAGCGATGCAGCAAGCTCGCTCATAAATCTTGTCATAATTTATTTTCTCCTTTCAGCAAATGCCGATCACTGCCCGCGCGCCCGGCGCGCCCACACGGAACACCATTAATTATTCATTATTAATTACTTAATTGCATCAAGTGCAGCAGCGATATCGGCGATAAGATCTTCTTTATCTTCAAGTCCGAGACTTATAC
>CAVGTL010000242.1:0-1609 GCA_963632005.1 Succinivibrio sp.
GCAGCAGTAGGAACTATCTCAGCAACTATCTCAAACGCAGCAGTAGCAGAGCTCGGTCTCGAAGCTGGCAAGGAAGCAACAGCAGTTATCAAGGCTACTTCAGTAATGATCGGCTGCTAATAGGCGATATATTTAAAATAGTGTAATATCTAACATCTTCTAATAAAGATTCCGGCGGGTATCGTGAACGGTCGTAAATATGACCGGCATGTATACCTGCCGGAATTTTTTTATACAATAAATTTTTATAAACGCTCAGAAAAAGACAAGGAAAACGGTATAATGTGATTAGGAATATTTAAAGCGTGGCAGAGCACCGGCAAGCTCGTTCGATAAGTGTGGCGCTGCGTATATGGAGCGAGAAAGTAAAAATATTTGGGAGTTGCATTATGAGCATAAGTTTTCTGGACATCCTTGAGGATGACATATTTGAAGGTGCTGAGGTGCTGGCAGGAGACGGCGGCCTGAAGCACGATATAAGAAGGGTGTCAGTGTTTGACTGTCCTTACCATGAGGATATGATGGAAGAGGGCGTAGTCCAGGAGGGAGATCTTTTTCTGTCATGCCTGGAGCAGTTTCCGGCCGGGACTGAAGATATAACTTGTTTCTTTGAAGGAATGATAAAATATAAAGCTGCTGGACTTATGATAGTTCCTACGGGTCGTACAGACCTCGTGAGCGCACATCTGGCAGATATATGCAGGCAGGCTGACTTCCCGGTAATAGTTGTGAGACGTAGTAATTCATATGCGAGCATAATGGAGGTCGTGAACAGATATATCGCAATAGGTAGCATAAATGAGATAAATGCGCAGAAGATAAATCGCATAAGAGACGGAGGTCTGTCCGCGAAAGAGAATATCGAGATATTAAACAGTATAAATCCTGAGCTAAAGGAAAATATCGTCATACTGTCAGTAGAGGGCAGGCTACATTCTGTATTGTTTTCTATGGAACTGTGGCGCCGTTATGAGGAAAATGCCAATGATATATTGGTAATGGGCGATACATTTACGCTCATCCTGAGCGGCAATGACGCGCGCCAGCTGAAGCAGCGAGCGGACAGCGCAGCCGCCCGTATCAGAGAACGCTATTCTGATTACAGGATCGGCTTCAGCCGCATATATGAAAAGCGCCGTATAGCAGACGCGCTTGCTGAGAGTGAGGATGCGCTCAGAACGTCGTCGCTTCAGGGAGTAAGCCAGTATACATACGAGCCGCTTTCATCGCTGCAGCTTATGATGGCACTGCGTGACAGCCGCGAGGCACGGCATTTTTATGAAGCATACAAGGATGCGGTCGAGACGAAAACATCACATGAAATGGCAGGCGAGCTGCTTAACACGGTAGAGCTTTACGTAGAAAATCACGGCGATTACAAAAAAACAGCAGAGCAGATAAACCAGCACGAAAATACGGTCCGCTACCGTATAAATCGCGTAAGGAGCGCTCTCGGCATGGAAAATGACATGATACGCTTTCATGAAACGATATCAATAGCATCAAAGCTGAAATTATTATTGGACAGCAGTAATAAATAGCCAATAGTAAATAAACGATGTATGGATACGTGCGTCACCGCACCCACAGGAGCAGCAATAATATATGG
>CAVGTL010000242.1:1619-3023 GCA_963632005.1 Succinivibrio sp.
GATATGCGTGCCGAGCCTGCTGCTCGGAGGTATGCTCGTACAGAGCGTAAAATGCGCCGGTGCGCGGGAAATGAAAAATAAATATTGTGAATGCGGCGCCCGCGGGCGCCGCATTCATTTTAGAATTTATTCAAAAATACAATTCATATTTTGAAATTAATTTAAAGAATTCCTACCGGATAAATTGTATACTTTAGGTAAGCATCACAGCGCAACTGTAAAAGTTCACCGCGGGAAAGTGATAAACCAATAAAATAGACTAATACAAGATATTCGGAGGATAATAAGCAATGAACGAAGAAAAGAAACACAGTCACGTTGAAACCACGACGCTGACACCGGTTCCGCTGAAGGATCGCAAGAGCTGGCTGAACGTGGCGCTCATACAGGCAGGTATAATGATATGCGTACCGAGCCTGCTGCTCGGTGGAATGCTCGTACAGAGCATGTCGCTCGGCGCAGCTATCACAGCAGGAATTATAGGATACGTTATAGTAATATTACTGTTCTGCCTGATGGGTATAATAGGAAGCGACCTCGGCGTGCCGACATGTATGACTTCAGTCGGTGGTTTCGGAAAGAACGGCGCGCGTATATTTGTCAGCCTCATAACTTTTATATCTATGATCGGCTGGTTCGCAGTGCAGACAGGTGTCTGCGGCAACGCGTTCTCAAATTTATTCGACCAGTCATTCGGCGTGAGCATCCCGCCTGTCGTTTCGATGATAATATGGGGCATCATAATGATGGTAACAGCCGTTTACGGTATAGATGCTCTCGGCTGGCTCAATAAGATAGCTATCCCGGCGCTCTTCATAGTAACTGTCGTAGGCTGCTGGCTCTCGCTCAGAAAGTTCGGAACGGGAGCGCTTTACACTGATACGAGCGACGGTTCGATGTCTATGGCTGACGGCATACTGCTGACTGTAAGCTTTATGACTGCAGGCTGCCTTGCGGCTGCCGACATTACAAGATATCAGGCTACTCGACGCGATACGATACTGTCAAGCTCTATAGGCGTATTTCCTGCAGGTGTTGCAATGGTAGTGCTCGGCGCAGTTATGACAAAGGTCGCTGACCAGTACGATATAACGCAGGTATTCTGCGAGGTGGGCATACCTGTACTTGCCATGATAATCCTTATAACCTCAGCATGGACTACAAACACTGCAAACGCTTACTCAGGCGGTATAAACGCTGTACTGATGCTTAATCTCAAGGACGACAAGAGAGCAGCGGCTACTATAGTTTCAGGCATACTCGGAACTGTATGTGCGGCATTCGGGCTGGCTGACCATTTTGAAGCGTTCCTGACTATACTTGGCGAGATCATGCTTCCTATGATGGGCGTAATAATCGCTGATTACTGGATCACAGGCCGCGGAAAGGCTGCAAACTACAAGA
>CAVGTL010000243.1:0-2976 GCA_963632005.1 Succinivibrio sp.
GCACAGGCCTTTTCCGCAGTTTCCTATGCCTCCGAGCATCTTTGCTTCGTCTCTGACACCTATCTGTCTGAGCTCGATACGCATCTTGAAAACGCTCGCGAGATCCTTTACGAGCTCGCGGAAGTCCACGCGTCCGTCAGCGGTAAAGTAAAATATTACTTTTGAATTATCAAATGTGAATTCAACGTCTATGAGCTTCATATCCAGACCACGCGCATTTATCTTCTGCTGGCATGTGTCGAGCGTGCTCTTCTTTCTCTTCATGTTCTGCTCATGTCGTGAGCGATCCTTTTCGTCCGCTATCCTTACTACCTTCTTAAGGGGCTGAACGATAGATTTCTCGTTTACACCGCGCGGCGCTGTCATAACCTCGCCGAACTCGAGACCTCTTGCGGTCTCTACGATGACGCATTCACCCTCCTTCAGTTCCAGATCGCCCGGGTCAAAATAGTATACCTTGCCTGCAGGCTTAAATCTTACTCCTGTTACTGTTATCATTAACTTTCTCCTGAATGTCAAATATCATATATTTTACAGCATGGCTCGCGCTGACATTGTGCGCAAGATCCTTCGCAGCTGTCTCCGCGCTCTCTATGGCGGCTGCAAGCTGCTCAGCTGTAGCTCTTCTTCTGCATTTTTCTATAAGCTCGCTACTGTCTGTATTAAGTCTCAGACGTCCTGTCGTATCGTAATTCGCTATGAGCGCATCGCGATACAGCGTTTCAGCTATAGATATAAATTCCGACGCTGCTTCCTTCGAAGCCGTAAACTCATTTATCTCGCTCCATATGCTATACACCGGCCTGCCCATCAGGACTGCTGCGGCTGCAGCTACGGCGTCACGCCTGAATTTATCGTCAGCCTCAGGACTGCGCTCTATGCCGTCCGAAAACATTTTCAGCAGCTGACATCGTGACCTTATCGTCTGCACGAGCGATTCTGAATTTTCGACTGTTAAAATTATCGTCACACCGTCAGGCGGTTCTTCGAGCGTTTTAAGCAGTCTGTTCTGCGCTCTGAGCGTCATACTGTCGGCGTTTGATACGACCATGAACAGCCTGTTTCCTGTGTATGATTTCTGCATCGCGCGCGTTATCATACCCTCTACATCGCGGTCCTTGACCGATTCGCCCGGCTTTCCTATGCGTATAACGTCCTCGCTGTTTCCGTCTGCTACCTTCCGGCACGCTGCGCATGTTCCGCACGAGTCTCCGTCATGGCGCTCGCACAGCGCTGCGCTTATAAAAGCATCGGCAAGCCTCTGCGTGTCAGACTCTTTTCCTTCTATTATATAGCCGTGAAACAGCTTACCCGCGCGTATTGCGAGCTTCAATCGCTCTACCAGCTTTTCATTTCCCTTTAAATCTGAAATAATTTCCGAAAAAGACATTTTTTCTGACCTCCGCATGGCATATCAAATTATTATAACATTGTAAAACTATTTCGTCAAAAGAAACGGGAAGCCGTTTTCTGTTGGCTTCCCGTTTTCTGTTCTATCATGCTTGTGCGCGGGCGCACGCAAGTTTTGATATTTATTAATTACTGACCGAGCATTTCTCTGAACTCGGCTTCGTCTATGATGGTCGTTCCGAGCTGCTGGGCTTTTGTGAGCTTGCTGCCTGCGGCTTCGCCTGCGAGGAGATAGTCTGTTTTCTTTGAGACGCTGCCGCTTACCTTGCCGCCGCGTTCTTCTATGAGGGCTGCTGCTGCTTTTCTGTCCATCGAAGGCAGTGTGCCTGTTATTACGAACGTTTTACCTTCAAATATCTGTTCGGCCTGCTCGGCAGGCTCTTCCATTTTCATATTTACGCCTGCTTCCTTCAGACGGTCGATGATGCGGATGTTCTGCTCATCATCAAAAAATACTCTTACGGCATCAGCCGTTATACCGCCTACGTCATCTACGTCTGTAAGCTCTTCAGCGGACGCTGATGCAAGCTCGTCTATGCTGCCGAAATGCTTCATTAATGATTTTGCTGCTGCTTTTCCTACATTTGGTATGCCGAAGCCTGTAAGGAGCCTGAACGGCTCGTTCGATCTTGAGCCTTCTATTGCGGCGAGCAGCTTGTCGGTATTTTTTTCCTTGCCTATTATTCCCAGTTCTATCAGTTTATCGCGATGTTCTTCCAGGTAATATATGTCAGAAATATCATGGATAAATCCCTGCGCTATAAGCTCCCTTATATACACCTCGCCGAAGCCCTTTATATCCATGGCGTCGCGGCCTACGAAGTTTATTATATGGCGTTCTATCTGCGCCGGGCATGAGCTTCCGGTACACTTCATGTCTGCCGTGTCCTCATCGCGGACTACGAGCGCTCCGCACACAGGGCAGCGGTCAGGTATATGAAATCTTACAGTTCCCGGCTGGCGCTTTTCCTTTACGACTGACTTTACTTTTGGGATTATCTCGCCTGATTTGTAGACGCGGACTGTGTCGCCTATCCCTATATCGAGATCGTCGATGTAATCCTGATTATGCAGCGTCGCGCGCGTTACTGTCGTTCCGCAGAGGCGGACCGGGTCAAATACTGCTGTCGGAGTTACTCTGCCGGTGCGTCCTACAGAAAGCTCTATGTCGCGCACTACAGTTTCTTTTTCTTCAGGCGGGTACTTATATGCTACAAGCCAGCCGCCGTTTTTGGCCGTGTCAGGACACTTTTTTCTGTCCTCCAGATCATTGAGCTTTACTACTGCGCCGTCGATGTCATACGCAAGGTCGCCGCGCATCGCGCCTATTTTTTCTATTGCTTCCCACACCTCGTCTGCCGTCCTGCACACAAAGTAATGCTCTATTACCTTGACGCCGTTTGCCTTCAGAAAATTATACACCTCTTCATGCGTGGCGAATTCACGACCTCTCACGTCCTGCAGGTTGAATACGAACATAGAAAGCCCTCGTTCTGCCGTAATGGACGGGTCAAGCTGGCGCAGCGTCCCCGCTGCACAGTTTCTTGGATTTGCAAACAGTTTTTT
>CAVGTL010000244.1:0-2967 GCA_963632005.1 Succinivibrio sp.
GCGCTACTTTTCTTCCTTTATATAAAGCGCGCGCATCGCATTAAGTATGGCTATGACTGCAACGCCGACATCGCCGAATACAGCCCACCACATGTTTGCGTAGCCTACAGCTGTAAGGGCAAGTATCGCGAGCTTTACGCCGATAGCGAATACTATATTCTGGTGTACGATCCTCATCGTCTTTCTCGCTATGCGCACCGCGAGAGAAACGCGCATGATATTGTCGTCCATGATGACAACGTCAGCAGCTTCGATAGCCGCATCTGAACCCATGCGGCCCATCGCTATGCCTATATCAGAGCGCATCAGAACAGGCGCGTCGTTTATGCCGTCGCCAGTGAACGCGAGCTGTCCGCCCCTGCCTGCTGCCTTTTCTGCTTCGAGCAGCTCTTCTACCTTGCTTACTTTGTCGGCGGGAAGCAGCTCCGCGCAGAACGTATCGAGTCCGATCTCCTTTGCTACTGCCTCTGCTACCTCGCGCTTGTCGCCCGTGAGCATTACAGTGTTTTTAACGCCGAGCTTTTTCAGCTTCGCTATCGCGTCTGCGGTAGTTTCCTTTACTGAATCGGCTATTATTATATATCCGATGAACTTATCGCCGTCAGCCAGGAATATTACCGTTCCGGCCACTTCCGCGCTCGATGACGCTATCTTAGCCTTTGCGGCGCTTACGTCCACGCCGGCCTTAGCCATAAGCTTCTCGTTTCCGGCATATATCGTCCTTCCGTCAATTACAGCCTTAACGCCGTGACCCGCTATCTCTGAAATATCAGCAGAAGGCGCTACCGGATCGCCACCGGATGATCCTGATTTTCCATCATAGTTCTCCCATGCCGCGCGCACTGCCGCCGCTACAGGATGAGTAGACATAGCTTCAGCAGATGCCGCGAGCTTCAGAAGCTCCGCTTCTGAGATCCCATCCTCAGGTCTTATAGCAGTTACCTTAAACTCACCCTTTGTGAGCGTGCCGGTCTTATCGAAAACTATAGTGTCAAGCTTTGCAAGCGCTTCCAGATAGTTGCTGCCCTTTACGAGTATACCGTTGTTTGAAGCAGCGCCTATACCTCCGAAGAAGCTCATAGGCACTGATATTACAAGCGCACACGGGCAAGAAACTACGAGGAAAGTACAAGCTCTGTACAGCCATGTGCTGAGCGTGCTCAGCCCGCCCGTAAAGAACGGCGGTATGATTGCAAGCGCTATAGCCGCGAAAACTACGGCAGGCGTATAGTAACGCGCAAACTTTGTTATGAACTTCTCTGTAGGCGCTTTCTTTTCGCTTGCGCTCTCTACGAGCTCGAGTATGCGCGCAACAGTTGAATTGTCGTACGTTTTCATGACCTCTGCATAAAGGACGCCCTCGCCGTTTATGCAGCCGCTTATTATCTCATCGCCCTCAGCAGCGCGGCGCGGAACTGACTCGCCCGTCAGCGCCGACGTGTCTATCATAGATTCTCCGCTCTTTACGCGGCAGTCGAGCGGTATACGCTCGCCCGGCTTTACCACGATAGTCTCACCGACGAGCACGTCGTCAGGGTCTACTTCGACTATCTCACCGCCGTCCTTCACGAGGTTTGCATACTCAGGCATGATGTCCATGAGCTCGCTCACAGACTGGCGCGACCTGTTTACTGCTATGCTCTGGAAGAGCTCGCCTACCTGGTAAAACAGCATAACGGCTACAGCCTCGGAAAATTCGCCCGTGCCTATTGCGCCGACCGTAGCTACCATCATGAGCAGGTTTTCGTCAAATATCTGTCCGTTCTTTATATTCGACCACGCCTTTTTGTATACGTTTCGGCAGATAATTACATAAGATATCAGAAACAGCACGAGCTCTATCGCGAGCCCGCCCCATTTCCCCGCAATGCTCTGAAAATCCATCAGATGGCATATGATAAGCGCCGCCGCGTACCATACGGCCGAAATGAGTATAAGCTTAAGGTCTTTTTTCTGTTTTTTAGTCAGATTTTTTACAAGCTTATTCATGATCCTTCTCCATTAGAAACCGGTCAATAGAAACGGAACGCCCCGCGTTGTCTGCGGAGCGATCTTAAAACGGCTCTCCGTCCGCACCGGCGCACGCAACTTCAAGCCCTTATTTCAAAAATATTAAAGTACGATAGAAGTATCAGGCTCGATAGACTGAACTACTCTCTGAGCCTCCTGCATGATCTCGTCGAATCTCTCGTCATCAGCGTCGATAGATAGCTTCTGTGCCATAAAGCTTACGCTCGCGTCGTTTACGCCGTCGATCTTCTTTATAGCTTCTTCCATCTTTGCAGCGCAGTTAGCGCAATCTACATCCTGCATCTTGAACTTCTTCTTCATTTTACTTTCTCCTTTATCAAGTACTGAAATCTAATAATTTAATGAATGAATTAATAAATTAATAATTTATTCCGGCGTCCGCCCGCGGACCCACAGTAAGTACTTTCCAAGCTTCACATTTTACTTAAAGCCTTTGCTCAAAGTCTTTACTCAAGATCGCCGCGATCCTCGCGTACATGCTCAAGACCGTTTCTCAGTATAGTGGCTACGTGGCTGTCAGCCAGAGAGTAATAGACGTTCTTGCCCTCTCTCCTCGACTTTACCAGCTTGCCGTTCCTGAGCAGCCTCAGATGATTAGATATGGCTGACTGATTTATGTCCATCAGCTCAGTCAGATCGCACACGCACAGCTCGCGCTCCGCCAACAGATAAAGTATACGCACTCTCGAATAATCCGAGAACAGCTTGTAAAGCTCGGCTACATCTTTGAGGTCGATCTCTGACGGCAGACCGTCCGCGGCTGCCTTTATCTTGTCGGGATGCAGCTCGCATCCTTCGCAGCATATGTCGCTGTCATCCGTGCATGATCCGGCGCAGTCACAGTTCTTTTTTTCTTCCATCATCAACAAGCTCCTTTCTTTATCTGCCTTTATTATAGCAACATATCATTATGTGTCAATATGTTGATTTCAAAAA
>CAVGTL010000245.1:0-2944 GCA_963632005.1 Succinivibrio sp.
GGAACAGGAACAGGAACGTCAGGCTCTGATACAGGAAACGGACAGGGTCCGGGTCAGGCAGACGGCGACCCGTTTTGGAGATTTATGGATATGGACTCTCACTGGAGCAGTACATACGTTGAATACGTAGTAAAGAAGGGCTATTTCAGCGGAATGACAAATACCCAGTTCGCGCCTGACAAGGCAATGAACAGAGCAATGCTCGTAACTGTGCTCTGGAGGATGGAGGGCTCGCCTGAATACAACGGAAGCAGCGCATTCTCAGACGTAAAGTCAGGCGTATGGTACGACAAGGCAGTTCAGTGGGCTGCAGACAAGGGAATAGTAAGCGGCGCAGGAGACGGCAGATTTATGCCTGAAAGCCCGCTCACACGAGAGCAGCTCATACAGATAATCAGAAACTACGCAAAATACAAGGGCGCTGACGTTACGGCATCATCAGCCCTCGACAGCTTCAGCGACGCAGCCGCAGTATCGTCATGGGCGCAGGACGCCTTCAAGTGGGGCATCTCAACAGGCATGATAAGCGGCACGGGAAACAATTCCCTCGCCCCAAAGGGCAGCGCAACAAGAGGCCAGGTCGCAAAGATACTTGCAGAATTTGACAAAAATATTCTGAAAACAGCGTAAACATAAAAAAGCCTCCTTAAGTAGACATGGTAAATAACCGGAATCTACTTAAGGGGGCTTTTTCTAATTATGCGTTATTGCATCCGAATCAAGAATATCAACATCCTGCGTGCGTCACCGCACAAGAAAAAAGCAGTGTTGCATAAAACGCAACAAAATCAAATCAAGTTGCGTTTTTCGAAAAAAGTGATAAATTTGCAAACTGGATACGCCCCAAACAAACAATTACAAATTTGGTGATAAAAAAAGGCGTTTATACGTTATCTTTATAACATACAAAAATAAAAAATAATGTTAAAATAAGTACCGCGTATCAAATGTATATACTGTAAAAGTATCAATTAATATTGATATTATATGGCATACGCATACTGCAGGAGCATAAGGCCTGCTGCGGCGGAGCTGTCCGGGCGCGGCGGCCGGCTGACTGTTTTGCGTATTCTGTATTTTATATAAATAAATATATACATCAGTTGTACAATCGAAAGGAGAGCAACAAGTATGAACAGTAAACACTGCAGAAGTATACTGAGTATACTCGTCTGCGTGGCAATGGTACTTACACAGATGGTACCGCTGTCATTTGCTGATACAGTAAGTCCGTCAGACGGACAGACTGTAAGCGCTGACATTTCAGCCGACACAGCAGACGCAGCAGCTGACGAACAGCAGAACGCTGATGACTCAGTATCAGACTTGGCAGAAACTGAAAACGATAATGCGGAAGCACAGCCTTCCGACGTTGACGAGAAGGGAGGAATCTCAGGTCTTATAGAATCTGTAAAGGATGCGGCGGCAAGCCTGTTTGCAGCAGATGATGAAACTGCAGAAGGCACAGAAGAGCAGCCGACACAGCCGGCAGAGCCTGAAGAAGACCTCAACCCTGAGATCAGCTGGTACACAGACGACACAACAAAGTCTGTATTTGAGATTTCAAACGCTGACCAGCTCAGAGGCTTTGCAAAGATAGTAAACGGCAAGGCTGTTAAGGTAATAAAGGGCGAAAACGGAGCTGAAAACACTACAGAGAATGTAGCGAAGACTAACTTCGCAGGCAAGACTGTAAAGCTGACAGATGATATCGACCTCGGCAACGAGCCATGGACGCCTATAGGCGTAGTAACATCATCTTATATAAGCAGCTCAAACCCATACAGCTTCAGCGGAACATTCGACGGTGACGGACATACTGTAACAGGATTAAACATAGACGACAGTGTATGGACTGATTACAATTATATATTTGCAGGCTTCTTCGGAGCTGTAAATAACGGTACTGTAGAGAATGTTACCGTAAAAGGTAAGATGAGCTTTACAAAGGAAGGTACTCAGAGAGCTAACGGAATCGCAAAGAACGTATATGCAGGCGGTATTGCATCATACGGATACGGCGTTTCATATTTCAGAAACGTACATACCGACATAGACTACACAGGATATATAAACGCAATATATAATTTCGGCGGTATAGTTTCATCTATATATAAAGGAGCTATAACAGACTGCACATCTGCAGGAACATACGCTGTTGAGGAAGGCGGGATGTCAAATGCTGCAGGCGGTATAGTCGGAACTGTAGGTGGTTATGAAAAGCTTGAAATAAGCTCATGCGTATCAAACATGGACATAACGTCTCGCTTAAAGATGATCGGTGGTATCATAGGCGACAGATCACATGAAGAAATAATTGTAAAAGACTGCGTAAACAACGGAGACCTCAAGTGTATACCTTCATCAAATAAAGGAGAAAACTGCATAGGCGGTATAGTAGGTAAAGCATCTACAGGTGTTGATGCAGACAGAATATCCAACGTTGTAAACAACGGTACTATAGAAACTGTATCCGACAACGGCGGATTTACGTCTCTTACAGTATATGCAGGCGGTATAACAGGATATGACTACAGAGCTGCTATCTCAAATGCAGTAAATACAGGAAATATCATCATACCGTATAATGATGAGGTAGTGACTATAATAGCGGGCGGCCTTGTCGGTGAACTCGACAGAGCAAGACTCCGCAACTCTGTTAATAAGGGAAGGATAGTATATAAGGATTACAGTACTGACAGCAATGACTTTATAGCTCAGCTCTGTGCTGTAGATGCTGCTTCCACTACACACGAAATGTATCTGCTTGAAAACCTGTTCAACGCAGAAAACAAGGCGAGCAGCCTCCCTATGATAACAGTAGATAACGGAGACGGCGAATGGCTCGATACAGTAATAAGCTCTGTAGGTACTTTAAAGAAGAACAATACTGTATCGGCATACGGCGACTACACTCTGCTGTATGATACAGACTCTCTCATAG
>CAVGTL010000246.1:0-2888 GCA_963632005.1 Succinivibrio sp.
AATTTAATATATATGATGTAGCTTGTTTCATTCTGAAAAACGCTTTACGGGAGAAATTTTATTTATGAAGATATTTTCAGGAAAAGGGGATCACGATAACGTCAGGACGAAGCTGGAGGATATGGAACTTATATTCCAGCAGATGGTCATGATAGACCGCGCACAGTGCGTTGAAGATATGTACACCGCTGTAAATACTATGCTGCGTGTCATAGGAGACTATACGAATGCAGAGCGTGTATATATCTTTGATACAGTTGACGGTGGGAGTGCGTACAGAAATGAATTTGAATGGTGCAGATCGGGCGTAACGCCGCAGATAGATAATCTGCAGGCTGTCAGTCGTGAAGATATGCCATACTGGCTTGAAACATTCGATAAGGGCGGCAGCATAGTAATAAATGATATAGAGAATGTAAAGAACATAATGCCGTCTGAATATGAGATACTTAAAGTTCAGGATATAAAAACACTTATAGCGTTCCCTATATTCAGCAGAGAAAAGCTTACCGGATTTATAGGACTTGATAATCCGGAGATACAGAAGTCAGAGCTTTTTATACATTTGCTGGCTGTCGTAGGCGGACATCTCGGAAGCGCCCGCCAGAACTTCCATATGGGACAGCTGCTCAGAGAAAACAGAGGGCGTCTGGAGGAGAGCCTTGAGGAGCTTGAAAAGGAAAAGCAGGTCCTTACTGCGCTGTGCATGGATTACACTTCTGTGTATTATGTAGACCTTGCGAGCGCGACATTTGAGATATTTAAGCTCGATAAGGTAGCAAATGCTTCTGATTTCCTGCAGGAGCGTGATCAGGATATGCCGGTATCACATGATTATCAGCTTACTATACGGCGCTATTATGAAAATTTTGTTGTAAAGGAAACGTCGTCTGATTTTCTCGAAAAGCTCAGCATTAAGAATATAATGAAGGAACTTTCCTCTAAGGAAAGGTTTGTCTACCATTATCAGAGTGTTCCGAATTCTCAGGGACATGAATACTTCGAAGCAGTAGTGAGCCGCCCGTTCGGAGTGGACGATCCTTACAGGGTAATAATCGGTTTCAGAAATACAGATGAGATCCTTAAGGAACGCCAGCAGCACCAGCGTGAGCTTGAGGATGCGCTTGCGGAGGCAAGGCTGAATAATGAAATAATTTCTTCTATAAGCAGGATATATTTTTCGATATATCATATAGATCTGAAGGATGATTTTTATGAGGAAATATCGAGCAGCAACGATGTTCATCGTCTGACGGGGCATATGGGAAGAGCGTCATCAAAAATGATGCAGATATGCGAGAGCTTTGTAGCGCCTGAATATCTGGAACGTGCAAGAGGATTTTTTGATATATCAGATCTGGCGCAGCGTATGAAAAATGACGAAAGTGTGGCAATAGAATATCTCGCACGGGACGGAAACTGGCATATGGCGCGCTTTATAGAAAAAAATCGTGACGAGAAGGGCGAGCTTACGAGTGTGCTCTACGTGACGCGTCTCATAAGTGACATGAAGCGGCGTGAATATAACTGGATGGTAGTAGCAGAGGAAGCAAATCGCGCAAACGAAGAAAAATCAGATTTCCTTTCGAGGATGTCTCACGACCTCAGGACTCCTCTAAATGCCATGCGGGGTCTTACTCAGGTGGCTTCAGACAATATAGGAAACAATGAAAAAGTGAGGGAATGCCTTGCTAAAATAGACAGAACAGGAAACTATCTCCACCAGCTCGTAAGCAATATACTTGATATTTCAGATATAGAAAGCGGTTCGCTTAAGTTGGCGCAGGATACGGTCGATATAAATAAAATGTTCGTTGATTTCCGAAACGACACAGAAAATGTTAAAATGCACAAGGATCTTGACTGCTCCTGTGAATTGCACGACATAATATATGAAAAGATCATAGGTGATGAGGCTCGAATCGAACAGATCCTTATGAATCTGATGTCGAACGCCGTTAAATATACGCCTGAGGGCGGAAGTGTAAAGCTTGATATATATCAGACGGAGAGCCCGGAAAACGGCAAGGTAAGACTGGTAATGTCTGTAAGCGATACGGGCAGGGGAATGTCTGAAGAATTCATGGAAAAAATGTACTCGAAATTTACACGCGCTGTAGATACGAGGCTGAATGCAGTCAGAGGAAGCGGGCTCGGACTGGCTATAGTCAAGCAGCTCGTAGATATGATGCACGGCAGTATAGATGTGAAGAGCGAAGAGAAAAAGGGTACTACATTTGTAATAACGCTCGACGTTCCTTATATTGATGATGCAGCGCAGCGGCAGGACGGAGAAAACGCAGAAAACTGTCAGAATGAATTGAAAAGCGGTATCAATATACTTATAGCAGAGGACAATGATCTTAATTACGAGGTGGCATCTGAAATGCTCGCGGCGCGCGGTATACATACAGAGCGCGCAGAGGACGGAGCTGTATGTGTTGAAAGATTCAGGACCTCGCCTGAGGGGACATATGATGCCATACTCATGGATATGCATATGCCTGTGATGAACGGCATAGAAGCAGTGCGTATGATAAGGAAGCTCAATCATCCGCAGGCACGTGAAATACCTGTGATAGCAATGACTGCGAACGTTTTTGCAGATGATATGGAAAAATGTCTATCAGCAGGAATGAACGAACATCTGCCTAAACCGGTAGATGTAAATAAGCTCGTAGATATGCTGAAAAAGTATATCAGATAATGTAATTAATGATAAAAAAGGATATCCGGTGCAAAAATGGAATATCCGGACAAAATGGCAATGTAATATGGAAAAAACACGTAAGAACAGCATGTATACCGGAGCTGATACCGGGGTGCATGAAACGCCCGATGAGGAAGTCTACAGACTGAGCCTGAGCGGTGACGCTCGTGCTGCAGAG
>CAVGTL010000247.1:0-2877 GCA_963632005.1 Succinivibrio sp.
GCTTATCCGTATATTCTCCGGCATTATGGGGCGTCTTTTTGTATTAATATAAATTACAATAAAGTATACTATTTTTTACCTTATCTATTTTGTCATCTTTTTCCTGATATCAGCCAGACGATTCAGCGCCGCATATAATGTCTCATCTTTTTTCGCAAAATGAAGCCTCATATAACGGTGCTCCGGCTCACGGAAAAAGCTTGATCCCGGAACTGCTCCCACGCCGACCTTTTCTGCAAGCTCCTCGCAGAAGCGATAGTCGTCGTCATAGCCGAACTCGCTTATGTCTACCATGACATAATATGCGCCCTGCGGTTTAGTGTACGTAAGCCCTATATCGTCGAGACCTCCGCACAGCACGTCACGCATATGCGTGTAATGCGCCTGAAGCTCGCGGTAGTATTCGTCACCGAATCTTAGTCCTACAGTCGCAGCTTCCATCAGCGGCGCTGCGGCGCCGACAGTCAGGAAATCATGTACTTTCTTTACCCTTTCTGTTATCTCAGGAGGCGCTATCACATAGCCGAGCCGCCAGCCCGTTATGGAATAGGTCTTCGAAAGCGAGCTGCACATGAGCGTCCTTTCGCGCATGCCCGGCAGCGTCGCCATATATACGTGCTTATGCGGCGCGTATATTATATGCTCGTACACCTCGTCTGTTATAACGTAAATGTCGTATTTAACTGCAAGATCAGCTATTATCCTTAACTCACTTTCTGTAAACACCTTGCCGCTCGGATTCGACGGGTTGCACAGTACTAACGCCTTTACGCCGTCCTGCCTGACTGCGGCCTCAAGCTCGTCGGGATCGAAGTCATATGAAGGCGGCTTGAGAGACACGTATATCGGCTGAGCGCCTGTAAGTATCGTGTCTGCGCCGTAGTTTTCGTAAAACGGCGAGAATATAACGACCTTGTCGCCCGGATTGCATACAGTCATCATCGCCGACATCATTGCCTCGGTGCTCCCGCATGTTACTACTATTTCTTCTTCGGGGTCTATATGCAGTCCCGAAAAATGCTCCTGCTTTGCGGCAAGCGCCTGACGGAAATTCTGCGCGCCCCATGTTATAGGATACTGATGCGGTCCGACCGGCGCTATCTCTCTGAGCCTGTCTGTTATTTCCTTCGGCGGGTCAAAATCAGGGAATCCCTGTGATAAATTTACCGCCCCGTATTTATTTGAAACGCGCGTCATCCTTCTGATGACCGAATCTGTAAACGTTTCCGTCCTGAATGATAAAGGTTTCATATTTAATATATTCTCCTGCAATACTTTTAAGCTTCAACGATAATTTCCGGTTTTCTGTCTATACGGCCGCCCGGCGGCCCCATGGGCGCGGTGACGCGCGTCTTTTCAGACCTTATTATCTTATCCGAAAATTTTTCCGGAATTAAGTATATCACGCTCATCGAGCGCGTGCTTTATTTTTTTCATTACAGCTATCGCCTCCGGGTCGGCGTTCCTTCTGAAAAACGCTCTCTTTGTAAGTCCTATGCCGTGCTCCCCGGATGTCAGGCCGCCGAGCTCCGCTGCCTTGTCATATATCCTGTCCATGTTGAGCTTTCTCAGCTCATCCCATTTGTCATCGTCAAGCTCTCCGCGCACCACGCTTATATGCACGTTTCCGTCACCCGCATGTCCAAACCCCGCAAGCGTCATGCCCGTTTCATCTGAAATTTTATTGACATAAGCAATGAATTCGGCTGTCTTGTCAAGCGGAACTACTACATCAACAGGTACCTGCTCTGAAACAGCCTCTATCGATGTCACGAGCGCCCCGCGCACACGCCATATGTCGGCCGCCTCATTCGCGCTGAGCGTCTTTACGCCGACAGCTCCACTTTCATTAAAAGCACGCTCCATTTTTTCAGTCCTGTATCCCATGCTTTCCGCATCGCCGTCAAGCGTTATGAGTATGTACGCCGCCGCTTCCTTAAACGGGAATTCAACTCCCGTGAACTGCTCCCCAAAGGCAGCCACTCTGCGCTCTACGAATTCTACAGCAGTCGGCTCGATGCCTGCGCGCAGGACGCGCGTCACGCTCTTTATGCCGTCCTCGAGGCTTGCGAAAGCCGCTATCGCGCTTATGGAAGTTTCAGGCTTCGGTACGAGGCGGAGCACGCATTTTGTTATCACCGCAAGCGTTCCTTCTGAGCCTGCTATGAGATTTTTCAGCGACAAGCCTGAGCTGTCCTTTACGTTTTTGCTGCCGAGCTCGGCGATGCTCCCGTCTGCGAACACCACTTCGAGACCGCGCACGTAATCTCTTGTAACGCCGTATTTTACAGCTCTCATGCCGCCTGCGTTCGTGCTTATGTTGCCACCGATCGACGCGAGCCTTTCGCCGGGATCCGGCGGATAGAAAAGTCCGACTGATTCGACTGCCTCCTGCAGATCCTTAAGGAGCACACCCGGTTCGACTACAGCAGTAAACGTATCCTGATCTATTTCCAGTATATGATTCATTTTTGAAAGGTCGAGGACTATGCCGCCCTTCAGCGGAACAGTAGAACCCGTAAGGTTTGTTCCTGCTCCGCGCGGCGTGACATTCACGCCGCTTTCGTTCGCGTAGCGGAGCACGCCGCTTACTTCCTGTGCTGATACAGGAAAGACTACTGCTGACGCTTCTCCGCGAAGCGTGCCGTGCTCGTCAGCTATATATTTTTCTTCTATGTTTTCTGTAATTACCCTTTCAGGATCGTTTATTATACCAAGTAAATCTTCCCTCATCTTTCATAACACCTGCCTTTATTGTTTTACACCGTTTCCTTTAAATATTCGTTTTTATCGTTTAACATACTTTTTCGTAATACAGGACGCTTATTGTTGCCTGCGGAATATACGTGACGCTCCGTGTACAGGGAACTTCAACTA
>CAVGTL010000248.1:0-419 GCA_963632005.1 Succinivibrio sp.
CAGAATAATAATAAAGGGCGGCTCCGGAGTAGGTACGGTAACAAAAACCGGTCTGGACCAGCCCGCAGGCGCGGCAGCTATAAACTCAGGGCCGCGCCGCATGATAACAGACGCCGTCCTTCAAATATGCGATGAAGCAGACTACGACGGCGCGCTTACGATAACTGTATCCGTTCCCGGCGGCGCTGAGATAGCAGAAAAAACATTCAACCCCGTACTGGGAATACAGGGAGGAATTTCCATACTTGGAAGCACAGGAATAGTAGAGCCGATGAGCGAACCGGCGCTTATAGAAACGATACGCGCCGAAATGCGCGTAAAATGGCTCGAGCTGAGCGCGCGCGACAAGCAGACCGCGTCAGAGCGCGAGCAGGAAAATGGAGAGAACGCGCGCCGCATAGACCGAAAAACCATAGTCA
>CAVGTL010000248.1:429-2846 GCA_963632005.1 Succinivibrio sp.
TCGGCGCAGCAGAAAACCAGATGATAAAATGCAGCAACTTCATAGGCGAAGCACTCGACTGCGCCTGTGAGCTGGGAATCCCGGAGCTGGTGATAGCAGGAAATCTCGGCAAGCTCGTAAAGCTTGCAGGCGGCATATTCAACACACATTCGCGCAATGCAGACTGCCGCATGGACATACTCATGCGCTGCGCCTTTACAGCCGCCTCAGAGCTCCTGAGCGCCGCGCATAACGACGAAAGCACATATAACGACCAAAGACTTATGCACGGACAAAAAAACAGCGCAGCAGCCGTCTGCGACCTGATGACTGCACTAAACGCCTGCGTAACGACAGACGCAGCCCTTGAAGTCCTGAAAGAGGCCGGAACGGCCATAACAGGCGGTGACGCCTGCAGCTGTGGAAGCATTGATATTAATGCCATTGATTCCGGAAAAAATTCATTGCTGGACACAACGATGCGCGTAATAGCAAAAAAAGCCGCATACCACATAAAACGGCGCTGCAGCGGCTCGGAGAACGGCATGCCACGCATCCGCCTGATCATCATCTCGAACGAAATGGAAATACTGGCAGAAAATGTAATACAATAAAGCATCAAATGATGCGGCTGTTGACTTTTCTTTCTTTCTTTCTTATAATAAAAAGAAAGAAAGGAACGCGAAATGTTGACATTTGAAAATCAGAATATAGAGTTTAAGCAGGAATATGTTTCCGATATACGCAAAGAAGTAATGGGATTCGTAAATGCAGACGGAGGCACAGTTTATGTCGGTGTCAGAAAAGATGGTGAGGTTTTGGGGATAGGCGACCCTGACGAAGTTATGCTTCAGATCGTAAATTCTCTTAAAGATTCTCTGGCTCCTGATGTAATGCCGTTTGTCAAAGTAAATACGGTCGAGATGGAAGGCAAGCAGGTCGTTGAGATCGATGTGTCTACGGGAACGAATCGGCCGTATTATCTTCGTGAGAAAGGTTTAAAGCCGAGTGGGGTGTATGTAAGAAAGGGCAGCTCCACGCAGCCGATGACTGAGGAAGGGATACGTGAAATGCTCCTTCAGAACAGCGGCAGGTCGTTTGAACTGAGCAGAAGTATGGATCAGGAACTGACATTCAATACTCTTGAGGCAGAAATGCAGAAGCGGTCGATAGAGATCGGACCTTCACAGATGCACACGCTTAAATTGATCGGTGATGACGGGCTGTACACGAATCTGGCTCTGCTGCTGTCGGATCAGTGTGAAACAACTACAAAAGTTGCGCTTTTTCAGGGAATAGATAAGGAGCTGTTTCGCGACAGAAAGGAATTTACCGGGTCTGTTTTGAAGCAGCTTGAAGAAGTCTATGGTTTTATTGATCTGCTCAACAAAACGAAAGCTACTTTTTCAGGTTTGGATAGGACTGATACGAGAGATTATCCGGAGGAAGCAGTACGAGAAGCTTTACTGAATAGTATCGTTCATCGTGATTATTCCTTTAGCGGAAGCAACCTCATTAATATATACGATGACAGGATAGAGTTTGTTTCTCTCGGAGGTCTTGTTTCAGGTCTGGAGTTGAAGTCTATTTTCCTCGGTGTTTCACAGTCGAGGAATCCGAATCTTGCGGCTGTTTTTTACCGTATGAGATTGATAGAAAGCTATGGTACGGGAATCGGAAAAATAGAACGTTCATATAAGTTGTGCCGCTCAAATCCGGAATTTGAAACTGCTAAGGGCGTTTTTCGTGTGACGCTTCCGAACAGAAATGAAGAACATAAAGAAGAGCATAAAATTAAAATGCAGTCTGCAGAAGATGGCAATAATGACATTTCACTGAGCGAGCAAAAAGATATGATCGTTCAATACGCTAAAGAAAACGGCAGCATTACACGAAAAGAAGTAGAAAAGCTCATCAGCGCAGGTACGACAAAAGCGTTCAGACTGTTGAAAGAGCTTTGCGGAGTCGGAACGCTTGAGCAAAGAGGAAACGGAAGGCTGAGCACATACGTTATCAGGTGAACTATTAAATAAACAATGATAAAGAAGTACTGCATCTGCTAAAAATATTTTATGAAAATTGAAAAAGGTACCGCCCGAAAACGGGCAGTACCTTTTTCTGTGTTACGAATTGAGAAAGAAAAGTATTAAATATCACGCCCCGCGTAAAGCGGTCCGTGTATTTATCTGTAAAGTGAAGAAACGTAGTTGAACATCATCTGAGCGACCTGTTCACGCGTAGCGTTTGCGCGAGGCATGAGCCTGTTGTCTGTCATTCCGTTGATGATACCTGCTTCTACAGCCCAGAGCATGGCTTTTTCAGCGTATCCTGATATCTCGGAAGCGTCGCTGAATTTATCCAGGTAAGAGCTGTCGTAATTGACTTCAGGCTCGCCTGCGTTCCTGTAAAGCATAGTCGCTATCTGCTCGCGCGTTATG
>CAVGTL010000249.1:0-2836 GCA_963632005.1 Succinivibrio sp.
GTCTCATACAGAAATTGCGCAGCTTTAGCTGCAATGCAATTTTTCAGTTCGTGGTGCAGGGAACTTCAACTACGCTTATCCGTATATTCTCCGGCATTATATGGCGTCTTTTTGTTAATAAAAACGTTGCAATGAAGTGTATTTTTTTAAATATAAATTATGAAAAATAATAATATGAACAATCCAGCCTATAATGTCGGTGCGCCTGAAGGCATATATATTCACATACCGTTTTGTCTGAGTAAATGTATATACTGCGATTTTACGTCGTATCCAGGCTGCGGTTTGGACGAGCAGCGCAGGTATTTTGACGCGCTGAACCGTGAGGCGGAGCTTTATGCTGAGCTGCGTGCAGCTGACCCGGAAAAAGCCGCAGCCTCGCTTCCGGACACGATATTTATAGGCGGCGGAACGCCGTCAACTGTAGAAGCTTCATATATAGCAGACGTACTGGAACGCCTGCCGCGCGCCCAAAACGCGGAAATAACCATAGAATGCAACCCGGCCGCTGTCCTTGACAGCCGCCTGAACACCTATCGCGCCGCAGGCATAAACCGCCTCAGCATGGGCGTCCAGTCCTTTAACGACGCAGAGCTGCGTTTTCTGGGGCGCCCCCATACGGCGGCAGAAGCAGCGCGCTCATTCAGACGCGCGCGCGAAGCGGGCTTCGACAACATAAACATAGACCTTATATTCGGCTTCCCCGGTCAGACGCAGGAAAGCTGGAACAAAACACTTGATACGGCGCTTGAGCTGTCGCCCGATCATATATCGTTCTACAGCCTGCAAATAGAAGAAGGCACGCCGCTTTACGAAAAATTCAGGCGCGATGAAGTAGAGCAGATACCTGACGAGATAAACCGCGCGATGTACCGCACGGCAGTCGAGCGCCTGACGGCGGCAGGCTATGAGCATTACGAGATATCGAACGCCGCTAAGCCGGGGCGCAGGTGCCGCCATAATATAAAATACTGGTCCATGGCGCGCTATACGGGGCTAGGCGCGGCAGCGCATTCTTTTGACGGGCGCTGCCGATACTATAATCCTGACGATCTCGCCGAATACGAATCAGCATTAGAAAAGAAATGCTGCGATCGTGATCTGACGGCAGGCGTATATAAAGAAGAGCTTTCAATGCATGACCGTATGACAGATTATATATTTACAGGTCTGAGACTTATAGATGGACTTGACCTTGAGCTGTTTCAGCAGATGTTTGGCGAGGATCTGCTGAAACTTCAAAAGGAAAATATCGATCGTTTTATAAATGACGGCCTACTGGAAATTGTAAAAAAGAAAAACCTGCGCTTTACGGGCGCAGGTCTTGATATTTCAAATTATGTAATAGGCGAGCTGATAGTATGACGGCGCGGCAAGTCCGCGCAATGTCAGTCAACAGGCAGCAATGCTGCCTTCCTACGTCCGCTTTGCGGACTACGCTGTCGCATTTTACACTGCAGCTGAAGCTGCGTAAAATGCGCGGCTGGGCCGACGCAAGCCTGATGCCCTTATTACTTAATTTCCATTATTTATGACTTAATTCCCGTTATTAAGCGGCAGATAAGGCGTGATGGACCTCGCCACGTTCGAGATAGGCATAGTCTGCAGCCATACGCGGCCCGGACCTGTGAGCAGCGTGTTAAAGAAGCCCTCACCGCCGAAGAATTTATTCTTTAGACCCGCTACCTGCCTGATATCCATGGAAACAGTGCTCTCAAAGCCTGCAACGTTTCCTGTGTCAACGAGGAGCTGCTGGCCCGGCGCAAGGTCGTACTCTACAAGGTCGCCGTCGATCTCGACGAACGCCGTTCCCTGACCCGAAAGCCTCTGCATGATGAAGCCCTCGCCGCCGAAAAATCCCGTTCCGAGCTTCTTGCTGAAGTGGATGCTGAGCTGGACTCCGACCTCTGACGCGAGGAATGCGCTCTTCTGGAGTATCATGTCGCGGCCCGGCGCGATATCGAGCGGGATTATCTTGCCCGGAAAGCACGAGCCGAAAGTTATCATTCCCTGGCCGCCCGTTGCTGTAAATATGTTCTGGAACATGCTCTCGCCGGAGAACGCCTTGGCGAACATCTTGCCGAGACCGCCGCCTCTCGTGTCCATAGCGACATTCGGTGTCTGCCAGATCATAGCGCCTTTCTCTGTTATCATCTGCTCGCCGTTCTCAAGGTAGCATGTAACTATAGGGAATGCGCCGCCTTTTATCTCATATCTCATAAAATAGCCCCTTTCCGCCGCATCCGCGCGGCAATTCAAAAGAAATGTTACTGTAAAAAACTTACAGCGTTTACCTGTCTAAATCATACCATTATGCACACTCTGCGTCAACATATTAATATTGCATTTGAGCGCGATTAAGGATATATTACAGTTGAATGACAAAAAATTTGAACGTCAGAGGCGTGAATATTCAAAAATATATGTTGAATGTATGATGTATATAGTATACACTGAACGAAGTGCGTTTTTTAGAACGAAAAAGTAACTTAAACAAAGCTCGAATATAAATAAATTGCTTAAAGTGTAACTGCGACATGAGGTGACGATGACAGATAATATAAAAAATATAACAACAGATGACCCGCCGGCTGGCAGCACGAACGAAAACGTGCAGGCTCATGAACGTGTGGGAGAGCTCGAAAAGGCGCTCGATGCCGCTGAAAAGGAAAAGCAGATGCTCAATGCGCTTTGCATAAATTATACTGCAGCGTATTACTGCGACCTGATGAACGACCATATGGAGCCGGTAAAGAGCAGCAGCTTTTCACATTCCGCTCAGGCGAGCAGCAGTCTGGACGATCCCAACAGCTATTCGCAATGGATAGAGCACGTG
>CAVGTL010000250.1:0-2824 GCA_963632005.1 Succinivibrio sp.
GCCCCGGATTGCGCCGACGACGGCGCAGCAGCATCAGTCTGCGGAGCAGCTTACCGCATAGAACGCATTCGTGAAGTTGACAATTTCTGTCATACAACACACGTAGAAACTGTCTGTCTTCTCACAAGGTCAAAGTAAAAATTAAATATATAACATGATATGAGGTAATATATACCGGGGCGGAGAAAAGGGAACTTTCGGTCTTCAGTAAAGCTTCGGACCGATATTGTAAGTGATTTTGCATTAAAGTTAACTATTCTTAAATTAAAGTTGTTTTCTCCGCCCCAACACCCGCACAAGAATAGGAGGTACTCTATGCGTGGAATGGAGCTTGCAGTTTTTTAGTTTCAGTCGAGCATTTGCTCAAATGTAGTATATTCATCGTTTATAAGCGATGCAATATCAATAATTCCCGAACCTTCGCGCGTCGCCGCGCCCTCAGCAAGAGCTCCGAAACGTTTTACGATACGATTGAACGAAGAAAGCACTCGTGCTTTCCAGTAAAAGGAATCGTGACCGTTGCCGAGCCAGTCACTGCTTCGTTCTATCATATATTTCGAACCGGATACAGAGAGCATCAGGCAATGATCTGACATTTTATTTTTTATTACCGACAGCGAAAATTCATCATCAGATGTGACGTAAACGGAGTGAGCCATCGACAGAAGGCTCTCGCTGTCCTGTGTTTCAAAATACACTATCAAAATATTCCTCCGTTTTAAATTTTTATTTGCAAGACCCGTCTGCATGATGATTATCGCATATATGAGAAAAACTTTCAGTGTACATTCAACGGACATTTTTGAGACATTAAAAAAACCGCCATACTCTGAACAGTTATGGCGGTTGGTATCTGATGTTCACTTGTATGCAGATCAGTCAAGGTCCCTGAACTCCGGAAGAAAATAATTGTTAAGGAAAGGGTCAAACGTTACATAAGCTGTATAATCAGGAAGCATGAACCACACAGTACCGGGTTCAGCAACAGAAGTAGCAATAAGCTCGAGCTCTGCATCGTAGCGTTTGGAGTAATGCGTCTTCAGATCGTCAGTCTTAAATCTTGCATTAGAGTAATCAATATGAGCTGCAAGCAGTTCACAAAGCTGTGGTACGTTTTTAGGGTCACATTTAGCAAAACACTTGAACTGAAAACCGATATCAAGCGGAATATTGTCGATAACAGCCTGCATGCTGCGAGGTCCGTCACCGGACGGTTTGAACTTTATATTTTTGTTTACAGGCATAAGGTCTTTTCCTGAGAGAAATTCGTCCTTACCGTTTTTTATGTGCCTTACGTAATAATCAACGTCAAACGGCAGCGGTGGGGCTGTAAACTTTATGACAGCACGACCGATGCGCAGTGAATCATTGTGATCAAAGTATTCTGAAGAAGTATGCGCAGCAGCAGATGTTCTGTCGGCAGACACTGAAAAAGCGCCTGCAGAGGTCATATTAAAATCGATCTCAGAGTCATCATTATCATATGAACCTTCCGCAATTGCATGCAGGCGGTCAGTGAGCAGCATAAGCTGATCGCAGCTGTTGCCATCAAGGACTGTGAAAGACAGTATGTCAAAAACGACTGAAAGCGCAGATGCTGCATCTACTTCGGCTGCTGATTCTATATCAGATGTATCAAAATTAAATGCACTGCTTTTAAGATCCCTGACTATTGAGGAAAGCATCATATCTGTGTTTCCGGTGAAAAAGGTATTATTAAGTATTCCGATAAATATGTACCTTAGTTCTTCCGGAGTAAGAGCACTTTTTCTTGGTCTGCTTTCGCCATTGCGCCAACGTTTTACTGTTTTTACGATCACGTGCTGTGTAGGATCCGTTTTTAAAGCACATAGCTCATCACGAAATGTGGTAAGATCCTTGCCTGGAAACATAAGGTACAGGTTTAATGTATCCTGAAGCGTGAGCGAGGAAAGCGGTCTGAGTGATATGGTGTCATTAAGAGGAACTTCCATTTAAAATCTCCTGTAAATATTTCGGACTGTGTTAAATTGAATGTATTTTACCATAGAAGCTTTTATATGTATACGTTTAATTTCGCCTCACGCTCAGAAATGAAAATATGTGAAAACTTAGAGCTGAGCTGCGTATTTAGTATCGAGCTCTATCCATCTGACCCAGACGGATGCTCTTGCGCCTCCGGCGGAGAAGAATGAATGGATATCGCACAACGACCAGAGCTTTGTGACGGGGTCCTGCTGACGTATTTTTATATTATGTGATTCCTGCGACTGAGTATACATAAGGTCATCGATGACTGTACGTGCGGACACGGTCGTATCGTTGAATGTCTGGGCTTCCACGGAGCCTGTGTTAAAAATAGTACTGCGGCGTATATCGGCCAATATCGGTAAAGCTGTATCTTTTGGAGCGACGCTTATGCGGACTGATGTTGATGACGTATTCTGATAGGTCAATATCAGGTTTTTTAATGTGATGCTGAATGTGCTGCCGGTAGCTGAAACGTCAGCGTGATATTCTTCGAAATATTTTAAAAGATTAGGTGTAGTGACGTCATCGGCTGATGTTTTAAAGTTCAGCCTATAGCTGAGAGGTGTATCCTCAACGACTGTGACAGCGGGTATCTCGCCTGGCTCTCCCTTTTCACCGCGTTCGCCTTGCGGTCCGGCCGGCCCTTGAGCGCCTGTATCGCCTTTCTCACCCTTAGGGCCTTGTTCTCCGGTATGTCCGCGTTCACCCTTTTCACCGCGTTCACCTTGCGGTCCAGCCGGCCCTTGAGCGCCTGTATCACCTTTCTCACCCTGAGGACCGACCGGGCCGGGTTCTCCTTGCAGGCCGGCAGGCC
>CAVGTL010000251.1:0-2789 GCA_963632005.1 Succinivibrio sp.
GTAAGCTGCCAGAGCCGCAAAAGCCGCGATAAACGGGCTCGGCATAAGGCTGCCCCACGGAGCATTCAGTACTGCAAGGCTCCACCACAGCAGCATGGCTGCAAGAATGGCATTCCACAGCAGGGCGCGCCCCGCGCGCTGTATATTATCTTTTTTCAGTTCTGTTACTGATGGAGCCGGCATATCTCTCTCCGTTTCTGTCTAACTAAAAATTAATTCCTAAATAATTAACAAACTATTTTATATCTTTCATCCCGCTCATTATCAGCCGGTAATACGACTGCCTCGCAGTCCGGTCCGAGCACGCTGTAAACAGGCTGCTCGACATCGTCTGCAGTGCTGACTACAGTCGCGCCAATGCGTTTTCCGAGGCCTTTAACATCATGCATGTACTTTCCGCCCGATACTATCAGCAGTCTTGTAAAGTACTGATCCATATGGTCAGATAAAAACATATCGAGCCCCGCACCGCTCTGCGGCGGCACTGCAATGCTCATCCACATCGAAAGTATACGCTGCATATCGCGTTTATCGCTGACATCAAACAGCTTTATGCCGCGCTTGCCGGGTATCGCTATACAGAATGATATTCCCTGTGCTATAAGCTCCTCGGCAAGCTCCTCAGTTATTGCTACGGCACTGTTTAATTCACTTATCGATATTGCATTGCCCTCGCCCTGAGTCAGTCCCATATCAGGAAGGAGCACTACATCATAATGAGACGGCTCGCTTGATTCGCGCACTATGAAATCTTCTGTCTTTGACGACAGCTTCCAGTGTATGGTACGTATATCGTCACCCGGCACATACTCGCGTGTATCGAACGTTTCACTTGGGTCGCTGCCCTTTCTGTTCTGTATAAGTCCTTCTGTATTTACAGAGCCTACCACATCGTCTGAAACGCTCAGGTCGAGGTCGGCAGGTCTCGGATAGCACATCGTTCTGGCTTCAGGAAATTCTGCGCATACTGCTGAGAATAATCCCAACGGATCCCATACACGAGCGCTCACGCAGCGTATGTCAGTTTCACCACAAAGGTCCATTTGCAGTGCAGTCTCGACAGGCTCTCCGTGAGCACGCAGCGGGAGCACGAACTGCTCTCTGCGCTTCATGCCAAACATAATATTTGATATTTCAACTTCTACAGTAATATGTCCTGCAGCCAGCAGATGGCTACGGCATGAAATATTGAGTCTGAATCTTGCGCCGTTTCCTACTCGCGTTCCCGATACAACATCTGCATCCAGTTCCATATGCTTTGCATCTGCGTGTATCAGAAATACGCATACTGCCGCCAGCGCGGCGAGTATGAGTATCATGCACAGCAGGTATGCGATGCTGAACATAAAGAGCATCACAGCCAGAAACGCTATGAGCAGGCCGAAGCCTGCTCTGCGCTTTGCCGCACTCATTCTGTCACCTCTGAGCCTGAGTCCTCATCGGTCGCAGGCTTCGCCGGTGTTTCAAACATCATATCGTCAGTACCCGTCGCAGGCTCCATGCCGAGTATCGCGCGCACGCGGTTCTCGCCTGCCAGCAGGCGTTTTACTACTTCATTATATATTTCAAGCTCGCCTGCATCCTCACCGAGCTCGTGCTCTACCGCATATTTCAGCGAGTACGAGCTGTAATATCCTGCCATCGGTACAGTCCAGCTGTCTATAACATCCTGTACGCTGCAGCTGCTCATGCTTATATCGAGCCTTACTCTGCTGTCGTCTATACCGAATGAGAACGGTGTTCCATCTTCAAAGCCCGAAAGTACCGGAGCAAAATATCCCATCAGCTTTATAACAATATTGTCGGCGCTCGTATCCTTAAATGAATCTGAATTTATGCTGTAAACACCTTCAGGTATCATGCATGTAATATTTCCGTCATCACCTGTCAAGTACAGGCGTCCTTCTTCGTCCTTTTTGAGAAGGACTATATCGAAGCTGCATCCCGGATACTGTGCTGCTGTTTCCTCTGCAGCCTTTAACTGCTCGTCTGTATAGCACGCAAGCGTCATGCTGCTGTAGCCATCGAAGCTGCCCTCGTCGAAGCTTACGCTCTGACCTGTCTCAGGCATTATTATAATAGAAAGCGGCGTCTGTCCGTCTTCAGCGCTGCTGAACTTGTTTACAGCTGCAGCTGCTATACTGTCTGCATAATCAGGAAGCGCTATCCAAACAGGCGCATCCTTTATGATATCGCATATCTTAAGGTCGGAGTCTACCATAAAGCCGTTCTTTATGCTGTATACCCTGTCAGGAACCGTATCTGAGCCTACATAAATGCCCGTGCGCTGCAGCATGCTTCTCTGTGATTCCATAAAATCTTCGAGAAGCGCGTCAGGCACTACTATCATGCACTGCTTGCTGTCAAGACGCTCATAGTTTATGTCAGGGAGCGAATCAAGGCTGTCTATGTCGAGCTGTAATACTGAAAGCTGACACTGATACGGCAGTACTACCTTTGTGATATCGTTTCCTACTACGAGCTTGTCCTTCTTTACAGGTACTCCCAGAATTTCCGTTTTATCCTTATTGTAAAGTATCCCGTCCTCTGCAGTGTAGCGCGGATTTTCTTCAGCTGCAGTGTAGCCATCTTCTACCTGAATACCGCGGTCATAAAGGAGCCAGTTATCAAGGACTGTAGGTATACCGTTTGTATTTACATAAAGAACTGTCTCCGGCAGGTTCAGATATTTTACGGCGAATCCTGCGCAGTAATCGAATTCTACCGACTGTACATACTGCGGAACGTCAAGTGAATCCAGCCAGTCATACTCGTGCTCTCCGTTACTG
>CAVGTL010000252.1:0-2775 GCA_963632005.1 Succinivibrio sp.
ATTTATTACTTTGATAGTAAATAATATGTAGAATATGGAAATCTTAAAAGGAGAACACTAAAATGGAAAAAATCAACGACGTATTCGGCAGCATGGTCTTTAACGACGCAGTCATGAAGGAACGCCTTCCAAAGGCAACTTACAAAGCGCTTAGAGAATCTATCGAAACAAGCGCAGACCTCACTATGGACGTAGCAAACGTAATCGCTGCAGAAATGAAGAACTGGGCTCTCGAAAAGGGCGCTACTCATTTCGCTCACTGGTTCCAGCCGCTGACAGGCATCACTGCTGAAAAGCACGACGCATTTATCAGCCCTAACGGTGACGGTACAGTTATCATGGACTTCTCAGGCAAGGAACTCATCAAGGGCGAGCCTGACGGTTCTTCTTTCCCATCAGGCGGTATCCGCGCTACATTTGAAGCAAGAGGCTATACAAACTGGGACCCGACTTCATATGCATTTATTAAGGAAAAAACACTCTGCATACCTACAGCATTCTGCGCATACGGCGGCGAAGCGCTCGATGAAAAGACACCGCTCCTCCGTTCTATGGACGCTGTAAACAAGCAGGCTTTAAGAATAACAAAGCTCTTTGGCATGGACGACGTAAAGAGAGTCATCACTTCAGTAGGTCCTGAACAGGAATACTTCCTGGTAGATGCTGATGTAGCAGCAGAAAGACCTGACCTCCTTTACTGCGGAAGAACACTTTTCGGAGCAAAGCCGCCAAAGAGACAGGAACTCGACGACCATTACTTCGGCGCTATCAAGCCAAGAGTAAAGGCATTCATGGAAGACCTGAACAACGAACTCTGGAAGCTCGGTATCCTTTCAAAGACAGAGCATAACGAAGTAGCTCCTGCTCAGCACGAAATGGCTCCTATCTACACAGAGACAAACGTTGCTCTCGACCATAACCAGCTTACTATGGAAATACTCAAGAAGGTAGCAAAGAGACATAACATGGTATGCCTCCTCCACGAAAAGCCATTCGCAGGCGTAAACGGTTCAGGAAAGCACACTAACTGGTCTATCTCTACAGATAAGGGCGAAAACCTGCTCAACCCTGGCAAGCACCCTGAAGACAACAAGATCTTCCTGCTCGTACTCTCAGCAGTAGTTCAGGCAGTCGATGATTATCAGGATCTGCTCAGAGTTGCAGTTGCAAGCGCAGGCAACGACCACCGTCTCGGCGGAAACGAAGCACCTCCTGCAATCATCTCAATGTTCCTCGGCGATGATCTGACAAGAGTTGTTGACTCTATAATCTCAGGCGTTCCACTGGATGCAAGAAAGTCTTCAGTACTTGAGCTCGGCGCAAACGTACTTCCTTCATTCCAGCAGGATAACACAGACAGAAACAGAACATCACCTTTCGCATTCACAGGCAACAAGTTCGAGTTCAGAATGACTGGTTCAGAACAGTCTATCGGCGATGCATGCTTCGTACTCAACACTATCGTAGCTGAGTCTCTTGAACAGTACGCTGACAAGCTCGAAGCAGCAGAAGATTTCGACAAGGCTCTCGACGAGCTCATCAAGGATGTATTAACTAAGCACCAGAGAATAATCTTCAACGGCGACGGATATGAAGAGGAATGGGTAGCAGAAGCAGAAAAGAGAGGTCTCCTTAACCTCACAAGCACTGTAGCAGCAGCACCTTACCTCGCAGCAAAGAAGAACATAGAGCTCTTCAAGAAGCACGGCATCTTCTCAGAAGTAGAATCAATGGCAAGATACGAGATCAAGCTTGAAGAATACTCTAAGATCATAAACATCGAAGCTCTCACTATGATAGACATGGCTAAGAAGGATATCGCTCCTGCTGTAAGCTCATACAGTGCAGAACTCGCAGCTACAGCTCTCTCAAAGAAGGAGCTCGGAGTAAACGCGAAGGCTGAGCTCGACGTACTCACAAAGATCTCTGATCTCGCAGCAGTACTCAACGACAAGATCGCTACGCTCGAAAGCGCAGTTATCAAGGCAGGCGAATTCGAACTCAAGGAACAGGCTGACTTCTTCCACGATACAGTCATTCCTGCAATGAACGAACTCCGCCTCGTAGCAGATGAGCTCGAAACACTCACAGCTGACGCTTACTGGCCGTTCCCAAGCTACGGTGACCTGCTGTTCAGCGTTCAGTAAAACAAATTAACAAATTAGTCTCCTATTTTTACATATTTACGTTAATATAACCTTTTAGCAAGGGACCGTCTTGATAATCACGTCGAGGCGGTCTTTTGTTTTTTGATTTTTGCTATGAATCCCGGCACAGCACGAATGCATGAATGTATAAGTAATAAGGGCATAAAACTTGCGGCGGCCCGGCCGCCCCGCGGGATGCAGTCCTGTTTTCTTTTTTGAGTGATTTGTGTTATGCTGAACCGGGAATAAAAATATTAAATCAAGGAAAGGGGCTTTAAGAGGCAAAACAGGATGAAAGACTTTGCTGTGATAGCGCTCATTGCGCTTGTAATAACCATTATAGTAACAATAATCGGAACGACATTACTGCTCAGACAGGTGAAAAAGCCTGAAAGCGAAAGAAAAGGCGATATATTTCAGCCGGAGCATATAGACGATCCTAAGACTGAGGAAGACTGGAAAAAATGGGATGATGATGACTGGAAAAAAGATGAGTGGGAAGAACAGTGGAATAACTGGGATTTTGAAAACCATGCTCCCATGGATGGAGGAAGCGCAGATAACGCTGAATAATTTATATTAATACAAAAAGACGCCAAATATTGCCGGAGAATATACGGATAAGCGT
>CAVGTL010000253.1:0-794 GCA_963632005.1 Succinivibrio sp.
TGATACGGCGCGCAGGACTTATACAGAAATCACGCAGCTTTAGCTGCAATGTGATTTTTCAGTTGTCGTATTTTACCCTGCAGGCCTTCGTGATCTGCAGGGTACTTTATTTCCATTCTGTTTTACTTTAATGCTGCTCCGTCTTTAAAGGCATTACCGACACGTTCACCTAATGCATAATATCCGTGTTCTGAAGGATCATAAGTAATAGGGAAGAACTTGCTCAATGTGATCTTTCCTTCATCAGAAAGAACGCTTTCATCAGCGGCAACGTTCACGATCTTTCCAAGATACATGCTGCCTTCTATAACGTCAAGTAATTCACATTCCAGTACTACAGGAAGTTCTATTTTCTTCCCATTAAATTTGAATTTATATATCACCTTCGAGCAAAAGCTTCTTATAGTATCTACGAAAGCCATCTACTCCCATATCATATCGCTTTTTCATAAGTTCCTTACTTACTTTACCGGTAAAATAACTTAACCTGTCTTTATCTTTGTCATTTACCGCAAACCATACATCTTCTGCAGCTTCTTCCGGTTCTTCAAGATGATCCATATCCGGCATTAATACCTTTATCTGCCTGTCCACATACACCTGATATTCTTCCGGCATATGTTCTCCGCCGTCCATCTTAAATCCCGTTTTAACAACTCCGGGAACCAATGTTTTAACTTGAACGTTATATGGTGCGAGTTCATAATAAAGCATTTCACACATACCCGTAACCGCCCATTTATCAGCTGCATAAAATCCATCCAGTATCAATCTTCTTCCATATCTTCAAATCG
>CAVGTL010000253.1:804-2772 GCA_963632005.1 Succinivibrio sp.
CGTTCTCATCATATGTTGCGATAATAAGCACCGGCTGCGGGAACAGCATAGGTGCAGCGCCTAAATTTTTCTTCATTTTTTACTCCTTTTTTAATTATTCTGATAGTTTGCTTCTACAATATCCATAAGCTTTATATGCTCATTCCTGTATCTGGCATCCGGATTCTTTTCCGGAATATTCAGATGGATGGCGTTCTCAGGGCAATGATGTATGCATGCCATGCAGGTATTACAGAGTACATTTCCGTACATTGTTATATCACATTTTTTCCGGTCTATTCTATTGATATTATTACATTTTTTCTGACCTGCTGTCGGTAAATATGCACATTTCCTTTATATAATCAAAACACAAGCCACCATAGCATCTGTAAAAGAATGGATCTTTACGAATTGTATTATCACTGTTGATAATGATTTCCGGAATGACAGCTTTATTATTCGCATCAACACAAGTGATTTTCAAACTATAGCCCGTTTTGTCAAAAGAAATTCCATCTTTTTTCATTTGATGGCTTTGAATGTTCTCAACAATGTATTTAATATCTTCCGGATCATCAATGGTGAAGCCAACGCCGGTATTACCGTCAAACACCTCGATGTGATCTACATCAGACGGATCTACATTCCTGCCGAATGTATTTGGCATAAAATAATATCCCGCTGCTAAGATACTCAAAACTGCCATGACAACAATCGGAATACTTATTTTCTTTTTCATATCTGTTTTCCTCCCCATTAAATTTGAACTTGTCAACATTTCACCTACACCGCTTCGCCTGCTGACTTTCCAAGTTCTCCTTTATCAACATTCTGCTTTCAACCCGCTGCCTGCTGACTTTCCAAATCCCAATTTCTACATCTTCTCTATCACGCAACTGTGTTCTTTCGTCTTTTTATCATAATTTATCCCGACGAGCAACACTTCACCTTCAAAGCCGTTAAGTGCTTCGGGGTATTTCTTTTCTTTTATCTGGTCGAGTGCCGTCTGCGCTGTTTTATTCCATTTCAGCTCTACTATCATTGCCGGATAGTCGTTTGCATAGCGCGGCTTCGGGACGTATACGAAGTCTGCGAAGCCTTTACCTGCAGGAAGCTCGCGTACAGGCTTAAAGTAATAGTTCATAGAACTGAGGAAGGCTATCGTAAGTACACTGCTCAGCGAGTTTTCATTATTGTATGATATGCTTGATGCGTATTCGCTGTGTATCTTTTCCATGTACTCCGCTACGGTGTCTGCATCCTCATTAATTACAGCTTCTATGAGCGCGTCGGACGCGCGCTGGAATTCTGCCATTTCATTCCATTTATTCTTTTTAACAGCTCTGACGAATTCTCTGCGTATTTCTTCATTAGGTATGCTTACCGACATATCATCTGCGTTATATGATAAATAGCCAAGATGTATGAGTAGTGTCAGAACATCATCACGATCTGCAAAGCTTATCATATCATTTTGGAAATTTTCCACTTCCACTTCTACCGAAGTTCCTGACAGCATTTCAATAATACTTGTTTTCAGTCCGTCAAAATCCATGTTTATAAGCGGTACTATCAGGTTATACGTGCTTGTCTGCGACCAGTAGCTCTGAAATTTATTCCACAAGATCGCACTGGCAACAGCCTTTGGGTTATATATATGATAACCTTCAAGCATATATCCGTCATACCAGCGCTTTACCTCGTTAAAGTCTCTGTCGTACTTCAGGCAAAGTGACTTTACTTCATGCTCTGTAAATCCGATATATGGCGCAAAGGTCCGTGAATCCAGCATTGTGAACTCATCAAAGTTATTAAGCGCCGACTGAGTCTTTACCTTCTTTATCGGCAATATTCCCGTCAGATACGCAAGTGCGATATATTTCATCGGCTCAGTACCTTTAAAGAGTCCGCGAAGGAAATTTATATACTCTTCCTGTACAGCTTTATTATTTGCCTCATCACGTATCAGCACATCCCACTCATCTA
>CAVGTL010000254.1:0-2746 GCA_963632005.1 Succinivibrio sp.
ATTTCAAACTATGGAGAACACCTGATGTATAAACTTAAATTAAAAGAACTCCGAAAATCACGTAAAATAAGTCAGACAAAATTTGCTGAAGATCTGAACCTCACGCCCGTTACTATAAGCAGGTATGAGAACGATCAGCGTTTTCCTGATATTTCCATTATGATAGCTATGGCAGATTACTTTGACATTCCGCTCGACTTTCTCGTAGGACGCTCATGGCCTGCTTCAAATCCTATAGTTCAAAGCAATCAGCCGCGAGCTGCATCTGAAGCAGTTCCTGTAAAAAACGATCCTAATTTCAACAGGCTCCTTATGACCTACAAAGCGCTCCACGAACAATACGGCATGGCTCTTCCTCTCGATGAGCTTTCTGAAAAGGGACGTGAAAAGGTTATAGATTATTTCAAGCTTATCCGCGAATCAGAAAAACTGAACAGATAGCCCACTTACCTGTGCGGAGACACGCGCTGTCTGTTTTGCTGTAGCTATCTAAAAAAATCCTCAGAAGATCAAAAAAGTCAAACACCGCAGCCCTCATGCCGGAAGCTTTTGCTCCCCCGGCTGAAGTGCTGCAGTGTCTGCAATTTTGTATACAATCAGGAATCATGCGCTTTATGCATTTAAATAATCTTTTTAATGACTCATGCACGCGCTGCCTATACGGCTGGCTTTAGTAAAGGTAAGGCTCATCCCAGAGGTTAAGCTTCGTGCCTTTGCCTTCCCTGAGCGCCTTTTCGTAAAGGACTTTGCCCCAGGCTACGTCCTCTACAGGCATGCCGCCGATAGAATAGAGTATGATCTGGTCATCGCTCTCGCGACCCGGAAGCCTTCCGCTCAGTATGCCGCCGATATCCTCCATCCTCGATTCGTCAAGCTTGCCTTCGTGTATCATGTCGGTAAACTTGCTGCCGAAAATGAACCACTTTTCAAATGTCGGATAAGGGTATTCCTCAGCCCACGTTTCATAAAGCTTTGTATTATCAACGACGAGCTTCGTCTTAGGGTCCATAATGAATTCTTCTGTAGTGTTGAGCGCGCCCATCGCGCAGATCAGAGCGCCCGGCTTTATCCACTCAGGCTCTATCCACGGATAAGTATCCTGGCCGCCTGTAGGCGTCGAAGTTGCAAAGCTCATGATATCGGAATCGCGGACGCATTCCTCAAGAGTCTCGCACACGATAAAGTTCTTAAACTGTGGGCACTTATCCTTTACGTACTCTATGCAGCGGTCTATGGCTGCGCGTCCTCTGCCCTTTATCTTAAGAGTATCGAGCGACGGTCTGAGCGCCGCGAATGTCTCAATAGTAACGTCGTTTATAAATCCCGGTCCTACGATGCCGAGCACCTTGGCATCCTCGCGAGCCAGCGCCTTTACTCCTGTGCCGGGAACTGCCGCAGTTCTGTAAGCGCTTATCAGGTTTGCCGACATATGAGCGAGCGGCGCGCCTGTTTCCTTGTCGTTAAGAGTCAGCATCAGGATGGAGCGCGGCAGCCCCTTTTCTCTGTTTTCTACATTAGAGCCGTACCATTTTACTCCCGCGATGTCAAACTTGCCGCCGAGATAAGCCGGCATCGCCATGAATCTTCTGTCCGGACCGTCCTTAGGCATGTTCGGGAACTCAGGCTCCTTCGGGAACTGAACCATGCAGCCGTGCGAATTGCCGCTCTCGCCGCCCATGCGGTAATCGCCCGCGTCCAGTGTTTTCAGCACATCCTCCATGCACTCAGTGCAAGCTACTACATCGTTTACTCCGAGTTCAAGTAAGTCCTTTTCGTTTAAATACAGAAAGTCGATCTTTGGATAAGCCATTTTATGTTCCTCCTTCAATATATTACAATTTAATTTCTTTAATACTTCCAATTAATATTTCATATCCTGCCGAGCGCCTCGCGCTCCCACGAGCCTCCGGCAATTCTTTATTTCTTATACTGCAGCGCGTCATAATCAGTCTCGCCCGTGCGGACTCTTACGACCTTTGCTACTTCATATACAAATATCTTTCCGGCGCCGATGCTGTCTGATTTCAGTACCGACATTGCAGTATCTATAACGTCCTGCACAGGTATCTCCGAAACTATGACCTCTACCTTTGCCTTTGGGAGCAGGCTCATGTCGGCTACCGCGCCGCGGTAATGTGTTACTCCGCCATGCTGCGTTCCGCAGCCTTCTACGTGCGTCACTGTGATGCCCTGTATCCCGAGCTCGTTTAACGCTGCTTTCAGCGGAACGAGTTTGTCAGGGTTTATGATCATCGTTACATTGTACATTGCGCATGTCGCCGCTGTTTTTGCTGTTTCCGCCATTGTTTTTCCCTCCTTCTTCATTTCCGTTAAATTTTCTGAATTTTTCCTACTATTATATATATCTGTTTGCGAGACATTTTCTGTCGTTCCCGGCGAAGCCGTTTTGCTTCCTGTTGGGCGGCCGGGTCGCCGCCGGATGTTGCCCTTATTAGTTCATTAATTCATTTATTCATTAATACTTTTCGGGGTATGCGATCATTCCGTGCTCTGTTATGTCAAGGCCTGCAAGCTCGATATCTTCTGAAACTCTTATGCCCATCGTCTTTTTGAGGACGAATACTATTATGCCAACGCATATAAATGTGAACGCCCATATGGATATCAGCCCGATGAACTGCGACAGCAGCCTTCCGGCGCCGCCTCCGTAAAAAAGTCCGTTCTCGGTAGACAGGAATCCCGGAAAGATGACTCCGAGCGAGCCGCTCATACCATGGAGCGATAT
>CAVGTL010000255.1:0-2724 GCA_963632005.1 Succinivibrio sp.
GCTGCTGCTGACTTTTTCTTCCTTAATATTTCCTTTCGATGACGGACTCATTCCGCACCGCGCAAAAACAGCGACGATAAATATGACCATTACCGCCGCAGCTGCTATTCTTTTACTGCGTGAATTTTTTTTCATTCTCTCTCTTTTTTACCCTCTTGCTTTTTCTCTTATCCCTAAAATATTTATTTCAAAATATACATTCAAAATTGCAATTAATGTATTTTCATATTTGCAGGACGCCTCCTGTTGCCTACCCTCTGAACTCTACTACTGCGAATGTTTTGCCTTCTGCATTATCGAGCTTTATTATGTAAGCTCCGTCGAGCATTCCTATCTGCGGGTAGAGCATGTCTCCAAGCATTGCGGCGTTTTTGTATTCTGTTCTGACCTGGCGGACTTTGAATCCCTGCGGGAGCATTTCTCTGGCTATCAGGACGTACTGGCCGTTGTTCATGTGGCCGTTGGTGTCTATCATATGTCTGTATACTTCGACAGGCTCGGTCTTCTGAAATTCTTCGGGCTGCTTTATCTTTCTCGGAGCATATTCCATATCGAGCTTCGGGCCTGTGCCGTATTTTTCTACCTGCTCAGGGAGCGCCTTCATAGGATGTCCCGTGTTCAGGTTTATGAGCAGCCAGAGTGAGTTTGCTCTCGCGAGTATTTCGTCGTTCTCACCGCGTATTACAAGGTTTCTGTCTGCGTAAAAGCTTCTGAATCCGTACGCCCATGTCTGGACTGTTATGTTTTCTCCGAGTTCAGGATACCTGTCTACTATTATCTGCCAGCTCACGAGCACCCACGCCATGTTTTTTTCCTCGAGGTAATCAAGCCCGAGGTCAAGATCCTCTGAGTGAAATGTCGCGCAGTCCTGCAGGTAATCTATAAGTGATATAAGTGTGAGTTTTCTGTCAGCGCCCACCTCGCTGTAGCGGACGCGGCTCTTCATTTCATACATGTTTTTTACTGCCTTTCCTCCAAAAAAATACATGCAGGATAAGCGTTCTTTTCGCCGGTCTCTCTGCACGTTTTTTGCCTTACAATAATATAACACATAACGTCGAACGGGAGCACAAATCTTTCTTAATTTTTTCGAAAGATTTGTGCTCCCGCTTCATTAATTTTCCAACAGTTACATCAGAAATATTTTACGAATTTTAATACAAAATAAAGTCACTTTAATGCCGTCGGCCCGGCCGACCCACAACTGCACATACAGTTATAATTAATAATACTTTTTATGCAGGACGCCTTTCTATTGCCTGCGAAATATACGGAACGCTCCATTTACAGGGAATTTCAATTGCGCTTATCCGTATATTCTCCGGCATTTAATAGGCGTCTTTTTGTATGTGTAATTTTTACAGATGACTTACTGTTCACTGTCGATCATCACGAACTCGTCGCCTGTGCTGATAGTACCGCCGTGGATGACCTTTGCGAATACGCCCTCGTGCGGCATGATGCAAGTTCCCATCTTATGGTATATCTGACAGTGAGAGTGACATTCCTTGCCGATCTGAGTCATTTCCAGTATAACGTCGTTGCACTGGAAACGAGTGCCTACAGGGAGCGTCTTGAAATCAAAGCCGCGAACGAGAATGTTTTCGCCGAATGCTCCCGCTATTACGCCTGCACCCTGTTCGTTGAATTCGTCAACCTTTTCCTGTGAAAGCAGGCTGACCTGACGATGCCACTTTCCTGCATGCGCATCTGTTGAAATACCGAAATCTTCAACGAGGTCTACTGAACCTACGTCTGTTTTCTGAATACCTCTAATATCGCTTGTACATACTGCCGTTACTATACCTGTCTTGTTTGCCATGATATTTCTCCTGTTTTTTTACTGATACTCACGTTTTTTGCCTGACATGCGGTTTGCGCCGCTCAAATTTTGTTTATGTATATTATTATGCATTTTTGTTTGTTTACGACCATTCGGTTTTTACTATAATTTCTTCGCATACCAACTATACAAAACATAGTACTTTTGTATGTTATCTTATATTATGAGCATGCGAAATGTCAAGTACCGCATAATGTAAAAACCGCGGGTCGTATCTCGCTCAAATACAGGAAATACAAGGCTCCGCGGCTTTGCAGCATCAAATATTGATTTTTAAATTTTTTGCAGTCACATCTTTATGCATTCTGAACGAATTTCAGTATCTCTGACTCAGGCTGCGCGCCGATAGTTACTGCTGCCTGTTCGCCATCCTTCATTACGATGAGCATAGGGATGCTTCTCACGTTGAACTTCTTTGCAAGCTCAGGCTCGTCATCGACGTTTACCTTGCAGATCTTAAAATCAGGGTCGCTCGCTGCGATCTTTTCAAGAACAGGAGCTATCATACGGCACGGACCGCACCATGTAGCCCAGAAATCTATAAGGACCTTGCCTTCAGCCTTTACTGCTTCCTCTTCAAAATTTTCTGATGTGAGATGTATTATTTCCATGATATTTTCCGCCTTTCATTTATTTATCTGTAATTTATTTCAAATCATCCGGACACAGCATACGCCTGTCCTCTCCTATAGTATACCCTTAATGCATTTTTAGCAAACACTAAGAAAAGCGTCCTCAGATGTGCATTATATTATACAGGCAAAAAGACGCCCAAAAAGCGGGCGGGCATGCAGACGAGCGGAGCGTCGGAGCAGAATGGTGATGCTGCCAGCGAGGTGAGCAAGGCGGTTTGCACTGCTGCCGCAGGCAGCAGATTCAAA
>CAVGTL010000256.1:0-2718 GCA_963632005.1 Succinivibrio sp.
CATATATCCCGGCATGGGACCTCTCGCAGGCCTTCACGCGGCACTCACCAAGGCCGAAAGCCAGTATGTATACATAGTTGCATGCGACATGCCTGTAATGAATATGGAATTCGCAGCATTTCTGAAGAAACAGACACTGTGCTTCACCACAGACGTATGCGCTTCAAACGCTGACGGGCATTTTGAGTCGTTCAATGCATTCTATTCAGTAAACATACTCCCTGCGCTGGAAGATACTCTCGCAGAATGCTATCACGAGGGACTTCATACACCCGGGATATACGGATTCGTTACTATGAATGACATATCTTCTACTGTGATAGACGAGCGAACTGTACGCGTCATAGACCCTGAGCTGAGCATGTTCCTTAATCTTAATACACCTGAAGAATATAACGCTTACAAGAGGAAGGTCGCGCGGAGAGCTGAAAAAACAGGAGCAAATAAAACGGCAGGCGGGAAATAATACATTGTGATAATTTCCCGCCTGCCGCTTTTATGATAAAAGCCTTATTTTTTCTGCATTATCCTGCATGTCCGGTGACGGACGTTTTACATAATACATTTTATTCATTAACATTTAATCTTCTTCATGCTTACGCCTGCGCAGCATGAGATTGCGTACCGCGTCAGGGCCGCTCACCTCGCCTTTAATAACATGGTAGAGCTGTTCAGTTATAGGCATTTCTATATCGTACCTGCGCGACATTTCGTAAGCTGCTTCAGTCGTGTACATGCCTTCTACGACCATTCCGACTTTTTCCACAGCCTCATCAGGCGCCAGTCCTTCACCTATCATTATGCCGCAGCGGCGATTCCTGCTGTGCATGCTCGTGCATGTAACTATAAGGTCACCTATGCCCGCAAGGCCCATGAATGTCAGCTTTTCCGCACCGAGGCTCACGCCGAGCCTTGATATCTCGGTCATTGCGCGCGTCATGAGGGCCGCCTTTGCGTTGTCGCCGTAGCCCATGCCGTCAGATATACCTGCCGCAAGTGCTATTATATTTTTTAGCGCGCCGCCTATCTCTACGCCTATAACGTCGTCGTTAGTATAGACGCGCATAAATTCAGACATGAAAGCATCCTGAACGGCCTGAGCAGTGTGTGCATCAGTCGAAGCCGAAACGAGCGTAGTCGGCAGTCTTTTACCGACCTCCTCTGCATGCGACGGACCCGAAAGTACTGCAAACTTAAGGTCCGGACGTATCTCTGCTGCTATCTCGGAAATGCGCTTAAGCGTTCCCTGCTCTATACCCTTTGAACAGTTTACTACTATTGCATCATTCGATATATATGAGTTAGTCTTTTCAAACGTGCTCCTGAATGACTGTGCAGGAACTACGTAAACGGCTATTTCAGCGCCTTTGAGCGCTGCTTCTGCGTCTGAAAGGCATGTTATGTTTTCTGCAAGCTTTACGCCCGGCAGATATTTGCTGTTTTCGCGTGACGTCTGCATTTCTGACATCATGTCAGCATTACGGCCCCAGAGGCGAACTTCGTGGCCGTTGACGGCGAGAGCCGTTGCGATCGCTGTTCCCCAGCTTCCTGCGCCAATTACGGCTATCCTTTTAATATCCTGATCCTTACACTGACTCATTTACTTTTCTCCCTTTTTATCCACGCTCTTTTTCTTTGAAAAGCTCATAGGAGGCTCTTCGCCCTTTGCGAGTCTGACTATATTTGCTCTGTGGCGCCAGAGGACGATCACCGCGAGGCAGATCGACCATATGAGATAATCCGGCTTTACGAAAAAGAACATTACCGGAAATATTACTGCCGCAGCGATAGAGCCGACTGACATCCTGCGAGAGAGCGCTGCGCCCGCAAGTGCAGTCACAAGGCACACGAGGCCTGTCGGCCAGTTAAAAGCGACTATTACGCCGAAGCCTGTCGCCACGCCCTTGCCGCCTTTAAATCCGAAGCATACAGGCAGTATATGACCAAAGAACGCAGCCGTACCGCAGAAGCACGCCAGCGATTCGCCGCCGACAAGTCGCCCCACAAGCACAGGGATAACGCCTTTCAGTACGTCTATGAGCAGCGTGCATGCGGCTGCCTTTACGCCGAGCGTCCGCAGAACGTTCGTAGTTCCCGGGTTGCCGCTGCCTTCCTTCCTTATATCTACTCCGTGCAGCTTTCCTACGACAGTCGCAGGCGATATGTTTCCGATGAAATAGCTTATCACTACTGCAACAGCCACGATAACGATGCTTTTGATGTCTATCATCTCAGCCCCTCTTTTTCGCCCTTCTCACGGAATACGAACTTTATGGATGTTCCTGAGAAGTCATACGTCTCACGCAGTCTGTTTTCGAGGTATCTCGCATATGAGAAGTGCATGAGCTCGCGCTTGTTCACCTGGAACGAGAACAGCGGCGGCTGAACTCCTACCTGAGTTACATAGTATATGCGCAGCTTCTTGCCCTTGTCCGAAGGCGGCTGCTTCATAAGCGTAGCATCTGCTATTACTGCATTGAGCTGGCCTGTAGGGATCCTGAACGAGCAGTTGTGTGCTACTCTGTCAGCAAGCTCGAGTACGTTGAAGAGTCGCTGACCCTTTACTACTGAAATGAATATTATCGGCGCGTAAGGCATAAAAGAAAGCTCTGCTCTCACGTCGCGCTCGAATTTACTCATAGTGTGCGAGTCCTTTGTTATTAAATCCCATTTATTTACAGCTATTATGATACCCTTGCCTGCTTCGTGGGCGAGGCC
>CAVGTL010000257.1:0-2695 GCA_963632005.1 Succinivibrio sp.
AAATTACCCTGTTTTTTATTGTTACGTTTGTGTTACAGCTTTGTTAAAATTGCTGTAACACAGTAAAATAAAAGCCGTCAGCGTTGTCAGAATCTGGCAGTAGTTGTACTGTTTTTAGTACAGAAAAATTCTTGTTCTTTTTTAAGAACAATTTAAGAATTTCGTCATTTTCATGATCTGAGACAGTGCATGTACTGTACACAAGGCGCCCTTTTTCCTTTACGTAAAGCGCTGCATTGTTCAGTATTTTCAACTGTATCTCTGCAAGCTCCTTTACATTATCGAGCGATGTATGAAGCTTTATCTCAGGCTTTCGCCTTACGACACCCAGACCAGAGCACGGAACGTCAGCGATAACGCAGTCAGCCATACTGTCAAAATGCTCATTGTACGCAAGCGCATCGTTCATCTGAGCGTTCATGCAATTCAGACCCAGGCGCTCTGCAGCCCTTTTCATGAGCTCTACCTTGTGCTCGTATATGTCGCAAGATATTACACGCCCTGTATCGTTCATAAATTCAGCCGCACACATCGACTTGCCGCCCGGAGCTGCGCACAGATCAAGCAGCGTATCGCCCGGCTGTGGCGCGAGCGCAGACACCATGAGCATGGAGCTTATATCCTGAACAGAAAAATATCCATCCCTGTAAAGCTCAGACGCTATCAGCCCATTTCCCGTAACATTCAGAGCGAGTCCATCAAGCGCAGCGTCATACTCATCATTTCCCGTACGTGCAGCCTCGACGCAAAAGCCTCTTTCCTCGAGCATCGTTCTGAGCGTCTCAGCGTCCGTTTTAAGCCTGTTTACACGTATCGTAAGAGGCGGAGTCTGATTTCCGGCCTTCATTATGCTCTCAGTCTTTTCAAAGCCGTACATGCCGAGCCACATCGACGCTATATCTTCATTGTACGAATACTTTACAGACAGATACCGCGACGGCTCCGCCGACATGTCGGGCATTTCAAAATCACCGTTCCTGCGCTCATACGACCGCAGCACGCCGTTTACAAAGCCGTCCAGTCCTCTGCATACTTTCTTTGCTATATTTACCGATTCGCTTATCGCTGCATAAGCAGGCACGCTGTCGGCAAATTCAAGCTGATACGCACCCATACGCAGCAAAGTCAGCGCCTTCGGATTTACTTTTTTAAGCTTCTGCTTCATTAGCTGTGAAAGCCTGTGATCCAGAAACATTTGATTTTCAAGCACTCCGTAGACGAGATTTCTCACGAAGGCCTCGTCATCCGGAATATTTTTCGTCACAGCGCGATTTACCGCAATATTTGAATAAGCCTTTTTCGTCTGTATCTCAAGCAGCGCGTCAAAGGCAGCTTTTCTGTTTTTATCCATATCACACCATTATTTAACAGTAAGTCTGAGCACCGGCAGTTAGCCGAGCACAACACCCTTTTCGATGCTGTTTCCGCGCAGATAATCTGCGACCTTTACCGCTTTCTTACCGGGCATCTGTATGTCAGTCACAGCGAGCACTCCCTCACCGCAGGCTACATAAATATTTTTACCGTCAACATCTACTATAGTTCCCGGCACAGCGCCATCAGGCGCCGTCCTGTCGGATGCGAGCGCGCCGCGTATCTTCATCTGAGTACCGCAGTAGTCAGTGTAAGCACCAGGGCGTTTAGGCATGCCGCGCACAAAACAGTCTATTGACGATGCACTGTTTGTAAAATCGATATGTCCCTCTTCCTTTGATATCATAGGCGCATAGCAAGAAAGCGCATCATCCTGCTTTTCAGGCGCTATATCGCCCGAAGCGATACGCGGCAGATATTCAGCAAGCAGCTCAGCTCCCATCTCAGAAAGCTCATCATGAAGCTCCTCAGCATCCTTACGCCCTATCTCCACAGAAGCCTTCGCTATCATATCGCCGGTATCCAGACCCTCTGCCATATACATAAGCGTTATGCCAGTTTCCTTATCGCCAGCCATTATGCTCCTGTTTATAGGTGCAGCACCTCTGAAGCGCGGCAGCAGCGACGCGTGGATGTTCACGCAGCCGAGCCTCGGGATCTCAAGCAGCTCCACAGGAAGTATCTTGCCATATGCAGCTACGATGATGATGTCCGGTGCTATTTCCTTAATTTTTTCGATAAATTCCGGGTTATTCTTTACTTTTTCCGGCTGTGCTACTTCTATACCTGCATCTACTGCAGCAGCCTTTACCGGCGTAGCCTGTACCTTTTTTCCTCTGTCGCGCGCCTTGTCCGGCTGCGTGACTACGAGCCTGACATCATAGCCGTCCGCAACGAGTCTCTTAAGCGGCGGCACTGCAAAATCAGGCGTTCCCATATATATTACTTTTAATTTTTCTGCCATTTTTAGTCCTCATATTCCCACGTTTCAGTAGCCTTATCTATATAAAGCACGCCGTCCAGATGGTCGTTCTCATGCTGGAACGCCCTCGCAAGCAGCTCAGTTCCTTCGTACACCTGCTCGTTTCCGTCACGGTCAAGACCCTTGATCTTGACATAATTTGCACGAGTTACAGTTCCTGCCTTGCCAGGAAGGCTCAGACATCCCTCTTCACCCGTCTGCTCGCCTGACATCTCGATTATCTCAGGATTTATCAGCACTATCGGACCATCGCCGATGTCTACAACGAAAAGCCTTCTCATAACGCCGACCTGCGGCGCAGCGAGTCCTACACCGTTAGCATCGTGCATAGTTTCTATC
>CAVGTL010000258.1:0-2675 GCA_963632005.1 Succinivibrio sp.
ATCCCGAACTCAATAGTCTGCAACCGTTTCAGATGGGTAAAGCAGCTTACGCGGTAATTCATGCATAAATAAATGAACGAATAACAGAATAAATGCAAAAAGACCGGCGCACCTGCAGTCTGTTTAACGTGAGTTAAAGACTGTGTAAGTTCTGTGAAGTGCGATTAAAGGCAATGCTTATGTGGTATAATTATCAGAAATGCGCGCGAACACGCGCGAGTGTGGGGCCGCGGGCGGCCGCAGGATGAGGATCGATCACGGGGGCATTTTGAAGAAGGGAAGTGTTATTATGGATGACCGGACGTTTAAAAGGCGGTGTCTTTATGTTGCAGTTACTGTACTGGGGCTGTTTGCTGCTATAGGAATATTATGGAATATAGGCGATATACTCAGCGTGTGCGCGGTAGTGCTCGGAAAGCTGTATCATTATGTTTCGCCGCTTATTTACGCATTCTTTATCGCGTATCTGCTGTTCATACCGGTGAGCCATATGGAAACGGCGCTTCGGAAGAATGACAGGATAGCGGCTGTGAGGCCTCACAGACTGAGGATAGCTACTATACTTATAACATACATCGGGGCGATAGCGCTCGTGGCGGTTATAATCGCCAGCATATACATCATGATAGGCGGTCAGATTTCGAGGAATACGGGCGTTAACGATATCGTGAATTACATCTTGAATTATGCGTCGGACATAAAGCTTGGCGATAAAAATCTTATAGATAATCCGACGATAAAGCAGATGGTGGCGGCTGTTGAGGACTGGGCGCAGAAATATCTCAATTCAAGTTTGAGCATAAGCTCGCTCGGTTCAAGGGTGTCAGAGATAGGCTCGTCTTTTGTCATGGGGATAATAAGTCTCATAATCAGTATATATTTTATGATGGATTATGAGAATCTGACTAAGAAGATGAAAGAGGTGTATCTTGCCGGTCCGGGACGGACGGATGTCGGACTGAAGGTATTTAACGGTGTAAATGTTTTCAGCAGGACGTTTAAGCAGTTCCTTCGCGGGCAGCTGCTTGAGGCGTGTATCGTTGCGGCACTGTCTGTTGTGGCGCTCTGGATAGTAGGTGTTAACTATTTCGGTATAATCGGTGTGATATCAGGTATATGCAATCTCATACCGTTTGTGGGGCCGTGGATAGGCGGAATAGTGGCTGTAGTGGTGTCGCTGCTCGGAGGCGGCTACATGACGGCTGTATGGGCTGTGGTGGCTATGATAATAGTTCAGCAGATAGATAATCATCTGCTTGCGCCTAAGATCGTAGGCGACAGTGTAGGACTGCATCCTGTTATCACTATGGTAGTGCTGCTTGTGGGCGCTGACATCGGCGGTATAGTCGGTATGCTGCTCGCTGTGCCTGTGGCTGCTACTGTAAAAAATCTGCTCGTGCTCAGACGGTCTCGTCGGTCGGCTGGCGAGGGCGCTGTGGTGATAGATGGAGCGGATGGTGATGACTAATTTGCAGTTAATGTAAATGTTGTTTCTACGAGCTTTACGGCGTTCATTACACTGTCTATAGGGCCTTCGGCAGATATATAATGCAGTGTGTCATTCGAGTCTGTAAACACCCAGATGACGAGCATGACATCGTCATCGGTGTAATAGCCGTAGACCTGGTACGCTTCGCAGTTTGCTATCTGCACTGTTGCGCCCTGAATGTCCGTTGCACCGTCCTGCTCCATCTGTGACCAGCAGGATGATGCTGCGCTTTTTGCATCTGTCTGCGGATCTTCCGTGCAGTTGAGCGTTATGATGAGCTTGCCTGTTTCGTCGCAGTATTGCTTGATGCTGTTGCCTGTGATAGATGACGCGTCAGGGTCATTGAATATTTTCCATGTGGATGGCACGGTGATGAAGCCGTATTTTTCAGCTCCGAGCTGTTTTGTTTTTTCAGCGGCATCGGGGCTGTTTGTGTTTTTGTTGCCTGTTGAGCTGTCGGACGCTGTGCTGCCGTCTGTTTCACCCTGCTCCGGCTGCGTTTGAGCACTGCCGGTCTCGTCAGCGGAGGAAAGTCGGTCTGAACCGCCTGCGGCAGAGTTTCTGTCATTAAACGTATGGCACGCCAGGACGCCGGTCGTTATTACTAAAATGACGAGCAAGGCGATGATGACCTTGAAGCGTGTATGATATATGTGTTTTCTGTGTGGCTTGCGGTTGCCGTACTCTGTTTCAGGCATGAGCGGTGGAAGCCCATTTTGTTTTTTCATTTTGCTTTTCTCCCTTTTGAATATTTTATGCGCTGTTAGTACGCGTGATTCCGAATGTATTTATCTGTGAGAATATTATATTGCGTTCGATGCATTAATACTACTTAATTTACAGGTAAGAAACAGCGCAAATGGGCGGCCGCCCGGCGGCCCTGAGGGAAGTTAGAAATAAAGAGTAAAACGTGGCACAAATCGGTTACATATATTGTAAAAATAAATATATGATGGTAAAATATGCAATGTGGGTTAAAGTCTGAAATGAAGAAGGGAAAGTATTGAGAGAATGATGCTTATGGGTTTTTATACGGATTTTACAGGAAATATCGATGTAGTGCGGGTGGTCGCATCGGTGACCGGGGCTGTTATCGTCAGCGTGGCGGCGCGCAGGCTATATATGGCGCTGCCTGCGCGGTGGCTTTGCGAGTTTGATGAATCGCCGTGTGAGCTGCATATGGCAG
>CAVGTL010000259.1:0-2672 GCA_963632005.1 Succinivibrio sp.
GGTTTTATATATTTATTATTTTATTTATCTTCGTCGTACTTAAGAACGGCTGTAAACGCTTCCTGAGGGACTTCGACCTTGCCGAACTGTCTCATGCGCTTTTTACCTTCCTTCTGCTTTTCGAGCAGCTTCTTTTTACGCGATATGTCGCCGCCGTAGCACTTTGCAAGCACGTCCTTGCGCAGCGCCTTTACAGTTTCGCGAGCTATTACCTTCTGGCCCACGGCTGCCTGGATAGGCACTTCGAACTGGTGCGACGGGATGACTTCCTTGAGCTTTGAGCAAACGAAGCGTCCGCGGTCGTACGCCGTGCTTTCGTGTACTATCATTGAGAACGCGTCCACCATTTCCTTGTTAAGTAAAATATCGAGCTTAACAAGCTTTGACGGCTCGTATCTCAGGAACTCGTAGTCGAGCGAGCCGTAGCCGCGCGTCTTTGATTTCAGTGCGTCAAAGAAATCGTAAATTACTTCATTCAGCGGCATTTCGTAGTGCAGCGAAACGCGAGTTTCCGTGATGTATTCCATATGAAGCATCTTTCCTCTGCGCTTCTGGCACATTTCCATGATAGTTCCCACATAATCCTTCGGGATCATGATATCAGCCTTTACGATAGGCTCTTCTATATGGTCTATCTCAGTCATAGGCGGCAGATTCGACGGGTTCTGGACCATCATAGTCTCGCCGTTAGTCATAACTACCTTGTATATTACGCTCGGAGACGTCGTAACCACGGCGAGCTCAAATTCCCTCTCAAGGCGCTCTACTATAATTTCCATATGAAGCAGACCGAGGAAGCCGCAGCGGAAGCCGAATCCCAGCGCCGCAGAAGTTTCAGGCTCAAACACGAACGCAGCGTCGTTTACCTGAAGCTTTTCGAGCGCGTCCTTTACGTTGTCGTACTTCTCGCCCTCGCCCGGATATATACCGCAGTAGACCATTGACTGTACAGGCTTGTAGCCCTGAAGCGGCTCGTCCGTAGGCGCGTTTACATGAGTTATCGTATCGCCGACGCGCGCGTCCCTGACCTGCTTTATGCTCGCGCACACGTAGCCTACCTCGCCCGCGCGCAGCGAATCAACAGGCACCGGTGACGGTGCGTAAACGCCGACCTCCGTTACTTCGTAATTCTTTTCCGTATTCATGAGGCGTATCATGTCGCCCTTTTTCACAGTGCCCTCAAATACCCTCGCGTAAATTACAACGCCCTTGTAGTTGTCGTAGTACGAGTCGAATATCAGCGCCTTGAGCTTGCCGTTCGCGTTGCCCTTAGGAGCAGGCACGTTCTTCACTATGTCCTCAAGCACGCCCTCGATGTTTATGCCTTCCTTTGCCGAGATGAGCGGCGCTTCGGAAGCGTCTATTCCTATTATTTCCTCTACTTCCAGCTTAACTTCCTCAGGCCGCGCGCTCGGCAGGTCGATCTTGTTTACAACCGGCAGTATCTCAAGGTTTTCGTCAAGCGCTAGATAAACGTTTGCAAGCGTCTGAGCCTCAACGCCCTGAGTCGCGTCAACTATGAGCACAGCGCCCTCGCACGCCGCAAGGCTTCGCGATACCTCGTAGTTAAAGTCTACGTGTCCCGGAGTGTCTATGAGATTCAGGACGTAAGTGTTGCCGTCCTGCGCCTTGTAGTGCAGTCTTGTCGTCTGGAGCTTTATCGTGATTCCACGCTCACGCTCGAGGTCCATATTGTCAAGATACTGCGCCTTCATGTCACGGTGCGCCACGAGCCCCGTCGTCTCTATAAGGCGGTCGGCAAGCGTTGATTTTCCGTGGTCTATATGTGCAATAATGCTGAAATTACGTATAAACTGCTGATAAGAATTCATCAGTACCCTCTCTTTATATCAATAAATTTTAATGCCCGAATAAATTTCAATACCGTGCGTCCGCCCGGCGGACAAGTATTCGGCGGGTGCTCCGCCGCAAATGCATATTAATTAATCATACCATTACAGGACGCGCGACGCAAGTTCCGTCTTACTGATAAGCTCCACGCCCTTCTGCCCGTTCACCCACATGTCGTAGCCGGGTCCGTATACCTCGGCGCTTATTATAAACGCGCCGCTCTCCGGGTCGGTGCCTGTTATCTCCGCCGTCGGGAACCTGTCAAGCACCGCATCCGATGTATTTCCGCTGCATTTCAGCTCTATGCGCTGCAGACTGCCACCGAACATGAACTGGATACGCTTGCGGAACTCGCCTTCATTGAATTTATTACCGTAATCTACTTTGAAGCGCCTGTCAAGCACTTCGTACTCTTGTATGCGGTCGACCCTGAATATCGTCGGGTTATCGTATTTTTTGACATCGGGCTCTTCCTCACTGACACAGCGGAAGGCTATCAGGTAAAAATAGTATTCAGAAAACATTATGCCGACAGGCTGCACAAGGCGCTCTACATCCTCATAGCCGCCGTCTTTCATCTTGCTGTAGCTGAATCTCAGCAGCCTGTGCTCGTATACAGCGCTGCCGAGCTCCCACATTTTATCCATAAACTTGCAACGATGATTTGGCTCTATATAATAATATTTTTCGTTTTTTATCAGCTCCGAAACGAGCCTTACATTTTTTACCGGAACGCAGCGCCTGACAAGCTTATCTATTATCGGCTCCATCTCTTCCCTTACCATTGAACGACTTTCGAGAAGTATCTTACACACGGCAAA
>CAVGTL010000260.1:0-2645 GCA_963632005.1 Succinivibrio sp.
ATTTTATTTAAAAGTCCTGATAAGGTTCAGGAGCGCACTATATCTGAGATACTTACAAAGGTCTATGATGCTCTTACAGAAAAGGGCTATACAGCGATCGATCAGATGGTCGGATATATCCTCTCAGGCGATCCTTCGTACATCACAGGACACAACAATGCGAGAAATCTTATTCGTCAGATAGAGCGCGACGATCTTGTCGAGGCGCTTCTTAAGAATTATCTCGGATTAAAATAGATCACAGGAGAAATACATATATAAATGAAGGCAATTTCATTAGATGTGGGCGACAAGACTATAGGCGTCGCTCTGAGCGACGCGCTGATGCTCACGGCACAGGGACTCATGACTATAGAGCGCATAGGAATCAGAAAGGACGCCGACAAAGTCCTGGCGCTCGTCAAGGAGCACGGCTGCGACACTATAGTAATGGGACTTCCGTTAAACCTCGACGGAAGCGACAGCATACAGACGGAAAAGGTAAGAGCGTTCCGTACTATGCTTGAAAACAAAATGAGGAGCAATGCCATAAAGGGCGTTGAGATAGTTTATCAGGACGAGCGATTTACGACAAAGATCGCAGAGTCGGTACTTATAGAAGCGGACGTTTCAAGAAAAAAGCGCAAGGACGTCATAGATAAGCAGGCTGCTGTAATAATCCTGCAGTCATGGCTCGACAGACAGGCGTTCCTCAGGAAAGCAGAGGAAGAAAAGGCTGCTGCTGAAGCGGATGGCGGCGAAGAAGAGTAGGCGCGAATAAAAAAGATAATAAATAAAAGTATGAAAATAAGGACGACCCGGTCGCATGTGATATCGAAAATCATGCGACCGGGTCGTTTTTACATAATAGATTAAATTGTTAAATACTGAATGCCGGACGCTGAGCGCCGGTTATCAATTACTATTTCTGATGCTTAAGCGCATTGTAAAGTCTTATCATAGTCATTATCGACTGCTCGCGTGTGTAGTTTGCGTTAGGGCTGAATGTTGAACTGCCTGTGCCGTTCATGACTTTGTTGCCTGTTGACGGGTCGGCGCAGGCTGTTACGAAGTTTATGCCTGTTTTTGCCCATTCAGGCTGATCTGATATATCTCGAAACGCTGTGCGGAACGTCGATTCCTTGCAGCCTGTTACGTCAGCGAGCCTCTTAAGCATGGCTGCCGATTCTCTGCGTGTTATAGTCTTTGTCGGTTTGAACGTACCGTCATCGTAGCCTGTAACTATGCCGAGCGCACTTGCAGCGAGCACGTTGCTGTCGCTCGTATCTCTGAAGCTGCCGCTGTTCGCGTCAAGGCCTTTGTCTTTCAGGTATTCAGACATGCTCTTGCCGCTCGTTGATTCTATAAACTGTGATATCAGCTTGCAGAAATCAGCTCTCGTTATGGCAGTCGAGTAATTGCTTCTGAGCGAAACAGGGACGAGGCCTGCTGTCATGGCAGAAACTATTTCATCATGATATGTAGAGTAATCAGAAACAGCATTGTACAACTGCGTGCAGTTGCTTCCGGCGAAGTATACATTTATGCCGTTAAAGCCGTAGCGGTTTACGAGCTCAAGGCGTTCTCTCATACCTGCAGTAGTTTCAAGGTATACTATATGAGCTCCGTCTGCGGCGTTGTAGCTGAAATGGCCGCCGCTTTCTGTGCTGTCTGTAACGATAGATGCGCCGTACTGATTTTTAAGGCTCATTGCCTGGTCGTAAGGTATATCTGCTGCAGTGCTCTTTGACGTGTTGTAGTCTATTGCGAATCCGCTCATGCCGAGCTGGAGCTTGTACGCAGGCATAGTGACAGCGGCGTAGCGCATTACTCTGCCTATGCGGACGATATTGCTCATAGGGCCTGCCTTGTGAGTGTACGGGTAGTTCGTGTCAGGGTAATCGTCGTAGAGTATAACGTCTACGTAGTCAGCAGCTTTTCCGATAGCATTGTAATCAAAAATGCTCTTCTGCTCCTGAGCAGATGTGAAGTATGCTCCAACTGATACCATAAGGACTTTCCCTTCGGAATGAAGCTTGTTTGCGAGCTTTGTTATGAATGAAGAGTAGGCTGACCTGTATGAAGCCTCTGCGGCGACAGTCTCTATGTCGAGGTTTACGCCGTCCATTTCATATTTGTTTACTGTTGTAATTATTTCGCTTATAAGTGTTTCTGTAGAAGACGCAGAGCCTATGGCTCCTAATATCGGAGCTTTCTGGAACCCGTCTGAAATTCCCATAAGTGATACCTTACCGTTATCACGGCACCATTTTATTACATCCTGATGCAGCGCAAGGTTATCGTCCATCAAAGGACTTCCGTTGTACTTTCCTCTGACATATGCAGAGTTGAAAGTTACCATAGTGATCGTATCTGCATGCTGCTTAAGGTCATTGAACTGTGCCTGTTTTTTAGAAGAATTGAATTCATTATACGTGTCAGGGAAGAACACGGCAGTCTCACGCATAGTGTTTTTCTTTGCAGCGGCAGGCGCTTTTATAGTTACCGCACCTGACTTTACCTCATAAGATGAAGCGTTCTTTCGTATAATTCCCTGAGAAGCGTTCATGCCTGAAGTATAAGGTATGAGATTATGGTCAACTGCGACGTTGAGGAACATTTTTGACTCGGCGCTGAGCCCGTCTGTTCCCGAAAAGCTGTATACG
>CAVGTL010000261.1:0-2618 GCA_963632005.1 Succinivibrio sp.
AGTGTTAGTTTATTATCCGCTGGCTCACATGGTATGGGGCAGCGGCGGCTTCCTCGCAGAGCTCGGTTCAGTTGATTTCGCAGGAGGAAACGTAGTACATATAAGCTCAGGCGTTTCAGGCCTTGTAGCGGCCATAGTCCTCGGACGCAGGACAGGATACGACCAGATAAACATCAGACCGCATAACATTCCGCTCGTAGTGCTCGGCGGCTCTATGCTGTGGTTTGGATGGTTCGGCTTCAACGCAGGAAGCGCTCTCGCAGCAGACGGTCTTGCAGTACACGCATTCATGACGACTAACACATCTGCCGCAATGGGTATGATAACATGGATGATGATGGATGTCATAAAATCAGGAAAGCCGACAGTCATCGGCGCAGTAACAGGCGCAGTACTCGGTCTCGTAGCCATAACACCGGGCGCAGGCTTCGTACCTCTCTGGTCTGCGATCATAATCGGCGGACTCGTCAGCCCGATATGCTATTTCAGTGTTTCAGTAATAAAGAAAAAGTTCGGATACGATGACGCGCTCGACGCTTTCGGATGCCATGGCATAGGCGGTATCTGGGGCGGCATAGCGACAGGCCTTTTCGGAAAGAGCTCTATAAACAGCGTGGCTCAGTGGGACGGACTCGTTTTCGGTGATACGCACCTGTTCACAGCTCAGGTCATCAGCATAGTAGTTACTATTGCGATCGCAGTAGTCGGCACGCTTATATGCCTTGGCCTTACTCGCCTCATAACTCCGCTCAGAGTAAGCGAGCACGATGAAAAGCTCGGTCTTGACATGACAGAGCACGGTGAAACAGCTTATCCGTCATTCAACGGACTTGATTAGTAGAAATATGGAGAATGGAATATGAAGAAGATAGAAGCTATCATAAGAGAAGAAAAAATGAACGACGTCGTAGACGCGCTCATAGCAGCAGAAATAACAGGCATCACAGTATACCAGGTAATGGGCTGCGGGACGCAGCGCGGCATGAAAACATTAGTAAGAGGCCGTGAGGTCGTTACACAGATACTGCCAAAGATAAAGCTTGAAATAGTCGTTTCAGATGAAAACTGGGAAAAGGTGGCAGTTGACACGATAATGAAAACGGCAGGTACGGGACATTACGGCGATGGAAAGATATTCACGTATGACCTTGACAATGTCATACGCATCCGCACAGGCGAACAGGGCTACGATGCTATAAACTCATCTAAGGTCGAAGAAGAGAAATAAAATCAAATATATACACAAGACAAAAAACTAAGGACCGCCCGAAGTGCAGGCTTAAGGAAAGCTGCTCATCGGGCGGTCCTTTATATATACATATGGAGGAAAGTATATGCTTTGAAATTGGGAGTTTTGCTATGTAATTACTTTGTTAACTTATCATTTGATCATTTATTTGTTGCTCTGCTTTATCTTTGTAATAGTTACCGTTCTGTCGGCGGCATTCCACTCTACAGGCGCACCGAGGTTTTCAGATATGAACCTGAGCGGCAGGTAGGTCCTGTTATTTTCGATAAACGCCGGGCTGTCGAGCATTACAGATCTTCCATTCACGACAGCTCTGTATGAGCCTATCGTGAGCTTTATCTCTGTATCTGCGTTCGTAACAGTTACCATGCGCTTTGATGCGTCCCATTCTACATTGCAGTCGAGTGATTCGGAGACGAATCTTACAGGCAGCATAGTTCTGTTTTTAACTATTTTCGGAGCAACGTCTATATAGATCTTTTTACCGAACAGGATAACTTCTTTTTTACCGATAGTCATTATTATGTGGTTGTTTTCAGCAGGTGTCAGCGTATCGTCGGCGGAGCCGTCGAGATCATTGGAGTGATCGGGAGCATCAGAGCTGCTGTCACTGCCGTCACTGTCATCATTGTAGTCGTCGGAGCTGACGGAATGATCGTCGTTTTTTACAAACATCCCTGTTATATCAGTATCTTCAGTTACAGCGAAGCGATATACGCTTTCAGTGCTTAAAAGCTCATTATCTCTGTACCAGCCTGTGAAGCTGCATCCCTCTGCAGGAAACGCATCAAGCTGTGCGAAATTGCCGAGCTGCCGTATGCCGCTGCCCGTGACAAGACCGTATTCCGTATTATTTGACGATGCGTTTACCATATAGTACGCATTTACAGCATCATCGCCTGAAATGTCAGAGTCAGCGGGTATGAAGTCGTTCTGTGCATTGTAAAGCATATATCCTGCGGATGAGCCGTCGGGAGCACCGTTTTTAATTTCACTGTCTGTATACGCGGGAACAGTGCCGGTGAGTATGTCTCCTTTGCTGACTTTTATATTGAAATAGTTTACTATTCTGCTGTTATCGTTTTCTTTATCTGAAAACTCCGAAACGGAGTAATTTACAGTACCGTCATCTGTAGCCGTTATTTTTAAAGAATACTCGTCAGTTACAGGCAGCACTATGAGCTTTTCTCCGTCCTCGTTTATCGATGAAACTATGCTGCTGCCGGCTACATCCTGCGGCGTATCGTTCTTTATCGCCGCGACGAGGCTTCCTGATGCATCGTACACCTGAATGTCAACAGGGCAGTTTATCCTTAAAGTCCTGTAGCTGCCCGTACCGCTTGACTTTATCGGCTCCGAAGTATAATTA
>CAVGTL010000262.1:0-2573 GCA_963632005.1 Succinivibrio sp.
GAATGTAATGTACCATTTTTTGCATTCTGGCTCGCAATAGTTTATCTACTTTGCTTTGCACATATGATGATTCATCTTTTATAATATTAAGAAGTTCTTCCCATAATAAAGACGCAGCATTGTGAATGGCAAAAAAATTCTGATTTGTTGAATCATAAAGCATGCGTATTTTCTTTAAAACAGGAGCATAATTTTCATTGCTGCTGCTAAAACAGATCAGTGGGCAGTCGGATGATATGATCCTTTCGACAAATTCCCTGTATAAAAAAGATCCCTGCGGCGCTATAAGCTCCGGAGAGAAGACCATGGTGATCATAGTACCGTTATTATCAGATTCAAAGTGATGCAATGTCCCCGAATTCAGGAACAGCCCGTCTCCCGAAGAAAGATCATAAACATTTAATTCATCAAAGCAACGCACATTTCCACTTAATACCAGAGAAAATTCAACTTCTTCATGCCAGTGCCATTCTATACTGTGGCTGTCAAACTTGTTTATTTCATCAAGATAATATTCAAAAGGAAATTCTGTGCGACCATTGTCTAAAAGAGAACGTAAGGTATCATCTGTTGGAATGTTATGTATTTTCATGTACTCCTCCATATCCTGTTCCTGTATTGAAGATATTGTACCATAATATGGCGCTATTATACAAGAAAAGAGAAATATTATGTGATATTGTGTTATTACACGGTATAAGCTGGTAATGAAAAGGAGGCTCAAATGAAAAAGCAGGAATATATACAACTTCCGCATGACACTGAGAAAAAGATTCTTGGTCTGTTTACACGAGATAAAGATTTTTACAGAATGTTTTTATCACTACTTATTGTAATATGTCTTCAGCAATTAGCTGCATTGATGGTCAATATGGTTGACAATATCATGCTGGGCACATATACAGAACTGGCGCTGTCAGGCGCGACACTGGTAAACCAGATACAGTTTATTCTTCAACAGATAGCAGCCGGTATAGGAATGGGTATCGTAGTATTAGCCTCTCAATATTGGGGGCAAAAGCGTATCGAACCTATTAAGAAGATAATTAATCTGGGTGTAAAATTTGGACTGTCAGTAGGCATTATCTTTTTTATTATAGCTAAATTGTTTCCGCATGCGTTACTGTCCATATTTACAGATGATGAGACTGTGATCGCTGAGGGAATGCGTTATCTGAATATTATTTGTTATACATATATCCTTTTCTCGATTTCAAATTCGCTTATGTATTCACTGCAAAGTGTAGAAACAGCAATAGTAGGTACGATAATGTCTGTAAGCACTATTCTGATAAACATCTGCTTTAATTACTGTTTTATATACGGTCATTTTGGAGCACCTGAAATGGGAATCGCAGGTGCAGCTGTCGCTACATTGATCAGCAGGTCTGTTGAATTGGTGATCGTTCTCGTTTATGTATTGCGAATTGACAAAAAAATACGGATGAAGCTGCGGGAATTGTTGAGATTTGACTTTACGTACTTGAGAGATTATGTCAAGGTAGCGACTCCGGTAGTCATAAGCGGGGCTTTATGGGGAGTAGCGCAGGGTGCGCAAACTGCAGTACTCGGCCATATAGGAGCGACAATCATTGCAGCTAACGCTATTGCAGTGATAGTCTTTCAGATATTTGCAGTTGTAGGTATGTCATGTGCTAATGTTGCCTCGGTCATAATGGGTAAAACAGTAGGAAAAGGTCTGTTTAATAAAGTGCGTACATATTCAAAAACAATGCAAGCCATATTTTTACTGCTGGGGATAGTATCCGGAGCATTACTGTTTATTTGTAAAGATGCTATCATAAGTTTATATTCTGTATCCGAGGAAACAAAACAATTTGCTGTACAGTTTATAACAGTGCTCAGCATTACAACTGTGGGAACTTGTTACGAATATCCTGTAGAAAGCGGTATTATTGCAGGAGGGGGCATGACGAAATATCCTGCATGGGTAGATAACCTCTTTATGTGGCTTTTTACTATCCCGACTGCATTCCTGAGCGCATTTGTATTCCAGTTTACGCCTGTCGTAACTTTCTGCTTCCTGAAAGCCGATCAGATACTGAAATGCATACCGAACTTTATAATATGTAATCGATATCGCTGGGTCAAAGTTCTTACTCGAAATGAAGAGCATGATATATGAATGTATTATAACAGCGCGGCAAATATAGAGCACAGAGACCCGGAAGTGGTAAAATATATAACATCCGTAAGAACAGTGGAATAAAATATGTTTTTTTAGTTTACGGCAACAGGATACAGGAATGAGCATATAAAGCTTATGGATATTGTAGAAGCAAACTATCAGGAACATTAGAAAATGAAATGAACCGGACAAAATAAAAAAGCAGGATTCACTACAACAAAAAGTGAATTCGTTGATGCCCCTGTTATCAATGAACTTCCTGTAGTACTGGAATGTGAATTACTGGACGTTATTGAAGGCAGCATGTATCTGGGAAAGATAGTGAACGTTGCCGCTGATGAAAGCGTTCTTTCTGATGAAGAAAAAATCCCGTGCTGTTTTTACATTCAGGGACGATTTGCAGGGATATCGCCTGTTATGGTAT
>CAVGTL010000263.1:0-1639 GCA_963632005.1 Succinivibrio sp.
GTATTCTGCGATGTCTGCGCGCACAGACTTGTTCTTCGTCCGCAGGCAAGAGTAGAGGGCATTGATGCAAGAGAAATACTTACAGATATAATGAATATGGTAAAGCCGCCTGCTGCATCTGAAAGGTAGGATATTTACTATGTGGAGAAACCGCCTTTCCTATATTTCTCTCATAGTCATACTTGCGGTGCTTATGTTCGTATCGGCTCAGGAGTTCCTCTTTTTTGCTATCGTGCTTATGATAGCGGCGGCTGTTATTTCTGCGGTGCTTGTCAGGCTTGATGCAGCAGGAATGAAGGTATCTTATTCCGTAAGGTCGGGAACTGAAGAGGGGCGTAAGGTACAGCTTGCTATAAAGGTCGATGCGCGGCGGGTCATAACAGCTCGTACTGTCGTAGTTGAATTTGAAATCAAGAACCGTATGTTTGACACATATGAGAAGAAGCGCTTGCTGCTTGAGCTTTCCGATAAGAAAAATACATTCAGAGTACCTTTTCAGGCAGAGCACTGCGGCGAGATGACGTTTAAATGCGTGTCGGCGCGCGCGTATGATATGCTGACACTGGTCAGCGCACCGGTCCAGTACGGAAGAACGTCGAGCTGCGTCGTATATCCGAGAAAGCTGAATCTTAAGATAGATATGGAGAGAGCATCTGTCGGTTCGGCTCGCGACAGCATAACCATGCAGAACAGAAAAGGACATGACCTCAGCGAAATGTTCGACCTGCGAGAGTATGCTGAGGGTGATGACATAAGAGCTATAAACTGGAAACTGTCAAGCAAGACAACAGACGGCGAGCTGATAGTACGACAGCCAAGCGACCCGACAAGGTATAATGTTGCTCTGATGCCCGATATAGGCTTCAGGGGCAACGGCAGGATAATTTCTTATGATGACCTTAATACTGCAGTTGCATTGGGCGCGGCGCTGAGTGAGCAGTTTATAAAAAATAATATGGGCTTTTGCCTGATAATACCTACGGGGCATGGACTTGAGATAAACGAGATACGTGATAACAGCGACCTGCAGAAGGTGATGAGGCAGTGGCTTCAGATAAAGATGCAGAGCAGCATCGGTACGGGAATGAAGTATTTCATGATGGATAACCTGTCTGAAAGCTTTACACGACTGATAGTGATATCGGCAGGCCGTGTTATACCTGATATCAGCGGTGCAGACGGAACTATGAGCGTTATGGTCATAAATGCTACGGATGAGACAGATAAGCTGATCACGGGAACAGACGGAAACTGTGAAACAGTTGATTTCCCTTCGGGTGAAAATTCAGACAACGTATATCATATCATCTGCTAAATGTGAGCTATACCGGTCACTTAATGACAACGGATAAGAATGAATAAGCAACTGCGGAGGACCGCCCGCACGGGCGGCAGAAGCAGCGGAAATGAGTAATTATAGAATGAACATGGATATTTACAGCGAAAAACATTCCGTGCAGAGAATCGTTCCGGACGGAGCGCAGAATACATACAAAAATTTCATATGGGATACATGCACGGCGATGCTTATAATAATCGGAGCGGTTGCCGCTACGATGCATTCATGGTCTGACAGCATCAGTCTGGCTGTGTGGCCTGCTATAACTATCGTTGTTACTTCAGGCTGCTGCATGGCTGC
>CAVGTL010000263.1:1734-2561 GCA_963632005.1 Succinivibrio sp.
TGTATGGCATGGATAAATACAGTCCTGCGGCATATGAACGAGACTAACAACGGAGGCTTTGCCTTTTTTAAAGTAGATGCCGGAACAGAGGAAATACTGCATTTTGAGCTTCTGCTTATCGTGATAATATGCGAAGGCGCATGGCATCTTGTAAGTGCAAAAAAGGTAACTATATTGTCTCTGTTTTGCCTGTTTTGGATAGCCATTCCTGTTATAGGAGGATATTTCCAGACTACTGCGACAGCATGTCTCATCGTTGCGGTCATCATGACGTTGATAACGGGTGTTAAGGCATGTGTATTGAAGCGTGACCTGATATGGTGTTTTTGTATAATAGCAGTCATCGGAGCGAGTTCGTTTATAACGTCAGAAAAAATATCGGATTATATTTACAGCTTAAAGACCGAAACGTCGGATGCTGTTTATGAAATGCGGTACGGACAGGATAATATGGTAAACGGCGATATGCGCGAGGCAGCAAAGCTGCATGAAAATGACGAAAGCATGCTTATACTCAAGAGCGGTCAGGAGAAAAATATTTACCTGCGCGCGTTTGCTGCCGGGGAATATAGAAACGGAACATGGTCAGAGCTGGCTAACTCAGTATACAGTGTAGACAATGCAGGCATGATAGAGTGGCTTAAGGACAATGGATTTGACCCTATGACTCAGAATGCTGAATATTATAAGCTTTCAGATAACGATAAAACGCCTGAGAAGAATCATATAAGCCTGACAATAACGGATGCCGGGCGTGAGAATCTTTATGTACCTGCTTCACTTGAAAAAATTTACAGGATAAGATACGGAGAAAAGAATGACTCACG
>CAVGTL010000264.1:0-2494 GCA_963632005.1 Succinivibrio sp.
CCTATATACGGAGCAAAAACTTTCGGCGTCAGCATTGTAAATTCATCAAAATTATTAAGCGCCGACTGAGTCTTTACCTTCTTTATCGGAAGTATCCCCGTCAGATACGCAAGCGCGATATATTTCATCGGCTCAGTGCCTTTAAAAAGTCCGCGAAGGAAGTTTATATATTCCTCCTGTACAGCTTTATTGTTTACCTCATCACGTATCAGTACATCCCACTCATCTATTATTATCACAAATTTCTGTCCGATAGCTGCATTTATCTTTGCTATTGCACCTGCCAGAGAAAATTCATTTTCTGATACGAGCTCAGGATACTGCTTTCTAAGCTCATCAACAACGCTGTCATTCATATATTTCACAACATTATCGGGCGACCCTGCCGGAGCCATACACCACTGTACGTCAAAATGTATAACGTCATACTTGTTCAGATGCTCGTGAAACGACTCCTTACCTGCTATCTCAAAGCCAGCAAACATTTCCGCTGAATCGCATCCCTTGCTGTAATATGCAGCCAACATATTTGCAGTTATCGACTTTCCGAACCGCCTTGGCCTGCTGTTGCATATGAATGCGTTATCCGTGCATAAAACTTCATTTATATACTCTATTATTCCTGTCTTATCAACATATATTTTAGAACCTGCAGATGTTTTAAACGCTCCGTTTCCCGGATTAAGAAACATTCCCATATTTCTGACCCTCCTTTGATACTCCGACCCTGATATAATTAATAACAGTATAACTGTTTTTTATTTAAGCCGCAACAGATCGATAATAGCTCCGCGCGCCAAAAACAGCGCGATAATTTCCCTAAAGCGCGATCTTGTACCGCAGTTACCTATGAAGGCTGCTCGGTAAAAAAATCATTCACAGTATGCAGCTCCTAAATATTTCATGTAAACCATCACATCAGCCAAAAATGCGTTTAGACTGTCAACAAAAAATCTGCATATTATCTGTACAACATAATAATGTTTTCCTTCATTTTACAGTTCTAAACGATACACATAGTCATCCATGTAAAAGCCGTTGCCTATATCATTCTTTTCAGAGCGGGCTATTTTAAAACCAAGGCTTTCGTATACCCGGCATGCGCTGTTGTTTCTGTTTACATTTAATTCTATACGGTTCAGTCCTGCTTTTTTCGTATCTTCTATCAGAAAATCCAGCATTTTACAGGAATAGCCTTTCCCGCGTTCTGATTTATACAAATAGAATTTACTGAGATACATCACATCTTGTTTTGGGTAAAATGCCATAAATCCTAAATTGCAGTCATGACCCTTATCACGCACAAAAAAATATTTGTATCCGTTCTCAAGCTGTTCTCTTATCGCGTCCTCTGTCTGAAACATAGCCAGCATGTAATCATTCTGCTCTTTCCCTATAAGAGGATCAAAATGCTCTCTGACAATCATCGTTGCCATTTCAGACATTTCAGCTATACCGGCTGTGTCTGAGACATCAAGCTTTTTATATTCAATTTCCGTTCCCTGCATATCTGTATCTCCTGTTAATTTACCATAAAATCAACTATATTTCTGTCAATGTGTTGGGCGGTTCTCGGACGTCCAGTTTTTCGGGTTTGTGTCATCAGGCGCAAGTCCCGCAAGTATCGCCTCATAATGCGCTACCTTTTCGTCCATATACTTTACGGTTGCTTCGACCTCCTCCAACCGCTTATACGCTTCCGCACGCTGCTTAAGGATTATCTCATATCTTGCCCGCAGATTTTCTTCAGATTCTTCCAACAGACATAATCGACAGTATTCCTGAATATCCTCAATGGATGCGCCGCAGCCTTTCAAACATTTGATCCCCTGCATCCAGTTGACGGATTCCTCATTGAACACCCGGCGGTTACCGCCATCACGTTCACATGGCAACAAGCCTTTGTCAGTGTAAAATCGTAATGTATGCTCTGTGACATCGAACATTTCAGCCATCTGTTTGATCGTATAATACATGATACTGCCTCCAAAAGGTCCTGCCTTCAAAATTTTCCTTGACTTCGTGTTACACGAACTTGTTAGAATAATTATAGCATAGAAAATTGCTCCAGGTAAATACAATGACGGAGGTATAAACATGGAATATTTAACTTTGAATAATGGCGTTCAAATGCCGCTCATCGGTTTTGGCACATTTATGCTTGGCGGAGAAGCCTGCAAAAATGCAGTTGCAGCGGCAATCGAAAATGGTTATCGAATGATCGACACGGCAGAAGCCTACGGAAACGAAAAAGAAGTAGGCGAAGGTATCAAACAGAGCGGTATTGACCGCAAGGAGCTGTTTCTTGTCACCAAGGTAAATTTCAAATCATACGAAAACGCTGAGCAGACTGTAATGCAGTCATTTGAAAACCTGCAGACCGACTACATCGATCTGCTGCTCCTGCACTGGCCGAGCGCAGCAATTTTCCGCTTTGCCGCGCTGTCGAGCATGTGAAACTTTTTCTGTAAATAAAAATATAAAGGGTCTTCTA
>CAVGTL010000265.1:0-2430 GCA_963632005.1 Succinivibrio sp.
GCCTTATCAAATTCATTATTTCTTCTGAAATGATTTGCTCTGTCATACAGATTCATCCTTCTGTCGTCATCAAGCTTCGGTAACGTCTGCTTTGTTCCGCAGCTATCGCAAACGGCTACAGTATCTCCCGGCTGAAATTCAAGCGTTCCGCCGCACATCTTACATTTAAATACTGACATTCTTTCTCTCCTTTAGCCGTGATATCCGGCTATTACATGTTTACCTTCTATATATATTAATTATTTATTTATCTTTTCAGTGCTTTGCTTCGTCTGTTCCTGTCATTGATCATTATAATGAGCTCCTGCTGCATCGACCTTAATCTTTCAATATCTGAATCTCCGGTCACAAGCGCTGCAAATTCGTCGAATTTTCTTTTTATGTCATTTTCCGTGTCAGCCAGGCTGACGTCTGAAACGGGATCTGAATATCTTATTGCTCCGCATACCTTTTTCACGATGATTTTTATCTCAGACGGCATGCTCCTGCTGCTTAGAATTTCTGCATCGGCTTTAAGCTGCTTCATAAATGCTGTTTTATCTGCTGTTTTCTGCTCTACATCTGATATGATATCTGCTGCTGTATCCGCCTGTACCACGGCTGCGGCGTTGAATCCGAGTATCAGCGCGCATATTATGACTCCGACCCAGTTTGGCAGGTCAGGTATGAGCATGCAGGCAGCTCCCGCTGCTATCGATAATATCAGCGCTATGTAGCTTATCGTCACAAGCGGCATTTTCAGGAAAAATCTTTCTGCCTCGCTCTCTTTAAACGCTCTTTTGGCGCAAGCGAGCTGACCGATAAATGCGAGCATTATCATTATGTAGCTGCTCCAGAATGCTCCGCCTGTCTTTGTCATTCCTGCTATCTCAGACGGTATCGCGAATATTATCACATTGAAAATGACTACGAATATCGTCCATGCGGCTGCGTATTTTTTAAACATGTCATTCATTTTCTGCGTCCTTTCACAATTCATTTATAATCTATTATCTTGTTAAGCATTTTAAAAATTCATCCTATTACGGTCTTTTAGTTCCGCATTTAGGGCAGAATTTTCCCGGACGCTCAAATACATATCCGCAGTTTGAGCACTTCGTGTCATCTACAGGAACAGGCGTGCCGCACTCGTCACAGAATGAAGCTCCCTCTGATATCGGTGCTCCGCAATTCTCGCAGAATCTCTGGTCGGCCGGGCCGACGCCCGGTGCAGTATTTATTTGTGCCGCGCCTGCCATAACGTTATTTATTGAATCGCCCACGAAGCCTCCGACGGCTCCGCCGACCCCTGCCATCGCGCCCAGACCTATTCCCATATTTGTAAACTGTCCTGATGATTCATTCTGCGCCGCCTTTTCCGCAACGTCGAATCCGCGCTCCTGCGCATACGTATAACCCTCCTGCGCTCGTTTAGTTGCCTGCGCCTGAGAGTCTATTATCACCTTCTGCGCTTCTGTCTGCGCGTATATGATATCTGTCTGCTGACGCAGCTTCGCCTCGGCTATATCGGCGTACTGCCTGAAATTCAGTTCCTTGAACTTTTCGTACTGGCGCTCGCCCTCCGGCTTTACGACTGTAGTGACGAGGAATCTTTCAAGCGCTATGCCGTATTCTTCAAAGTCAGGTATAAGGAGCTGATGTAAGTCTTCAGAAAAGCTCGTCAGATTTTCGTCTATCTCGAAAATGTTTATCGACTTCTGCTTTATGACTTTGGCTATATATGTTTTAACGCGCGTCATCAAAAATGTTCTGAAATACGTCACGAGCTTCTGTCTTGTCAACGTATCCTCAGTGCCTACAAGCTTTAATAACAGCTTTCTGCTGTCCTCCGCTCGCAGGCTCATCTCGCCCGACGCGCCTATGGCTATCGGAAATCCGTAAACGGGCTCTATATATTCGACCTTTGAATCTGTTCCCCATTTTACAGCCATCTGCTCTGTTTTGTTTATGAAATATACCTCGCAGTGGAACGGGCTCTCGTCACCGACCTGACGATTCAGAAATCTCCCAAGCTTTGGTATATTGCCTGTTTCTAGCGTGTATCTGCCCGGACCGAACAGGTCGAGCGCCTGCCCGTTCATAAAGAATATCGCTTCCTGCGATTCGTGGACTATGAGCTGTGTCAGGCTGTTGAAATCCTCGTTCGGGTGTTTCCAGATAAAAGTACTGTTATCTCCCTCATACTTTATTACTTCTGCTATCTTCACTTTTTCTCTCCTGATCTGACCTCGCGGACAATATTCAGTCCGTTATCATATATTGATATGTTATGTATATGGATAGCAAAGTACACCTTTTTAACCATGCATATATTGAAGGTCTATAGGGCATATGATATACTTTATTGTAATTTCTATTAATGCAAAAAGATGCCCTATACTGCCGGAGAATATACGGATAAGCGTAGTTGAAATTCCCTACACCACGGAG
>CAVGTL010000266.1:0-2384 GCA_963632005.1 Succinivibrio sp.
ATGTTCTGCTTTGGAATTTTTTTATGGGAGGTTTATTACCATGTTTACACCGGCTGAGGTAGCTTCAAATGTTATAGGTATAGGAAGAACGAAGGCCTCATTAAAAATTTACCAGATGCTTATGCTCGGGTTCCTTGCGGGCATGTTTATCGCCCTTGCGGCAGTAGGATGCAACACGATCTCATGTTCGATCCAGACTGCGAGCGTAGCGAAGTTCGTAGGGGCGGCGATATTCCCTGTAGGTCTTGCTATGGTGCTTCTCGCGGGAAGCGAGCTCTTTACGGGCAACTGCCTGATGATAATATCAGTGCTCGAAAAGAAGGTACGAGTTTACGAGATGCTCAAAAACTGGTTCTTCGTGTATATCGGAAACTTCTGCGGATCTGTATTCGTAGCGGCTCTCGTTTATTTCGGCGGACAGTTCGATCTTTTCGGCGGCGCGCTTGCCGTTTCTACTATCAAGGTAGCTGCGACAAAGGCTTCGCTTGACTTCGGAAAGGCGATAATTCTCGGTATCTTATGTAACTTCCTCGTATGTATCGCTGTATGGATCAGCTTCTCTGCTAAGACTGTAGGTGCAAAGTTCGCAGGCATATTCATGCCGATCATGCTTTTCGTAGGCTGCGGATTTGAGCATAGCGTTGCCAACATGTACTACGTTCCTGCAGGCCTTTTCGCTGTAAGCAATCCTGATTACGCAGCGGCAGCGGCTGAAACAGTAACTAACATCGGAAATCTTACGTGGGGAAATTTCTTCCTGCATAATCTGATCCCTGTTACTATCGGTAACATCATCGGCGGCATGGTGCTCGTCGGCATGATGTACTGGGGCATCTACCTGAAGGGCAAGGAAGCAAAGTAGTATTGTGTTATCGGGTCGGTGACGACCGCAGTTTTACTGTTTGCTTTGAAGCATTTGAGCAGGGTCAAAATTTAAAAATTCGTTTGTTTAAAAATATACTTATCCTTTAAATCAAAAGCCTGACTGAAATATTAAGGAATGAAAAGAGAGCAGCTGCGTGAGATACCGCAGCTGCTTTTTTATGTCCGGGCAAAAGGGAGAAAAAACATATATATTGATACAGGTAAATATGTGTGTGATAATAAATTGTATGAATTATCTTTAAGGGGGATCTTTTATGAAAAAGTTTGACTGTCGGTTCATAATTTTTGTACTTTTGTTTGTTCTTTGTTCATGCTCGGAGGAGCATATAAATGATGTGAATTCCGGTGTTGACGAACGATCTATCGACATAACTGTTGATGCAACTCTATGTGCGGATGATCATGCAGAGCTTGATCTTGGGTATGCGAACGGAGAAAGATCTATCAGAGATTTTGCTGTTGACGGTGCAGGAGTATATATCTTACAGCATGACAGTACTGTTCTTCATTATGATAAAAGTGGAAGATTTATAGAAAGATATGACTTAAATTTAGCGGAACAGGGATTGACTGCAAGCAGAATTGCATACAGTAACGGAAAGATATATTTATTGGACGGTCATAACAATGCAATTATAACGGCAGAAAATGACAAAATAAAAAATGTATCGTTATTGAATTTCAGCGATGTCGGAATGTTAAAGAATTTTTACGCTCAGGAAAGCGGAACGCTGGTCATGTCTTTTTCTGACATTGATGAGCCTTATACTGTCGAAGTCGATCCGACGGGAAAGGAAACCGAGATCGTTGGAGAAAAACAAAAAGGCTATCTTATAGGCGAAAACATTACGTATTTACCTGAATTGATAAATGATAATGATGAGACAAGTAAAGTTAAAGTTACTATATATAGCTCAGGGGAACAAATCGGCAAGTTTACTATCGGAACAAAGGAAAAAAGCAGAAGTATGTTAGGATTAAGTATTTATGGCATATCGCATGATGAATGGTTCGGCATACTTCACGAGTTTGTGAATTATGGAGAAGACCCAGGTGGTGAGGAATATGTAAAGACATCGGTAAGTATTGATACAAAGGACGAAAAAATAAAAACATCCGAGAATCATTTTAATGATGATGAAATTATTAAACTATCAAAAGATGACACGTATTGTATGAGCTTCACAGACAATGCGTTGACGATAAGACCTATCAGTGAATATTTTTCTGACTGGAGCGATAGTGATATATATTTTCTGACAAATGATCAAACAGAGAATATCAGATTTTAAATAGCTAAAAATAAATGCTTGCAGGCAGGGCGTATGCAAAAATACTCCTCATCGTCGTAAATGGCGGTGAGGAGTATTTTTTTCGGAATATTAAAATAATTTAATTTTAAAATATTTAAATTGCTGATGGCAGGTCTGCTGGCCCGGTGACGGGCGCGCTGTATTTATGTATTCATTCATTAGATTATTATACATATAAAGTAATCC
>CAVGTL010000267.1:0-2384 GCA_963632005.1 Succinivibrio sp.
GCGAACCGAGACTGCACGCAGCATCCCATTCTGTGACCGCGGAGCGAACCGCATGCCTGGCCGCCTATAACGGCGTCCTACAATTTGCTAAAAAGTATATATTTTGTAAGGAGCGCTTATGACATTAACTCAGTTAAAATACATAATAGAAGTCGCGGCAGAAGGCACCATAAGCCGCGCAGCAGAAAAGCTCTTCATAACACAGCCGAGCCTGACTGCCTCGATAAAGGAGCTTGAAAAGGAATTCGGAATAAATATATTTCAGAGAACAAATAAAGGCGTCGTACTTACGCCTGACGGTGAGGAATTTCTGGGGTACGCGCGCCAGGTCGTAGCGCAGACCGAGCTCATGAATGAAAGATATAAGGTGAGCGCACCCGTGCGCCATCAGTTCTGCGTTTCAACGCAGCATTATTCATTCGCAGTAGAAGCCTTTGTAGACCTTCTGCGGGAGCACGGCGGCGATGAATACGATTTCCGTATACGTGAAACACAAACGTACGAAATAATAGAGGACGTCGCGCGCCTTAAAAGCGAAGTCGGCGTACTTTATCTCAATAAGTTCAACGAAACGGTGCTTCGCAAGGCATTTCGGGAGCACGAACTTAAATTTGAACGGCTTTTTGTCGCAAGGCCGCATGTATTCGTCGGCGCAGGCAACCCGCTCGCCGGGCGAGCGTCAGTGTCGCTTGAAGACCTTGCCCCATTCCCTCGATTATCTTATGAACAGGGCGACCATAATTCATTCTATTTTTCAGAAGAAATACTCAGCACGCTCGAGAGCAAAAAAGACATCATGGTCCGCGACCGCGCGACTCTTTTTAATCTGCTCATAGGCCTTGACGGCTACACTATATGCAGCGGCGTTATAAACGAAAAGCTCAACGGACCGGACATAGTAGCCGTTCCGCTCGACGCAGATGACGAGTACATGGAGATAGGCTACCTGACTCACAAGCGAGTCATTCCAGGGCGCTTCGTCGCACTTTATATAGAATCTCTTAAAAAATTCACATCATATGCTGCAGTACAACTGTAGCTCAAGGCGGGCTTGATATAGTTTTAAGCTATGGCAAACCCGCCTTTTTTCATATTTTACGAAACGACAATTCTATCCTACAATCAGTCCATCGGAAAAATTCCTGAACAAGACTCATGAGAAAACTTCACATCAGGACTTGATATTATCTTTAAATTTTTAAATACAGATTCAAAAGGAGAAAATTAAAATGAGCAATTTACACGGACCATTCAGATATGATTACGTAGGAAGCTTCCTCCGCCCGGCGGCAGTAAAGGAAGCGCGCGAGCAGTTCAAGGCAGGACAGATAACAGCCGAACAGCTCAAGGCAGTAGAAGACGAGGAAATAACTAAGCTCGTAGAAAAGCAGAAGGCTGCAGGATTTCACGCTATAACAGACGGCGAGTTCCGCCGCGCTTACTGGCATCTCGACTTTATGTGGGGATTCAACGGTATAAACGAAATAGAGCTTGACCACGGCTATTTCTTCCACGGCGAGGAAACGACTCACGGCTCTATAGAAGTAACAGGAAAGATCACAGGCGAGAATCATCCTTTCGTCGAGCACTTTAAATTCTTAAAGCAGTTCGAGGACGAAAACACTGTAGCACGCCAGACTATACCTGCACCTGCGCAGCTTCTCGCAGAGCTTTTCAGAGAAGACAACGGAGTTAAGACACGCGCGATATACCCTAATGACGAGCAGCTTATAAACGACATCGCTGCCGCTTACCGTACTGTTATCCGCGAGCTTTACGACGCGGGCTGCAGAAATATACAGTTCGATGACTGCACATGGGGCATGTTCTGTGACACGAGATACTGGGAAGTTCTCCGTAACAGCGGCGTTTCGCTTCATGATGAAGCCGCTAAGTACCTCAGGCTCAACAACCTCGCCATCAAAGGCAAGCCTGAAGACCTCACGCTCACTACTCACGTATGCCGCGGAAACTACCATTCGACATGGGCAAGCAGCGGCGGCTATATGCCGATAGCGCCGTTCCTTTTCTCACAGGAAAACGCTGACGCATTCTACCTCGAATTCGATGACGAGCGTTCAGGAAACTTCGAACCGCTCAAATACGTAGCAGAAGGCAAAAAAGTCGTCCTCGGGCTCGTTACCACAAAATCTCCGAAGCTCGAAGAAAAAGCGGATGTCATCGAACGCATCCATGAAGCCGCAAAGTACATACCGCTTGAAAACCTCTGCCTCAGCCCGCAGTGCGGCTTCGCCTCATGCGAGATCGGCAACAAGCTCACAGAAGAAGAGCAGTGGGCAAAGCTCGCGCTCGTGAAGGCGATCGCAGAGGAAGTCTGGGGGTAATTATCATTCTGTCCATGCGTTCAGGTAGTCTTTTATGTC
>CAVGTL010000268.1:0-2360 GCA_963632005.1 Succinivibrio sp.
AAGGGAGGCTGTTTTGCCTCCCTTAATATTATTTCTGAAAAATGTATTTTAGAACAGGCGGTGACGCCTGCACACGACTTCAGAATACTTAAATTATTCTGAATTAATTTCCTGTCATGATTATTTGAACGAAGCGCGGGACTCCTACTTTAAAGTGGAATCCGAAGAAATCGCTGAAATCTATCGACGGTATACTTATCGTATCAAAGAAGCCGCTGTTGAACGGGTCGTTCGCATTTGAGTTGCCTCCGCTGAACGGGTTGCCGTTAAAATCATAATTATGTCCCGGCATAGTTCCGTTTGACGGCGTACTGTTGATTCCCTGTGACGGGCTCTGCTGATTCTGACCGTTGCTGTCGCTGCCTGATGAAGGCTGCGACGCGTCTATGCTGCCTTCGTCAGTATCGCGTTGTGTACTCCCTGTAACAGCGTAAGCAACCGCAGAACCGCAGTCGAGCATACCGCCTGTGAGTACCTTTCCTGTAAGTGCGCTGTCAGTCTTTACGGTAGACAGCAAAATACTTTTAGTGTCGGCAAGCGTCAGGTCCGCATTTGACGAATAAACCATAGCCGCAGCTGCAGTCACAAAAGGCGCCGCCATAGATGTTCCTGTCATATACGCATACTTTCCGTTTGCAGAAGTGCTTATGATATCTGTTCCGGGAGCAGCGATATCAACAGATGTCGCGCCGTAGTCAGATGAAGAGCTGAGCTTTCCGTCAGCCTTTATATTTGCAACTGTTATTATATTGTCCAGGTCGTAAGACGCAGGATAGCTTGGCTTTTTGTCTATGTCGACACCGCGCCCATCCTCGCCGCCGTTGCCTGCAGCTACTATAAACAGCATATTTGACTTTTTCATAGTCCTGTAAAGGACTTTATCGTTAGTATCAGTTCCCAGGCTCAGGTTGCATATAGTCGCTCCGTTTGCTTCTGCATATTTTATCGCAAGAGCGAGCGAAAGCGTTGTACCCTGACCATTTGAACCGCCAAGAGCCTTAAGCATCATTATCTTTATATTGTCATAATCTGCCAGCCCTGCTATACCCGAATCATTATCCTTCTTCGCAGATATAGTTCCCGCACAGTGCGTACCGTGGGCATCGTCCGATCCTGTGTAGACGTAATTGTTGTTGTCATAGAAATTCCAGCCATTTACATCGTCTACATAGCCGTTTCCGTCATCGTCTATGCCATTTCCCGGTATCTCGTTAGTGTTTGTCCAGAACGAGCCAGTAAGCTCTGAATGCTGGTACTGAACGCCTGTATCTATGAGTGCTATGACAGTCTCGCGCGCCGGAGTATAATACTTCCAGGCCTTCTCCGCACTTACGTCCACACCGCTCTTTGACTGCACCTGCGTTCTGTAGCCTTTAAATGTACCGTTATTGGCAAGCGCCCACTGCATTTTTGAATATGCATCATTTGTAATAGTCTGCGTCACCGCTTCATTATCATATGAAAAATTCGGCTGATACGTATCGACGCTCTCGTCCGCCGCTAGCGCTTCAAGACCTGCGGCAAGCTCCTCCTGAGAGTCATATTTCTTTATCTCAAGGCTGCCGTCTTTATACATAACAAGTACTTCATTATTTTCATATTCGTCAAGCGAATACTCTATACTCTCAAGCGCCTTTTCCTCAGCAGCGCTAAGTGAAGTACTGAATTCATCACCCAACGCAATATCCGGCTCATCCGCCGCACTCAATGCACTTTCCAAATCCTCACTGTCAGCCGCCGTCACCGGCGTAGCAGAACTGCCATTATCAGCCGACGTATCACTCACTACCGACCCTATGATGCCGGCACCCTTGGAAACATTCCTGCCGTCCGCAAACGCCATAGGAACACTGCATATTATAAGCACAGCCGCCATAACAGCCGCAACCGTCCTGAACTTCCTGTATGTATTCATATATCCGACCCCCTTGCCGATCTTCAGTCCGTAATCTACACAAAAACTTAACAGAATTCACACACACTTACAACCCACCCGCCAGTTTTTTCACAAAAACTTCAAAAACCCCGCCCACCACCCAAAGGCGGAGAACGGGATTTCTAATATCATATTATTATAACAAAAAGACGCCAAAAAGCGGGATGGCATGCCGCGAACCAAGCTGCGCGCAGCATCCCATTCTGTGACCGTGGAGCGACCTGCATGCCAGTCCGCCTGTATAGCGTCCTATAACTACATTATTTAATTATCAACTTCTCCGCCATACCCTTCATATCAAGGCAGCTAGTCTTCTGCACGCGATCCTTCCAGATATCAGGAAACGCAGAAGCCCCTGAATAAGCCCCGCAGATATTTCCGCATATAGCGCCGTTAGTATCAGCGTCATCGCCCGCATTTATAG
>CAVGTL010000269.1:0-2359 GCA_963632005.1 Succinivibrio sp.
ATTATCCTCTGCTACCAGTATGCTCTTTCCTTCAAATGCATTATCATACTCTGTATCGATTTCTTCATCCGGTGCCTGATCCTCGATAGCTCCTTTGGGTACTTCTGATACAGGCAGATGCAGAAATACCATAAAATCAGAACCCTTGCCCGGCGTACTCTCAACAACGATCTCGCCGCCCATAAGGCTTACTATCTGGTCGCTTATTGCCATTCCCAGACCTGTACCGCCGTATTTTTTCTGAGTATCCATACTTTCCTGTTCAAACGGTCTGAATATGCGTCCTATAAACTCAGACGTCATTCCTATACCCGTATCATGAACTCTTATCATGATATCGGCTATATCATTAGATACTATCATCTGCCTGAAAGTGACCTTTATCTCGCCCTTTTCAGTAAACTTCACTGCATTCGACAGGAAGTTTATAACTACCTGACTTATTCTCAGTTCATCGCCGACAACATAGTCAACTGTCATATCTTCAAACTCGACAGCATAATTTATATTGCGCTGTTCGAGATTCTTTGCAAACATATCATAGAGCTTTGCGCCCATTTTTCTGAGACTGAACGGTTTTTCCTCAAGCTCGACCTTACCCGCTTCTATCCTTGACATATCAAGTATATCATTTATCAACGAAAGCAGATGTTCCGAAAGCTCGTCCACCTTTGTCAGATACTGCATCGCCGGATGATCCTGATCCAGCTTGCCCTCAGCGAGCGACAGCATACCGATGATGCCGTTCATCGGCGTTCTTATCTCATGCGACATACGCGACAGGAATGTGGTCTTTGACTGGCTCGCCTCATCCGCTTCGCTCAGCCTCTTTTCATAATCCTCTATTTCCATATGCGTCTTAGTTATATAATAAAATGAAAACAGATCGTATTTCTGATCTTCTCTCGAATCAATTACCAGACGTATCCATTCTCCGTTTTTAAGCTGAAATTCCTCTCGCCATTCGTTCTTTCCGTCCCATGCACGATATTTCTGCCATATATCCAAACTCTTGCCCTTGTTCTCAAAATTGCTGTTCAGCAGCGCCATATCGCCCCTGATATCTTCAAGGGTCACGCCAAACATCTCCTGAAAATGCCCGCTCGCATATACCGGCATAAGGTCATCATTACGCACAACAAGGCATACCTCATCCCGTCTCCTGTTCATTGCGTGAACAAATTCAGCTTCCATGCCACGAACTGAAGCTGTTGTTCTGTTTTTATTATTTTTTATGCTCTTAGTCAGCATCATGCTGAATAATCCTACCGCTATGAGTATTTCTATACACAGTATGACGACCAGATAAAAATGTTCTCCGAAAACGGTGAGCAACTGTGTTATATGTGACATATATTATAAATTCTCCCCAAATAAAAAACGGAGTAAAGAGCCCCGTCAGACTTCATGTCCAATGTTTGTAAATATTACTGTGGAGTAACATGTATCCGATACATAATGACACCGCAACACATAATACATCCATCTTATAGTTATATCTTAAATCATGCAAATTTTCAACATTTGCAAGGATATTTTTGCAAAATTACTACTTTTACCTGCACAATGTTTTCCGAACATACTTTTTTAAAAGAACATGTTTGTTAAAAAATTACTTTTAAGAAAATAACAGTTTTATCCACAGCTACACACATGTTTTCCACACCTCAAAAACGGCTTATTTTCAAAAACGCTCACAGTTTTTGAATGTTTTCCACATGAGTTTTCCACCGACCCATTGTGGAAAACTTTGTTTTTTGATGCGTTGATTTTACTGGCTTTCAGCGATTTCAAATTATTTTCCCACAAAAGTTACCCACAGCTTTTGTGGATTATTCACAGGTTATCCACACCTGTAGATTTTCGGAAAAAATCTTTTCAAAAACATTCCTTCACAAAACTGTATACTTTTTGTAAATTCAGGACGCCTTTCTATTGCCTGCGAAATATACGTATGGCGTCTTTTTGTATTAAAATATTATGATTCGACGATTTTTATATTATCTGATATATCCGTTTTCTTTTCGATACCGAGATAGCCGAGTATTCCGTCTGCGATTGCACGGGCTATCTTGCTCTGATATTCGTCAGTCTGCAGCTGCTTTGCTTCCTCTGCATTTGACAGGAAACCGCATTCTGCTATTACTGTAGGGTATCTTGCTTCTTTCATTATCAGCACATCGTTTTTTCCCATCGCAGTTCGCGTATTCCCGTTTTCTATATAGGCTACGAGAAGCGCCTGTATCTTTTCCGCAAGCACGCGGCTCATTTCAGGCACTGCAGCGTCACCGGCCGTTGTATAAAATGTCTGCGCTCCGAAAACGCTGCGGTCCTCGCGATAGCTGTTAAGATGTATACT
>CAVGTL010000270.1:0-2351 GCA_963632005.1 Succinivibrio sp.
AACGCGAGAAGAAATTTGACTTTTCACGCCCGATAGGCACGAGCAGCGGCATGCTGACCGTCAGGAGCAACAACAGAAATATAGTTATGCATGATTATGAAACATATAACGGCATGAAGGTAGCGCTCCTTAACAGAAACAGCAGAAATAATGATTTTGCAGCATTTGCAGAGAAAAAAGGATTTACTTACGAGCCTGTATATTTCGATACTACGGCTGATATGGCGTACGCCCTTCAGATAGGAAAGGTGGACGCAATAGTTACGAGCTCACTGCGCCAGACGAAGGATGAACGTGTTATTGAAAAGTTCGATGAAAGCGAGTTCTACGCTATAGTCAAAAAAGGCAACACAGAGCTGCTTAACAAGATAAATTACGCCATAGACCAGATGAATGCCACAGAGGGAGACTGGATAACAGAGCTTCATAATCGTTTTTATGAAAATTACAACAACAGAAATCTGACTTTTACAGACGAGGAAAGAGAAATAATAAAGCAATGCAGTTCAGAGGATGAGCCGCTTACAGTACTGTGTGACCCTACACGCTATCCGTATTCATACGTGGAAAACGGAGAAGTGCTGGGCATATTGCCGGATTATTTCAAAGAACTTGCAAAATATACAGGAATTACATATAAATTTATTGCATGCGAATCAAGAGAAGAATATCTGGACCGCAGGCTCAACGGTAAAGATGACCTCTGCATAGACCTGAGGATCAATTCAGAAAGCAGCGCTGAATTTCCAAACAGCGTAGTCACCGCACCTTATCTGACGCTGCGTATCGCAATGGTCACTCGTACAGATTTTGACGGCGATATAAACGTAGTGTCAACAGTTGAGCAGTCGGCTGTATTCGATGATACATATGCCAGAGATGCAGAAAAGCTCGTATGCAAGACACGAGACGAGGCCATGCAGGCTGTACTTGACGGAAGAGCTGATGCTGCGTTTGTTTATTACTATACGGCGCAGGCGTTCGTAAATCGCGACAGGAGCGGCATGCTGATGTGCACGCTGCTTGAAGAAACGACGTACAATTATCATATAGCTGTCTCACCGCGTGTAAATCACGCGCTGGCCGGCGTACTTACAAAGGCCATATATGCGATGCCGTCCAGCCTGATAGAAGATATATCGGACAGATATACATCTTATAAGGCCGGAGATATAACTCTTATGACGCTGATGCAGATGCATCCCGGGATACCTGCGGGTGCTGTGGCGCTGCTGGCCTTGATAATGCTCGCCTTCCTGTGGGCGAGGATGCGAAATCAGAGAAAGCTGGCAGAGATAGCTCATCAGAAGGCCGAAGAAATGACAGTCCTCGCTGAACGCGCCGAGGCGGCGAACAAGGCAAAAAGCTTATTCCTTGCCAACATGTCGCATGACATACGTACTCCGATAAACGGCATAGTCGGCCTGCTTGAAATAGACGAGGCGCATTTCGACGATATGGAGCTCATAAGAGAAAATCACGAGAAAATGCGTACATCGGCAGCTCACCTGCTGTCATTGATAAATGATGTACTGCAGATGAGCAAGCTTGAGGACGGCAGTATAGAGCTCGCCCGCGAGCGCATAGACCTTGTTGAAATGACTACGGGCATCGTTAATATTATTATAGACCGTGCTATGGGCTCAGGCCTGGAATGGGATTACGAAAAAGGAAAAGAAATTATCCCGTACCGTTATATTTACGGAAGTCCGCTTCATCTTAGACAGATATTCCTGAATATTTACGGAAACTGCATAAAATATAATCGTCCGGGCGGTAAAATAACTACGATAGTAGAGTCGCTTGGAGACAGTGACGGCGTATGTACTTATCGCTGGATAATATCAGATACCGGCATCGGCATGAGCAGAGAATTTGTAGAGCGGATATTTGAGCCGTTCGCGCAGGAAAAGAATGACGCGCGCAGCGTGTATCATGGCACAGGACTCGGTATGACGATAGTAAAGAATCTTATAGAAAAGATGGGAGGTTCGATTACTGTCGAAAGCGAGGAGGGCGTGGGCTCTACATTTGTGATAACTATACCGTTCGAGATAGCGCCTGAGCCGTCTGAGCTGCCGGTTGACGATATCGATACAGAAAACATTGATAATGTTGATGATTTAAGCATAAAGGGAATGAGCCTGCTTCTTGCAGAGGATAATGCCCTGAATGCCGAAATAGCAGAAATGCTCCTGGCGGACGAAGGCGCTCAGGTAACTGTAGCAGGCAACGGCAGAGAGGCAGTGGAAATATTTGAAAATGCAGCGCCGGGTACGTTTGATGCGATACTTATGGATGTGATGATGCCTGTAATGGACGGTATGACCGCAACCAGGACTATACGTGCC
>CAVGTL010000271.1:0-1000 GCA_963632005.1 Succinivibrio sp.
ATTGTCAGGAGTATTATGAGTATCAGGACTGCAGCTGCGAGAGGGTTCTGAGTTACCTCGTGCTGTATTACTTCAAATACCTCAGGCTTGTCCTCCTTTACCTGCTCCTCTTCAGGCTCCGGTTCCGGCTCAGGCTCGACCTGAGACTCGTTTACCGTACCGCCTGCTTCAGCCTGCTGCGCAGTCATCTGCTGAGGCGCATCAGTTACCGAGTCCGGGCTTCCCGATTCGCTCGGAGCCGCTATTACAAGAGTATCAGATGCTGCGTCTGACGGTGTCGTTGGAATTACTGTAGTTGTATTTCCGTCCTGTATGCCGCCTCCGTCAATTATTCCCGGCTGCGTCTTATCATCATTACCTTTATCATCATTTGCATTATGGTCATTATTTCCTTTTCCGTGGTTTTTACCGCCGCCTGAGCCTTTGTCATCCTCGTCAGGCTTCGGTTCAGGTACTATTTCTTCCTTAAGTATCTTTTCCCAGTGGTCAAAGGCTTCATAAATATCCTTTTCATCAGGAGTACCTGTGCCGCTGCCCGCAATAACAGCCACAGTGGCATCACTCTCGCGCATAGCGAAAGCGCTTACTCCGTTTTCTCTTTTTACAGATTCTGTCACATTATCTGCTGTGTACGTTACTGTAGTTTCTGAAGTCTTGTAATATTTCTGGTACCACGGAATCCAGGTATAATCGCCGTGCGTTTCTGACCTGCTGCTGTCTGAATAAGGGTCGCCGTAAGCTACATCCTTTCCTTCAGCATTGTAAGAAACTGTTATTTTTGATGACTCAGGCGCATAAACTGCAGATGCTGAATCTCCTCCATAAATGAGCTGTACATCCTTATCTGATGTTTCAGCTTTATAATACGAAGGTGTGCCCAGCGCCGGTGCGCTGCCTGACTGCGTCCATTCATTTCTGTGCGTTCCTGCTCCGCCGTCAAGCAGATATGCTACCTCGCCGCTTGCTATCTGCTCCTGCGTCTTGCCGCAGAGTGTTTCAC
>CAVGTL010000271.1:1050-2331 GCA_963632005.1 Succinivibrio sp.
CTGTCAGCCTTTATGCCTGAACCATCGGCGCGGCTTGCTGCTTCCGAGCCGGCTTCAGATGGTGAAACAGATGAATTATTGAGCCAGTAAGAGTTTTCCAGCGATGTATCTGATGCTTTGCAGTTCTTTTTGTATTCAGGATGAGAGGCGCTTGGCGAGCTCGTCGTTTCCGATGAGAACGGGCTTGAGCTTATGAGTGATTTTCCGTCACTGTCGCCTGTCAGCTCCCAGGTGAAGTTTATACCTGAAGAATCTACTGCTGTCGCACCTGTAACTGCTGTCTGGCCTGTTATGGCTCCGACACCTGCTATATTATCTGACGCTATACTGTCTTTTTTTACCTCGGCTCCGTTCTGCAGCAGCTTTACGTTGTCTGATGCGTTGAAGCTGTTCTTTACTTTAGCATCTCCTATGATGCCTGCTATGCCTCCGACTGAAAGCCTTGCACCGTCACGTTTAGTCGGAACTCTTTCCATATCTATCGTAACGCTTCCGCTGTTGAGGCAGCTGCTTATATCTCCGTGGCCTCTGCCTGCTATACCTCCTGTACGGATGACCCACGGCCATTCGCCCGGCTGCATATTTTCAACTGACGCGCATACATCGCCTGTATTCACGCAGTCCTCTATATCTCCTCCGCGGCCCGCTATGCCGCCTGCTATAAGGTCGTAGTATGACGTTGGTCCGTCCTCAGCAGCCAGCTTTACATTACCGCTGTTCATACATCTCTTTACAGGGCCTGCTGTAAAGCCTGCTATACCGCCTATCAGATTTTCTCTGTCGACAGCAGAAAGATCTCCTGAGTTTGTGCAGTCTGATATCTCACTGTTTCTGTCAGCGTATCCTGCTATGCCGCCCTCACATACAAATATGACTTCATTGCCCTCGTGCATCCATGCGATATCGCTGTTATTTTCACAGTCTGTTATTTTGGTACTGTGGATATTGCCTGCTATGCCTCCGGTGTAGCTGTGTATGTAACCCCCGTTTTTCATTACACCGTTTATGCGTATGTTACTTACGCAGCCTGATATTTCGGAATCGTCCGCAAAGCCGACGATGCCTCCGATCGCGGAAACAGTTGCACTTCCGATCGATGATGCTGTGACAACAAAGTTTATGCTTCCCTCAGCTGTACAGTTGGATATGCTTCCGCCCTCACACGATCCGGCTACGATACCGACGAGCTTATTCTGAGTCTCACTTAAATGTCCGCTTTCATCAGCACCATTCGTATCATCCGTAACAAGAAGCTCAACATCCGAGAAGTTCAGGTCGCGG
>CAVGTL010000272.1:0-2326 GCA_963632005.1 Succinivibrio sp.
CGTCGAATGCTACCTTGTCACCAAGACCGAGTCTTGCGTTGAGTGTAGTTGTGATTGCTGCTGTAAGAGTTGTCTTACCATGGTCTACGTGACCGATCGTACCGATATTGATATGCGGTTTATTTCTTTCGAACTTTTCCTTTGCCATCTGGCGTTCCTCCTTTTGGGCTTTGCCCTGATTTTCTTAGTTTGTTTTATTTTATATTATTTTGAGCATGGAGCTGCCTAGCAGACTTGAACTGCCGACCTCTTCCTTACCAAGGAAGTGCTCTACCGACTGAGCCAAGGCAGCAAATGTTCCGCTATCCTTTATATTCTAAACATTTTATGATTTTATGTCAACAGAATTTCTTAAGCATCTATTATCTCTGCCAGCTTCTTTTTTGCGCGCTGTATCGCGCTGTCCACACCCTTGCTTGTTTTATCGAGTTTTTCTGCTATTTCCTTATACGAGCACCCGTTGACATACATTTTCCAAACCTGCAGTTCCAACGTTGAAAGTATATCATCAAGATTTCGTGATATATAATTCACGTCCTCGCGCAGCACAAGCATTTTTTCAGGATTTGTTTCTATCTCGTCAGCAAGCAGTTCTTCAAGCGTTCCTGCATTTTCATCGCCATCGTTGACCGGCCTGTTGAGGGATACTGATTCGTTGAGCGGAGCATGCTTCATCCTCGATGCTCCCTTTACAGCAGAGATTATCTGGCGCTGGATGCACAGTTCTGCAAATGTTCTGAACGATGCTCCCTTTTCTTCATCGTAATCCCTTATAGCCTTAAAAACGCCTATCATACCCTCCTGTATCAGGTCCTCCTGGTCGGCACCCGCCATAAAATATGAGGAAGCACGGTTTCTCACGACAGCCTTGTATCTTGTCATCAGCTCGTTCGAGGCTGCCTCATCGCCTTCGCGCGATCTTCTTATAAGCTCTTCGTCCTTAAGCTCGCATTCTTTATTGTTTTCTATACCTACCGCCTCCCCTTATGAGGTCTGTCATGCACGAATACCTCCGTGCCTGCGGCCGTCACCGGCCCGATAAAACTATCCTCTCTGCCTTACAGCCTCGTACATCAGTACCGCTGCAGCATTAGATGCATTGAGCGAATTTACGCCGCCCTTCATAGGTATGGAAACGCAAAAATCACACTTTTCCTTAACAAGGCGGCTTATACCGCTGCCCTCGCTGCCTGTCACCATAGCTATAGGGCCTGTAAAATCGGCTTTCGTATAAATATCACCGTCCATGTCAACAGCGGCTATCCATACGCCCTCTTTTTTCAGTTCTTCTATAGTCTGTGATATATTAGTTACGCGTGCCACATGCACATAAGATGCTGCTCCCGCAGCCGCTTTTTCTGCTGTAGCAGTAACTGCCGCTGCTCTTCTCTTAGGGATTATCACGCCGTGTGCTCCGGCTGCATCTGCAGTTCTTATTATTGCACCGAGGTTATGCGGGTCCTCTATGCCGTCAAGTATGATTATAAATGGAGGTTCGTTCTTCTCTGCTGCAAGCTCAAGTATATCTGAAACCTCGCTGTATTCATAATCGGAAACATGCGCTACTACGCCCTGATGAGGACCGCCGTACGCAGCCCTGTCAAGAACTGCTCTGTCAACAGTCTGTACAGGAATATTTTTATCATGCGCCATTCCCAGTATTTTTTTTACAGAACCCTCGGCATCCTTGAGTACCATTAGCTTTGTTATGCCACGGCCGCTTTTCAGTGCTTCCATTACAGGATTTCTTCCTATCAGCAGGCCTTCAGGCAGTTCTTCTGTATGGAATTCAGACTGTCTGAATTCTCTGCGTTCTGTCTGCACGGCGCGTTCTTTTCTGTCGGGGCGCGCCGCACGAGCTGTGTTACGCTCGCGCCTGTCTTTTTCCGGTGCGCGAGCGCTGCCGCGCTCTCTTCCTGAATCTCTGTTATTATTTTTTCTGTCGTTTTTATTGTCTCTTATGTCGCTCCTGCGCGCCATTATTCATTCCTCCTGTAAACGGCAAATACATATCTTACGCCGTTTTCCTCTACCGGCTCGCTTGCCGATGCAGCTGTCCAGCCGTCCAGGTCCCGAAATACCGGTATGAATGTGTCCGCCTCAAATTCTGCATCTATTTCAGTTATATATGCTTCATCTACCATCGGGAGCAGCAGCTCATATATCTGTGCTCCGCCTATGACAAAAGCATCTGAACGTTCTTCATCTGACAACATGCCGTCAAGCTCTTCGGGAGCACGGCATACTTCATAACCCTCGCCTGCTTCAAGAGTAGTCGAAAGCACTATATTCCTGCGCTTAGGCAGCGGCTTTCCTCCGGGGAACG
>CAVGTL010000273.1:0-2278 GCA_963632005.1 Succinivibrio sp.
AACATCGTAACTCCAGCTGACACTAACACAGTAAAGGTTAACGCTTCATTCGTTATCGGCAAGACTTCTTACACTAACAACGGTACTGAAGTAACTATGGACGCTGCTCCTTATATCGCTAAGAACAGAACTATGGTTCCTATCCGTTACATAGCTAACGCTTGCGGCGTAACTGATGAAAACATCACTTGGGATCAGGCTACAAGAACTGCTACTATCAGCGGTCCTAACAACGTAGTAACTATCAAGATGGGCAGCAACACTATCACAACTTCTAACGGTGTGATCACTATGGATACAGTAGCTGTAAACACTGGCAACAGGATCTATGTTCCTGCAAGATTCATTGCTAACGCTCTCGGCGCAACTGTAACTTGGGATGCTGCAACTCAGACAGTTGGTATCACAAAGTAATCAAAGTTAAAAGCTTAAACTGGAACGCACTGTTCCATCACTTAAGGGACGGCTCGTATGGGTCGTCCCTGTTTTTTAACAAAAAACTGACCCGTCGGTCAGATAATGAATAATCAGATAATGAATAAATAGTTGAGAACTCCTGCCGCCCGGCGGCATAGCAGCTTGCAGACAGCGTCATACACGCGCCGGGCGCGTACGGCGTATTCAACAGAGGTATTAAGATATGAAAAAACAGACATTCCTTGCCGCAGGCCTCATCATAGGGCTCGTATCAGGCATGTGCGTCCAGTCATTCGCAGCAGGTCCGATCCAGAGGATCGCAGCCAGCATAAACGATTCGTTCTCCATATCTGTAAACGGAGAGGATAAGGCACTCCCGGACGATTCGCATATACTCGTATACAACAACAGGAGCTACCTGCCTGTAAGAGCAGTCAGCGATATGCTCGGCTGCAAGGTAGACTGGGACGATGCCACTAAAAAGATATCGATAACTCAGGACAACGGGAAAAAAGATGACGGAAAGATAGATACAGAAAAGCCGACTACAGGCGACGACAGCAAGAGCGATACGAACAAGTCAGACTACAAAGTCCTGCCTCAGATCTATGAAGTGACAGGCTTCCGCGCTGACGCAGAGAGCTATTTCACCGATGAATACGGCGACAGGCTCTACATAAAGCTGAAAAACAAAGAAGACGGCATACTCCGCCTCGTTTCATCATCTGTCAAGTTTACAGTAAACGGTAAGACATATACAGCCAACGACGCGCTCACAGGCTACTGGGATACTCGCTGGTACACTGAATATATGGATAAGGACGATGAGATAGAAGGCTATCTGCGCCTGCCAAACGAGCTTGACAGTTTTGACAGCTTCGACGTGTATTTTGAAGTCCAGCGTGACGGCAGTACTGACAGATATGGTGTAAATTTCCATATAAAGAAGTAAGGTGGACGGATGCGGGAAAATAGTATAAAAACAACTTTGATGCGCGTCACCGCGCTCATATGCACTGCCTGCATGCTCATGCTCGCCGGTGCGAGCGCAGGGTGCGTTACACATTCGTACGCTGCTCAGAGCAGCATAATGGTATTCGTAGACGGTCAGCAGCTCGAAACTGAAGTCGAGCCTGAGATAAGGAACAATATCACATTCGTCCCGATGCGCGCCGTATTTGAACGTTTGGGGGCTGAAGTGACATGGAACCAGGCCAGGAAGGACATACGCGCTGAAAAAGGCTTCGACACTGTGCTCCTCAAGATCGGGTCACGTACAGGGATAGTGAACTCAGATGTGTCATCTCTGGCTGCTGCGCCGTATATAAAGTCAGGCAGCACCATGGTACCGCTGCGTTTCGTCAGTGAAGCGCTGCATTGCGATGTGAACTGGGATGCATCCGATAGGCGTGTTGATATATCTACAGGAGATAAGAGCAGTGATCAGTCAGGCAATGATAAAAATAACGATGGAAAAAATGATGGCGAGCAGCCGTCACCGGCTGAAAAGACTGTTCCAACATCGATACTCGGAGAAGCCGCAGAGATAACATATGATGACGCATTTGCACGTGCCGTGCGCAGCAGCGCAGCATGCATATCAGCGCGCCTGAGTCTCAGCCAGGCTGAGCAGCAGTCAGATGAATTCAACGATATGTATTCGCAGAACTATACTTTTACGATACTTCAGAACCGTAAAGACCTGCAGCTCCTGACCGCATGGCAGGAGAAGAACGTGATCGTAACGGAGGAACAGACAGCCTTCCAGACTCAGACTGCAATGGATTCCATAAGCCTGAAGTTAGTCGAGATAGAAGACCAGAAAGCTGACCTCGCTTATGCTAAGAAAAAACAGGCAACT
>CAVGTL010000274.1:0-2277 GCA_963632005.1 Succinivibrio sp.
CTGCAGCTTTTTTGAGAACATCCTGAGGATTATACCTGCTACTGAAACAATGCCCGTAAGCGTTGCAGTAGAAAGAAGTGAGACCCAGCCGGCGCCTTCCTCGAGACCCGAGAGACAGATGATCCAACCGGTGATACTTGTACCGAGTATTGCGCCCAAAACTATGCCGATAGCCTGTCTGAGCTTTATCATTCCGGAGTTTACGAAACCTACGACCATAACTGATGTGGCCGAAGACGACTGTATGACTGCCGTAACTCCGGTTCCGAGCAGTACGCCCTTTAAAGGTGTGTTCGTGAGCTTGTACAATAACATTTCAAGGCTGTTGCCCGCCACCATTTTAAGGCCGTCCCCCATGAGAGACATTCCGAACAGGAACAGCGCCACGCCGCTCAGAAGTGAAATAAAATGCGATACATCCATAATTGTCATTACCTCGCTTTATTTTGGTCTTGAATAATTATCCTGATAAAAAATGAAAATGATTCCGAGTTACCCGATATATAATACGTACGCGCGCCAGGCGCGCTCACAGCCGTGATATGTTAGCTGAATGTAAAATGCAGGTAACATTTTTGTAAAATCCTCATTAACAATATTTCTATTTTATCAAAAGAAATAATATTCAACAAGACTTTTATTTAATACGAATAATTTTAAGCGAGCAAGTTTGCATGAATGTTTACATAATACGAATGGATATGTGATGTCGGCCGCCCGGCGGCCCCGCCTGAAAAAACGCTGCATCCGTTATCGCTATGCGGATGCAGCGTACTGTTTTACTATTCTGCCTTTATTTATGCTTCTACTCTGATAACAGAATCTATAGACTCTACAGCGTCAGTTTTTTCCAGCTCTGCAAGCGCATCATCCAGATTATTCCTGTCAGTCTTATAGAATATGAACATGAGCGGAAGCTTGTCCTCATTCTTTTCCTTGCTTTCAGGCTTCTGGACCATTGACTCTATACCTATGCCGTAGCTGCCAAGTATAGTTGAGATCTTTCCGAGAACGCCCGGCTCGTTTGCTGCAGTGAGTCTTACATAGTACTTGTTCTGACCTTCGCCTGCGAACTCAAGGTCTGCATCATATCTGAGCAGCGGTCTCATGTCGAATGCAGAGCCCTTGTCGATAGCGCGCGCTATCTCAATTATGTCGCCCATTACTGCACTTCCCGTAGGCAGCGGACCTGCGCCCTTTCCGTAGAACATAACGTCATCTACAGCGTTGCCCTTTACGAATATTGCGTTGAATTCGTTGCTTACAGATGCAAGCGGATGATCTACAGGCACGAATGCAGGCTGAACGTTGCATTCGAGCTTGCCGTCAGTTTTCTTTGCCGCAGCTATGAGCTTTATGCGGCAGCCGAACTGGTTTGCATAGCTTATATCTTCCTTGTTTATAGCCGTGATGCCCTGTGTCGGGATGTCCTCAGGCTTTATCCTTACGCCGAATATGAGCGATATGAGTATAGAAAGCTTGTTTGCTACGTCATGGCCCTCAACGTCGCCTGACGGGTCGCGCTCAGCGAAACCCTTTTCCTGTGCATCCTTGAGAACTGCATCGTAATCAGAGCCGTTGTCAGACATCTGAGTGAGTATATAGTTAGTCGTACCGTTGACGATACCGAGTATCTCATCAAATTCATTGGAAAGAAGCGCAGTTGTCAGAGCGTTTATAATAGGAATACCGCCGGCAACGCTTGCCTCGAATCTCAGCATTACATTATTTTCCTGTGCGAGCTTCTGAAGCTCAGGACCGTTTGCTGCGATGGCCGCCTTGTTTGCAGTAACTACGTGCTTGCCGTTTTTCAGCGCTCTTGCCATGTATTCAGTTGCAGGCTCTATGCCGCCGATAAGCTCTACTACGATGTCGATATCGTCATCATTTAAAATGAGGTCTACATCCTGCACGTATACTGAAGGGTCTACGTCTATGCCTCTGTCAACATTTGGGCGTCTGTTGAGAATTTTTGTTATTTCTATGTCAACGCCTGTAGATTCCTTTATTTTTTCCTTATTGAGCTGCAGTGTTTTGTAAGTTCCTGTAGCTACGTTTCCTATACCGAGTAATCCTACTTTAACTTTTTTCATAACCGACTTCTTTCCTTCCCGTTGTTATTTCTTTGTAATTTGTACGGTTTTATGTGCATGATGCGCTGCGGCGCTGCACTTTTTAAAATCATACTCTAATGTAACGCAGGACGCCGTTGCAGGCGTTCGGGCATGCGGGTCGCTCCGCGGTCACAGAATGGGATGCTGCTCCGACGCTACGCTC
>CAVGTL010000275.1:0-2221 GCA_963632005.1 Succinivibrio sp.
GGGAAGCGAGCGCGGCGGACGACCGAAACGTACACCTTTTGCTTTTGCTGCGGCTATGCCTTCTGCCTGACGCTGGTGTATGTTTATCCTTTCATTTTCTGCCACAAAAGAAAGGACCTGCAGGACTACGTCGCTCAGGAACGTTCCTATCAGGTCCTTGCCTCTGCGTGTGTCGAGCAGCGGCATGTCTATAACTACTATATCTATGCCGTTTTCTTTTGTTATAACGCGCCATTGCTCAAGTATCTCGGCGTAGTTGCGGCCGAGGCGGTCTATGCTTTTTATAAACAGCACATCGTCCTTTTTCATTATGCTTATCATGCTGTTGTACTGTGGTCTGTTGAAGTTTTTACCGGAAAGCTTGTCCATAAATATATTCCCGGGCGGGACGCCCGCCTCATGCATTGCTATTAGTTGCCTGTCCTCATTCTGATCGCGCGATGACACGCGTATGTAACCGTATATTGCTGCATTTTCCACCGATTTTTCCAGATCCATTTTAAAACGATTCCTCCTGATATTATTGTATTTTTTTATATTTATCCTATAACAATATCTACAAAAAGGATCGTTTATCGGCTGATTTCAAGGACATTTTTTGTCGTTGTATCACAGCGCAAATAAAAAGACCGAAGCATTCATTACTTACCTCGGTCGATTCAAATCTCTATATCCAATTTTTATCTATCTCATCCTTAAGCACTGTAAACATATTGTAGAATTCACCCTTTGCCCGCGCTACTATACCCAGTGCAATATTTTCATTATAAGAATGTGACACGTTATTGCGCGCCCGCAGCGCTCTTAGCCAGAGTTCTTCATCCTTTATCATTCCTGCCTTATACGCAGTTTTAAGTATAGTCTTTGGAGAGCCTGTTGCACTTTCTTCATAACCATGATCTTCAAGTATTTCTTTCATCATCTTCCACGACTGCTCAAAGCATATTTCATAAAGCCCTACAAGACCGGTAAGTACTACGTTATCATATGGTTCATTATATTTGTATATGTCCCTCATATTTATGAGTGCAGAGCAGAAATTTTCATATTTTTTCATATATGATTTTCCCTTCTTTTTCTATGGATACACGCAGATCTTCCTGTATTGTGTCTGTCATATCCACGACATCATATTCAAGCAGCGTATCAGTCTCTTCCTCCAAGTCAATAGTGAAACGCAGTATATCGCCACCGACAACAGCTATATCTATATCACTCGTCCGTTTAAAATCGCCTCTTGCACGTGAGCCAAACAATATTACTTTACCAATATCATATTTAACTGCCAACTTTATTATCTGGTCTATAAGCTGCGATCTTATTCCAGTTTTATTCATAAAAAACATTTATTCTTCATTTTATTATTCATCCTGCGCTATCTGACGCAGAATTTATCACATGCTTAAATTCTTAAGCATGTCATTAAGCCACCATAAAGCGATCCCTATATACGGTGTCTTGGGATCTGTTTCATTTTCCCATATATGTAACTGCTCCTTGCAAGTCTGAAACGGATCAGCGCCGTGCTCTATATTTTCCATCACTTCTGATTGTATCATATTAAGAACAGCTTTCCTGTTCTGCGGGAGCGTGACTGCTTATGTTTCACAATTAAGATTCAGCTTGATATCAATATCATTGTTTATTACATCATCATCAGATTTTATTCTCCCATCCTCTGTATAATACAATGTCTGAAGTGTTGATAGTTTAAGCGGATTTATTTTAAGCTCAGCATTTCCGCGTTTTTTATCACATGTAAAATGACGTCGTTTATGTCTGCCGGTCGCTCCCGGCGCTTTCTCATTTCCTGAACATACTGCAAGCATGTTGCCATAATCAAGGCTCTTGTTATCTCCATTACTCTCATCTGCGCTTATTGCCTGCCAATGCTCTATATAGACGCTGCTCAGATCATTATCACAGTCAGATATACGTTCATCCGGTATCCTGCGCATGCAATATGCGCACAAATGACCCTGTTCACGTATCAACATTTCAGCTTAACATTGCACCCTGCTATTTCAGGATCGTCTTCACCTATTAAGCTTTTAAGTTCATTTAATGTCAGTTCAGCATTATCCGTATCCCCTGCACTTACGAAATCGTAAAATGTATTAAATAATTCTTTAATTTCTATCGGCCTGTCAGAAGCCTTCATGATTCCACTTATGATAGTGTTTGTATCCTTGCCGTGGACTTCTCCTGAAGGCTCATACGC
>CAVGTL010000276.1:0-2214 GCA_963632005.1 Succinivibrio sp.
AAGTCCTGCGCCTGTGTGATGACCTTGATGACAAGTCATTCCTCGATTACTACAGAGAGCATGCGATAATGCTCGACAAGGACGTAGTCTGCATACGCGGAAATGAACGCTGGGAAGCACATACAGTAGATATAGACGACCAGGGCGGACTGATAATACGCATGTCCGACGGAAAGCTCCAGACACTGTCATCCGGCGAGATATCCATAAGGTGGTAGCTGACACCAGGAGCCTGAACCTTTGCTGCTATGCGGACGGTACAAATTCTTAATATAATATTAATATTTGAAAGGTTTATTTATAGGCTTGCCGGTGATAAAATTATCTTTAAGAGTTGTACTTTATTGTAGCATTTTTTAATACAAAAAGACGCTATATACTGCCGGAGAATATACGGATAAGCGTAGTTGAAATTCCCTGTACACGGAGCGTTACGTATATTAGCAGGCACCTGGGTGGACGTCCTGAATTTATGAAAAAGTATATTTAATATAAAACGCCGGTGTCAAACGATGATACCGGCGTAAATTTTATTATATAATGAATTCGTATAAAAAAATACGGAAAAATGAAAAAAATTTAAAAATTTTCAGGGGAATTTCTTTTATGGCGTCGAATATCTAATAGACAGGTAAGGGGGTCCTTTTGAATAGTAGTATTGTAGATGAGATAAAAAGCAGGTGCGATATTGTTGATGTCATAGGACGCTATGTGACGCTGAAGCGCGCGGGCAGCATTTATAAAGGGCTGTGTCCGTTTCACAATGAAAAGACACCTTCTTTTGCTGTATATGAATCAAAACAGTTTTTTAACTGCTACGGCTGCGGGGCAGCGGGCGATGTTATAAGCTTTGTGATGAAGGCTGAAAATATCGACTTCCGCACGGCAGTTTCCAAGCTGGCAGAGCAATACGGCATAGACATGGACAAGTACGGATTCAGGAATGAATCGCGAAAGAACGAGATCTATGAGCTGAACCGCGAGGCTGCCAGGTTCTTCTTTAAAAACATGACCGGAAGGGCGAATCCAGGACTTGAATACATGAAGCGCAGAGGTCTTGACCCAAAGACTATAACGAAGTTCGGCATAGGCTATGCAGAGGATTCATGGGATTCGCTGGTCAGACATCTGTCTGCCGCAGGCTATTCGCAAAAGCTTATGGTCGAGGCGGGTCTTGCTTCTCACAATAAAGAGAAGGACAGATATTACGACAAGTTCAGGAACAGGGTGATATTCCCTATATTCAATACGAGAGGAAAGGTCATAGGCTTCGGGGGCAGAGACCTCGGAGACCGCGGACCTAAATATCTCAATTCTCCGGAATCAGATGTTTTTTCAAAAAAGAACAACCTGTATGGTTTAAATCTTACCAGACAGGACATAAATAACAATAACTGCGCGATAATGGTCGAGGGCTACATGGATCTTGTGTCGCTCTACAAGAACGGCGTGACAAATGTCGCCGCTTCGCTCGGAACGGCGCTTACAGAGAACCAGTGCAAGCTGCTGAAGCGTTATACTGAAAATGTCGTACTTTCGTATGATGCGGATGCTGCAGGTCAGAAGGCCGCGCTGCGCGGTATAGAGCTGCTTCATAAGGAAGGAATAAAAGCGAAGGTGCTCCATATATCAGACGGTAAGGATCCTGACGAGTTCATAAAGAAGCACGGTAAGCTTGCTTTCATGAAGCTCGTTGATGAGGCGCTTCCGTATGCCGATTACAGGATATCTGTCGTAAAGCAGCGGCACGATCTTCGTTCACCGGAAGGGGCGATAGACTTTATAAAGGATGTAAAAAATGAAGTCCTTTCGACGCTGAGCCCTGTAGAGGCCGATGTTTATATAAAGAAGCTTGCATCGGATACCGGAATATCCGAGAGTGCAATAAGGCGCGAAACCAACGAGTCCGCCGGGCGGACACAAGGTGAAGGCCGTTCGAAGAACGCATTCGGGCAGAATGGTTCATTTGGACAGAACAGGTCGGGGCCTGAACGCGCGGGGTCTTATTCGAGTCCTTATAATAATGAAGGAAATGTGCAGGCCGGGTCTGCGCCGGGTGATAACGCCGGAAATCTGATGCTGCAGAAAAATTTTATAAAGCTTATTACCGTTAATTCGGAATACATAGATGAAATAAATGAATACGAGTCTGTTTTTACCGACCCTGCGTGTTTCAGGATATACAGCATGCTCAGGACGCTGAGAGAGGAGGAT
>CAVGTL010000277.1:0-946 GCA_963632005.1 Succinivibrio sp.
AGAGCGCCGTTATCTGCTCACGAGTTACCGAGCGGTCAGGGCTGAACGCAGTCGCTGACGTGCCGTTTACGATGTTGTTTGTATAAGCCCATACGACAGCGTTTCTGTAAGCCGCTCCTGACGTTACATCAGTAAACGGTATCGTACCTGATACCGACGGACTGCCTGCCATGCGATAAAGCGCTGTAACGAGCATCTGGCGAGTCATAGGCTTAGAAGGTCCGAAGGTATTGCTGTCAGCGCCGCCTGTTGCCTTACCGTAGCTGTCGAAAAGCTTTTTATCTGTAACGTATGAAACGGCGCTGTTATACCACGCATTGGATGCTACATCGCTCCAGCCTGCGCTGTTTCCGGCGTTATTGTTTCCTGAGTCATTCGCAGGCGCGCCCTTTCCCGATGACGTAAGAGTGAGCGTCTGAACGCCCTTATCCGTATAGCCGTCCTTTACTGCGTGGACTGTCAGAGTTACCTTGCCGTCCGGGAAGAGCGACTTTTCTATTTTTATCGCCTCGCCGTCGTAGTCCATCGAAGGCATATAGCTTGGATTTTTATAGTTGTTGTTGTAATATACAGTCGCTCCGTCTGTCGCGCACGAAAGCTTTATGTAGTAATAATTATCATCATCAGTCATCACAGCAGTCGGAGCCGCTACAACACCCTTTGACTTTATCGTCGGAGCATTCTGCATATCCAGCATCGTGCTCTGTACCCAGTAACGTGTGTTGCTCGCTGTCGGAGTCGCATTTTTGAGCTCTTCCTCAGTCATTCCGACCATCATTCTGATGGCGCGTTCGCTGTCGAGCAGTCCGCTGCTCTGCCAGTAGCTCTCCATTGAATAATCGTTTTCACCGTACTTTTCATCAGTTGCCATATAGCGCTGAGAATAGCTCTTTACGGCAAGTATAAATGTTTCAGGCTGACGATTTTCCCAGATGTACTGTATGAC
>CAVGTL010000277.1:956-1503 GCA_963632005.1 Succinivibrio sp.
CTGAATTACCTGATCGCGCGTCATCTTCCCGTCAGGATCGTAATAATCCTGAGTTCTGTAATTCCAGTATTTGTAAAGCATTGGGAAGTTATAGCGCTGAACGCCGTAAAGCTGGTCGTATGTATACGTATCTGACTCGTCATAGTCAACATCATCCATCTCCCAGAATGCCATCTTGTCTTTTCCTTCAAATGACAGTGCTGCTGCCCTTACATCGGCATCTGTTGATTTGCTCTGGGCGTACTTTACATACTCTCCTGCAGTAAAGCCCTGAGCCTCCTGATGTACTGTAGTTACATATCTGTCAAGTATTGAATAGTTATGAAGTGTACTGTCTATCTTTCCGGCCTTCATATCAGCATCGAGCGTCTCTATAGGTATCTGTGATACGAGCACTCTTTCTCCGCTGCTGTTCTTAACGTAAAACAGCGTAGTGCCTACTACCTGTCCGTCCGGGTGAGTCTTTGCCGATACAGCTGCAGGCATCGCAAACGTTGTCACAGCCAATGCAGCGGCAGTCAGAACCGCTATGAGTTTCTTTTTCATT
>CAVGTL010000277.1:1513-2140 GCA_963632005.1 Succinivibrio sp.
CGCTTATATCGCCTGACGGCGTAACGTCAGCGCCCTTGTACTGTGCATATCTCATAAGTATTGCTGCGAGCTGCTCACGAGTTATATCTCTGCCCGGTCCAAAGGAATCGGCAGAAAGTCCGCTTACTATGCCGTTTGCTGCAGCCCATGATACAGCCTTGTCGTAATAAGCTCCTGATGCCACGTCTTTAAATCCTGCCTGCGACGCCGGTTCAGGCGTTCCCTCCATACGCCAGAGAACTGTAACGAGCATTCCTCTCGTCATGCTCTTTGAAGGGCTGAACGTAGTCGCTGACGTTCCGCTGAAGAGGCCGTTGTCTACAGCATATTTTACTGCGTCAGCATACCATGCGCCTGCGCTTACATCAGTGAATGATGTTCCACCGTCTGACGGCGGGACCGTCGCTCCTGCGTCTGTTATTGTTATTTCCACTTTCTGACTTACAGGAGTAAAGCTGTTATTTGTAAATTCAAGTGTGTACTTTCCTGCTTCCTTGAGTGCGCATGTCTCAGAATCAAAGTATTCCTTCTTTATCGTTACCTTGCCTGCCTGCGTCCTGTCGAGATATGTTGCAGGTATCAGCACGCTGTTTTCACTTCCTGACTTTGCAGCATATATATACAGAC
>CAVGTL010000278.1:0-2135 GCA_963632005.1 Succinivibrio sp.
TGATTATCTCATATTACGAATGTGGATGAAAGGCACCCTGTTTTTAAGCGCTTACGTATATGCTCCCTGTCAGCGCCTTTGCTGTAACTTATTATTTTTTGCTTCATTTTAATTGATAAAAAATAAAGGCTACAGACGCACTGTTGTGTTCAGAAACAGTAAAATCTATAGCCTTCATTTATGCCGAGACAAGCTCTGTATACAATTTATACATATGATATACACATTGACCTTATTTGTCAATATTTTTTATATCATTGATTTTTAAAATAATATTATTTACTTTGCCTGCACTGCCGGTGACGGCAGCCAGTCTATAAAATATTATTAAACGCATCTATCAGGTCATTGATAAACTGCTCCCTCGTATGATCGTCCAATTCCAGAACTGACAGATACGGATTCAGGTCTTCCAGCTCTACCAGTAATAATTCCCCGCTCTGCGTCCTGCACGCATCCACACGCTGGATGCCGTTTTTTATATCGTTCCACTTTATGAAGCTTTCGGCAAACTTTACATCTTCATCATTGAATTCGTATTTTTCAAGCGCCCATCTCTTTTTCTTGTCCGGCGCGTATAATGCGTACTCGAGCTTGTCGTTTATAAAATAGAACGAAACTTCATATTTAAAGTCTATCGCGGGCTGGATCAGCGTCCTTCCGTCTCTTATGTCCCTTTTCATCAGCTCATCCTTTGACAGAAACTCAAGGCCTATCGAGTCAGCGCCGTCCTTTGGTTTTATGACATATTTTTCGCTTTCAGGCAGTAATGACAGGTTCTCTATCGTGTCGATCGTCGGAGTAACCGGGTAATTTTCAAGCGTAAGGTCCACGAGATACTGCTTTCCGCGCATATCCGCCTTTCCTGTAAACTCGTTAAATGTTTTAATATTGTCTGCCTTCACTCTGTTTACGAACGCCTCGTAAACATCCTTATACCCGATCACGCTGCCCGTATTTCTGAATACGACCAGGTCGACATCCTTTTCAAAGCTTTCAGAATTTCTCGGATTGCATAATACAACGTCAAAGTGGTCTTTTAATCTTCCTGTAATGTAAATATCTTCCTCGTAATATTTTCTGCCCTTTGCCTCGTAATATAAATCAGTCAAATATAATATTTTCTTCATTTTTTCTTCTCCGATCATACTTAAATAATTCCGATTTCATTGATTCCAATATTCTAATATTCCAATACGACCCAAAAGCGGGCGCGCCCGGCGCGCATTTTATGCAGCTCCAACTGCTTAATATCATTGCTTGATATTATTTTCTGAAAAAACGAAAATCGCAGCAGTCTCCGCCGTACCCCAGCGTCTTTGTGCGTTTAAATCCCATTTTTCTGAGCCCGCCGTACGTAACGTCATCAACATCGCAAAACAGTCGGCACAGCTCCGGGCAGCCGTTTTCCATGCAAGCCGTGTGCCAGAGGCACTTTCTGATATCCGCGCCGAAATGGTCCTTATCGTGATATTGCACACTTTCCCACAGGTCGCTCGTCCGCATTACTTTAAGGAACACCTTGCTGTAGATCGCATAAAATCCCGGAACGAACTCCATTTTAGCTGTAGACGCATGCTTCTCTGCCGCTACGATATCGAGCATATATTTTCTCATGCATTCATACACTTTTTCTTCCGAAAGTCCGCTTTCCGACAGGCTCTTATACAGCGCTATACGCGGCAGTATCGTCTGAATAAGAGTTTTCATCTGATTTTTTGATTTGTTCTTTGTATTTTTAATTATCTTATCAAGAATTTCCGCCTGCGTATCAAACAACTCGCTGCCGCGTTCATCCCCGAAACCTTCAATTAAAAACGCTTTTATCTGTTCCTGTTGATTTATCTTCATATCTGTAACACCACCTGTTGATTTAAGTGACCTATTTTAGCGCTGTCATTTTATTTCAGTTATTTTCTTCTACTGCTTCTTCGAATCCTTTAAAACATTCATCAGCTGCGATACTGAAAAATGCCTTGGATTCAGATAACTGACTTTGCTGTCAATCAGTTCAAATGCATCGAAATCAAACGGAATATCTTTATCTGACATGAAATCATCATCTATCCAGATAATATCTTTTAAATATTCAGGAATATTTTCTGTATTTACACACAGCATTTCCTGATAAAAAT
>CAVGTL010000279.1:0-2113 GCA_963632005.1 Succinivibrio sp.
GATAATAGAAGCGGTCACTAGCGTTGTTGCGGGGCTTCGTGGGGAGAAGAAGTAGGAAAAGAAAAGTAGTAAGTAAATATTGCGCGCCCGGCGCGCCCGTTAAATAACATATTTGTTCAGAGTATTTAAATGGAGAATGATATGAGCGGCGATACAGCAGAGAATGTAAAATTGCGTGAGACACCAAATTATGTTGACAATACATTTCCTGTGAGCATGCATATTATAACTAAAACAGATATATTTCCGAAGGGACGCGGTTTTCATGACATTCACTGGCATGATGAGATACAGTTTACTTATGTGACAAAAGGAAATGTTACGATACAGATAGACGGAAAACAGCATACTCTTGAGGAGGGCGAGGCTGCATTCGTAAGCAGCGGAGTAATTCACATGACTAGCGCTATGTCTGATGACGGAGAATACGTAGGTTTTATGTTTCCCGAAAAGCTGCTCGGATTTTTTGCGGGAAGTCGTATGGAGCAGAGCTATGTGGTTCCGTATGTAACAAATTACGCTTTATCGGCTCTCATATTGCATAAAGGCATTGAATGGAGCGATGAAGTTCTTACAGAATTAAAAATACTTAAAGATATTTTTATTAACAGGAAAAATATTGTGGCGTATGAGTATGAAGTGTCGGTAAGGCTGGTAAATATATGGCTTAAAATGTTGAGAGGCGCGGCTTTATCGATACGAAAGCCGTCAAAGACGTATATAAGACGTCAGGAAAGACTGCGCTGTATGGTAAGATTTATAACGGAGCATTACAGTGAGCCTGTTACGTTAAAGGAAATCGCAGATGCCGCAAATGTAAGTACGGAGGAGTGCCGGAGATGCTTTAAGGACATGGTGCGTGAGAGTCCTGTGCATTATCTTGTATCGTACCGTGTAACTGCAAGTATGGAGCTGTTGAGAAACACAGATCTTCCTGTTACTGATATTGCTTACAGAGTGGGATTTAATGATACCAGTTATTTTATCCAGGCGTTTAAAAATAAAAACGGAATGACGCCTAAAGATTACAGAAACAAAATATTCTAACTAAAAACAATACAGATATCGTATCATGGTAAAGCCGTGTATAGCTGAGAACTTTAAGCTATACACGGCTTTTTGTGTATATATTTATATTCTTGAAAAAATTTTCTGTGTAGATTTTCATATTTCTGAAATATTTTTTCTGTGCATATTTTCATAAATGCTGATGTTGTATATATAGTAACGAAATGTTTGGAACAGTATAATGTTGTCAAACAAAGAAATACAACAAGTTTTTAACAATATGATCAAGGAGGTTATGTGTAGTATGAATGAAAAACAGCATGCAAGGATTCAGTTTATGAAGGAAAGAGTAGTAAATACTGATCCTGAAATGGATCTTGAAAACGCAAGGATCCTAACTGAAAGCTTTATTGAAACGGCAGGAGAGCCTCTGGCTATCCAGAAGGCAAAGTCATTCCGTAAGCAGTGCATGGAAAAGACTATTACGATCTGGGACAAGGAACTGATCGTAGGCTGCGCCGGCAGCAAGATGCGCGGAGGCATACTCAGCGCAGATACATGTTGGTCTATTCTCGACAAGGAGCTCGATACTATCAACGAAAGAAAATATGATCCGTTCTATCTAAGACCTGAAGACAGACAGATGTTCCTCGATGTGGTAAAGCCTTTCTGGGAAGGACGTTCTACATACGAAGCATGGCTGAAACAGATCCCTGATGATTGCAGAGCTTTAAGAGATGCAGGACAGGTATATATTGACAAGAAGGCTGTAAGGGGCTGGGGCGAAACGACTGCGGGATATACGCAGATCATAAATGAAGGTATCGAAAGTATAATGGACACGATAAGAGCTGAGCGCGAGGCGCTCGACCTTACAGATCCGGGGGCTATAGACAAGGATAATTACCTGCAGGCATTACTGATATCGGCAGAAGGCATATGCATAATGGCAGACCGTTACGGTGATGAGGCTGAGAGGCTTGCAGCTGAAGAAAAGGATGCTGAGAGAAAGGCTGAGCTGTTAAAGATAGCTGAAACATGCCACAGAGTTCCGAGATATCCTGCAAGAACATTCCAGGAAGCAATCCAGTCATTCTACTTCTAT
>CAVGTL010000280.1:0-2083 GCA_963632005.1 Succinivibrio sp.
GCCTTTTGATGGCTTTACCGTATGTCTGGGGTCCTGCGCAATAAGAACCTGTGAACCTCGTCAGGTCCGGAAGGAAGCAGCGATAAGCGGGACCTCTTATGTGCCGCAGATCAGCCTCTTTCATGTCGGTAAAGCTTTCAAAGGGCGGTTGTTTTTTTTATGCTGTAATTTACGGAGAATAACACATGTACACAGCAATATACAGGGATTTTCGCCCGGACAGCTTTGATCGGCTCGTCGGGCAGGATCATATAGTACGAATATTAAAGAGCCAGATAGCGTCCGGGAGGACGGGGCATGCGTATCTGTTCTGCGGGACGCGCGGGACGGGCAAAACGACTACGGCGCGCATACTTGCGAAGGCACTCAACTGTGAGGCTGAGGACCGCGCGGCGAGACCGTGCTGCGAGTGCGCGAGCTGCCGGGCTATAAAAGAAGGCAGCTTTATGGACGTCATAGAGATAGACGCCGCTTCAAACAACGGCGTTGACAATATACGCGAGCTCAGGGAGAGCGTTAAGTACCCTCCTGCTGTCGGCAGAAACAAGGTATATATAATAGACGAAGTTCACATGCTGTCGTCGGGCGCGTTCAACGCTCTGCTCAAGACGCTTGAGGAACCGCCGGAAAATGTAGTTTTCATACTTGCGACTACTGAGCCGCAGAAGCTCCCGGCTACTATACTTTCGCGCTGCATGAGGCTTGATTTCAGGCGCGTGTCAGAAAAGACCATAGCTGACAATATGAGGATGATATGCGAGGCGCGCGGGCTTGAGGCTGACGAAGCGGCGCTTGCGCTCATAGCTGTGAACGCTGACGGGTCGGTGCGCGACAGTCTGAGCATACTTGAGCAGTGCATATCTACCGGTGAGAAACGGATAACTCGCGATGATGTGGCTGAGATGCTTGGCACGGCGGGCGAGGAGGTCATGATAGAGCTGACTGATTATGTAATGAAGGCCGATATGTCGTCTGCGCTGCTGCTGCTCGATTCGGCGATAAATTCGGGGCGTGACGTGAAGCAGTTCATGAAGGAATGGCTCGCGCATTTCAGGAATCTGCTTATGGCGAAATATATACAGGACCCTGAGAGCGCGCTCAATATGTCGCTCGAGAACGTCGAAAGAGTCAGGAAGCAGAGCGCCGAGATATCTACAGACCTTTTGAACCGCGGCATAACAGAGCTTACAAAGACTATTTCAGAATCGCGCTGGTCGGCGCAGCCGCGCGTTATGCTTGAGATGTGCATAGTGCGTCTCGGCGTCGGTCAGGAGGCGCTTAAGGAAACTGTGTTCAAGTATGACGGCGCAGCTCCGGCTGCTTCTGCAGGTACAGCAACTGCCGCAAATAATGAGGCGGCCGCACAGCAGGCCCCGCAGGACAATGAAATGTCAGACGAAGAGCGCTATCTGCAAAGCCTTATAGACAGCGAAGCAGGCAACGGCAGCAGTATGATGCCGCCTGAACCTGATCACAATTACCATCCAAGTGCTGCAAGCGGCGCTATGAATACCGTCCCGGCAGAAAGCGCGGCATCACAAACACCGCATCCGTCGGGCAATACTGTACCGGGGATCACCCCAGAAGCCGCAGACCTGTGGAACACAGTAGTAAAAAAAGCAGTAGGCGAAAAACCGATGCTCATAAGAATAGAAAACAGAGCAAAACTCGTCGGCATGGACGACAAAAACTTCTACGTAGCCGTCCAGGACGACATGACCGCAAGGATCATAAAAGAAAAAGGCCGTGAGATCCTGGAAAAGAAAATGGAAGAATACCACGGCACCCACCTGACGCTCCGCCTCGCCAAACAAAAAGGCGTTCCGTTAGCAAAAGAACAGGACAAAGCCGAAATGGTAGCAGAGCAGATAAAAGAAAAATTCCATGTAGATGTAGAAATAAAATAATGACGGCGTTTGCATTAAAAAATGCAGATTAAGATAGAAATGTATTTAGATTAGAAAGACGCCATATAAAGCAGGCGAATATACGGATAAGCGGAGCTCGGAGCAGAATGGTGATGCTTCCAGCGAAGTGAGCAGCAGCCGCAAATTCAAAAACTTGTCCGAAGCGGAACGCGCGG
>CAVGTL010000281.1:0-1302 GCA_963632005.1 Succinivibrio sp.
GTATTCTTGCAGCCTGTTATGCTTATATTGCTTGTAGCCTTATTTGCATATCCTGCTATACCGCCTGTTCCGCATACATATGACGATGATGTCGACATATTCTGGTCCATACCGTTTACGGTACCGTTGTTTACGCAGTTCTTTATGCTGCTTGATATCTTGCCTGTTATACCGCCGGTAATAACAGTCGCTGCGCTGCTGTAAGTGCTTTCTGCTGTTACAGCTGCGTTGTTTACGCAGTTTTCTATGAGAACGTAGTTCTGCGCATTACCTGCTATCGCGCCCATAGATATCGTACCTGAGCCTGAAGCAACAGCCTTTACCTCACCTGATACAGTTACGTTGCGTATCACTGACTGAGCTGATGAGCTTCCTGCTATCTGACCTGCAACGACACCCATGTTCATAGTGCTTGAAGAAGTTATTTCAAGCTTTACATTTTCAAATGTAATATTTTCAACTGAACCGCCTGCGGATATGCTTGCGAATAATCCTGCGTAGCTTGAGCTTGTTACAGGAGCATTCATGTAGAGATTCTTTATTACAGCTGCAGAGCCGTCTTCTCTTTCTCCGTATAAGTGACCCTGGAATGTCTTTGAGCTTGAGCCTATGCACTTAAATGCATATGTGCCGCCCATGTCGAGGTCCTTAGTTACCTTGAAGTACGCAGTCTTGAATGCTGTACCCTTCTGACCGTTTATTGTCGGCGCTGTACTGTAATATGTGCCTGTTGTGTCGTATTCGCTTGAAATAAGCGCCAGCTTTTCAGGTGTATCGATTATGTACGGGTCAGCCGCTGTTCCGAGACCTGTAAGCTCATTTATCGATGCAGGTTCGCCTATCCAGGTGTCTGACTTTGTAGTTACTCCTACATAGTTACTTGATACAGCCTTGAAGTACTCACCGTTTACTGCTGCAGCTTCTACGCTGTAGTAGTATTTGCCTGAGTCAGTTTTCGGCGTGTATGTCAGGCTGTTTGCAGCGTCAGCGATGAGTACCTTGTCGCTTCCGTTTGCTGCCTTTGACTTGTACCAGCTGTAAGTGTAAGTCGTGCCTTCAGCAGCGCCTGTGAGTACTGCTGTCATTTCCGGCAGCTCTGTGCCCGGTTCAAATGTCTTATCTTTATATGCGTCACCGTTTATCTCTACCTTAACAGCTGCGGTGTCTGATGCGAACGGTGATGTCTTTGCTTCGCCTGCAGGGATGTAAACACCCGGCTTGCCTTCAACTGCTGTCCAGCTGTTGTAAGGTTCGCTGTCTGTTGTGTTCATTCCCGTCCATGCGTTGAGCGCATAGTAAGCA
>CAVGTL010000281.1:1342-2078 GCA_963632005.1 Succinivibrio sp.
GTCTTGCCTTCGCCGTTTAATGCCTTTCTTACGCCCTCTGTTCTTACGTATTCAGAAGCAGATGTTTCTGTTACAACGCTGTTGAATATCGATATGTTCGTTATATTGCCTGTTTCGCTGTCAATATAGCCGATGCCCGTCTGAGTCGGAGTATAGCTTGCTGTCTTTGTAGTTATGCCGAATACCTTATCGATACCGTAAGTATCAGGAGCATAAATATAAATGACCTCAGTACCCTTTGAGTATGATTTATCAGGAACAACTGCTATACCTGTGAAAATATTTACGTTTGATGTATCAGCCTTGATATCGCCGAATGACGCGCAGTTCCTTGCAACTACGGCGCCTGACGTACCGTTTGATAAAGAGTACGCTATGCCTCCGATATTGTGAGGGCCTGAAACGCCGTTATATCCGACTGATGTTATATCACCTGTATTTGCAGAGTTTACTACAGCTGCTGTAGTTATTTCCGCTGCTATACCGCCGATATTGAATGCTTTCGTTGATGATTCGTTAGCTGTAACTATCTTAATGTTTCCTGAGTTATAGCTGTTGTATATCGACTTGTCGGCAGCCCAGCTTGCAGGCTTGGCTCCGTTTGAAGTGATATTTCCTGTTAATGTTCCGACTATACCGCCGACCTTGCCCTGGCCTGATGAATTGCTCGTAACAGTTATGTCTCCGAGATTAGCAGAGTTTTCTATTGAAGACTTTACCATATATCCCACGAGAC
>CAVGTL010000282.1:0-1052 GCA_963632005.1 Succinivibrio sp.
GATATATACCGGAATAGGCTCTTCTTCCGCGCCGTCAGCCGCCTGTTGTACTTCAGGCATATAAAGTATGCTGTAGTAAAGGCTCGCTTCGATCACTGCCTTCCCTTTTGATATCTGACGATGATTCTCTACTACGTTTAATTCATGACGCAATATCCTCGCCGGTGTCGGATAGCTTTCCTTAAGGCGTATTTTTTCATGTATATCGGTCGTGTCTGTACGGCGCTGCGCCATATCCGTAAATCGCACACGTTCTTTTTTAAGCAGCAGGGAATCATCTCTGACACCCTCAAGGAGCTCCATTTCAGTTTCGCCGTATTCCCATGCGCCAAATGCAGCGCCGACTGATATACGTATCTTTCTTTCGTTTATCACCTTTGCTTCGGGCGCAGTACCGCTGACTTTTATCTCTGCCTGCGGTGAGAGCTGTTCAGATATCTCAAATTCACGTCTGAACGGTATTTTCGTGTCTATGGCTACGACTCCCGTTCCGCTGCCGGCCGGCAGATACAATACAGATATATCGAAGCTGCCGTTTATTTTCAGCATATTTTTACCGTTCTGCCCTGCATATGACTCATGCTTGTTTATCTCCGGAATCGCCGTTACGCTCAGTATCTTTTCGAGGTCGGGGCGTGTATCTGGAACGAGTATGTCCTCTTCGATGCTCATCTCAGGCAGCTCTACAGGCCATGCTCCGCTCAGACGTATGCGGGCGCTTTTCAGGTCATCTGTTGCCGGTATCAGCTTTACTGCGTTTTCTTTGTCTTCCCTTTTTTCTGTTTTTTCGGCTTTATCATTTCTGCTGTTTTTTTCCGACCTTTCAATTTTTTCTGCATGCCTTTCTGCCGTCACTTCCTTTGCTCTCATCCCTGAAAGCATATTTTCAGGTGCAGCAGGTCTTATAACTGCAGGTATTTCTTCTGCTGCGCCGGGCTCACTGTTTAAAGGCTCCCCACTTTCGATTTCCTCGCGCTGAACATCCTCATCACCGTTATTGTCAGAAACAACACTGCTGTCGGGAACAATGCTCCCTCCGGCAGGTATCATAG
>CAVGTL010000282.1:1062-2044 GCA_963632005.1 Succinivibrio sp.
GTTCATTATCGTGCTCCGCCGCGTCAAAATAATTTTCGTTCATATGTCAACCTCCTCATGGAACATTTACATTTACCCTGTATATCTATATGAACGGACGGGAGCATGTATGACTTTTCATTTTAAATACACGGAGTATGCATTTTCGCACATACAAAAGGACTGCCGCGCTTTGCGGCAGTCCCATGTCTGAAATATTATTCAAAAATTATATATTTTAATTTTACATTACTGCATGCCATGAATATCAGCAATGCAAAGATAACGCACTAAACATACTGTCGAAGTATGCTGTTGAGATGCTCTTCCCATGATGACTCATCCTTATATGAATCACATATCTGCTGCAGATGCTCCCGTCTCTGCGGCGGCAGCGCAGCAAGCTGCGGAAGGTCTTCTATGATACCGTGTCTGCGTGTCAGCTGGTACAGACGCTGTTCTGCTTCAGGAAGCTCAAGCACTCTGTCGGCCTGCGCGAGCAGGCGCTCCTTGTCGGAGCCTATTCGTCCGTTCATATTGCCTATGAGGTTTACTATATGGTCGCTGACTATATTAACGTCAGGCGCTGTTATTTCGGCTATCAGGCTTCGTATCTCAGCAAGCTTCATTATATCGCTACATTCTGTAAACTCGCCTTTCTGAAGCATCTCGTACATTTCAGAATCAGTCTTGAGTACGAAGGTCCGCAGGCGGACGAAATCAGGTGATATTTCATTCACGACCTTTGCTGTTTCTGAGGCGTTTTCCCCGGAAAACTCAACTCCGCCTATGCCCGGCATAAAGTATACGGAAAGCTCCATTCCGGCTTCCTTTACCTTAAGACCGCCCTCTATCTCCTGTTTCTGCGTCAGGCCCTTGTTTATGAGCTCAAGGACTTTATCAGACCCGCTCTCAAATCCGGTATGAATACGGTCAAGGCCGCTTTCACGCAGCAGCTTCAGCTGTTCGACAGACCATCTCGACAGTGTCTCGGCACGCCCGT
>CAVGTL010000283.1:0-2041 GCA_963632005.1 Succinivibrio sp.
ACTCCCAACCTGCTGATTACAAATCAGCTGCTCTACCGTTGAGCCACGCCAGCATCTTAAGCACTTGATTATATTAACACTTTTAAATCAGTATGTCAAGTGTTTTATTTTGTTTTTTAAATCGTACGTTTTACTTGTATTACGATTGCTTTAGCAACTTTTTGTTTTTCAACACTTTCGTGCGTCAGCTTTTATATATTACAACAACCAAGTGCTTGTGTCAATATCAAATTTTGATTTTTCCTAATTTTTTTTCGATGCTTATCTTATCTCCGCTGCATACGCCGCCTGTCATCTCTGACAGAGCCTGCAGGATGCTGTCTGTAGACGAAGGTTCTGACTGGATCGTCAGCTTTACAGCTTCTTCAAATGCTGCGTCGGTTATTTTGAAAAGTCCGCTCTGCTCCATGTTCTGAAGCTTGCCGTAATAGCTGTAGTCAAGACTGAAGCTTATCATGTCAAATTCGCGTACTTCGCATATCCCGGCTGCTTCGAGAGCCAGGCGCGCTGTGCCTGTATATGCGCGCACCAGGCCGCCTGTTCCGAGCTTTATTCCGCCGAAATAACGCGTTACTACGATAACTACATTAGTTATGCCCTCTCCCACCAGAAGATGCAGCATAGGGGCTCCTGAGGTGCCTGAAGGCTCTCCGTCATCGCTCGCCCACTGAAGCTGCAATTTTTCTCCTATTACATATGCAGGGACGTTATGTGTCGCGCTTTTATGCATGGCTCTTATTTCTTTTATAAACGCCTCGGCCTCTTCTCTGCTTTCTACAGATTTTATATATCCTATGAATCTTGATTTTTCTATGGTCTGCTCGGCAGACGCTTCTTCGGCTACTGTTTTGTAATTTACCATACTAATTATTCTACGCTTTCAAAGTCTTCAACGAAGTAATCTGTGAGTCTGTTGTAATCGGCCGGGTCAAGCTCTGCTTCTATATATGTGCCTGAGCCTGCATATTCTACGCGGCTCACATTGCATTTTTCCATCAGGTATGATGATACTGAACCCTTGTCATATGGAATGAGCAGCTTTGCACGACGCATGTCGGCAAATACATTCTGTTTTATCGCTTCTGTCAGCGAATCCATATTATTACCGTACTTGGCAGATATGGCAATGCTTTCTCCGTCTACTACAGGGAGTCGTGACGGATCGTCAAGCTTGTCGATCTTATTGAATACAGTTACGCATGGGATGTCGCCCGCCCCTATCTCCTTCAGGACCGAATATGTCACGTTCATGTTGAACTCGCAGTCGTCTGCTGAAACGTCGACGATATGAAGGAGAAGGTCTGAATAGGTTACTTCTTCGAGCGTGCTTTTGAACGCTTCTACGAGTGAATGTGGCAGCTTGCTTACGAAGCCTACTGTGTCTGCGAGCACGAATTCATGGTTAGAATCGAGCTTTATCTTGCGCTGTGAAACGTCAAGCGTCGCAAACAGCATATCTTTTTCAAATACTGATTTGTCTTCCTTATCGTTTCCGCGCAGGAGCGCGTTCATTACTGCTGATTTGCCTGCATTTGTGTAGCCTACGAGCGACACTACAGGTATTTCTGACTTTTCGCGCCTGCTGCGCTGTACCTCGCGTGATTTTTGAGCTTCTTTTATTTCACGCTTTATTTCGTCCATGCGCGACTGTATGTGGCGTCTGTCTGTTTCGAGCTTCTTTTCACCCGGGCCTCGCGTTCCTATACCTCCGCCAGTCCTTGAGAGCGACTTACCGAAGCCCATCAGTCTTGGGAGTCTGTATCTGAGCTGCGCGTATTCTACCTGAAGCTTTCCGACGCTCGATGTCGCTCTGTCGGCAAATATATCGAGTATCAGTATCGTTCTGTCGAGTACAGTTACGCCTGTTGCGTCCTCGAGGTTTCTGAGCTGCATTCCTGAGAGCTCGTTATTGAATATGACAGTGTTTGCTCCCATATTGCTGCACATTTCTGCCAGCTCCTCGACTTTTCCTTTTCCTATATATGTTGCTGTGTCGGGTCTCTCTCTTGCCTGGAGCATCTGGCCGAGTATTTCTACCTCT
>CAVGTL010000284.1:0-2040 GCA_963632005.1 Succinivibrio sp.
AAAGAACACAGTTGTGTGATAGAAAAACTGTAGTTAAATCGGAAGTTGGAAAGTCAGCAGGCGACGAATTGAGAATGAAATGCTGGCAAAGTTGAATCCCAAAAGTCAGCGTGAGGCGAGTTGAAGGTAGAATGTTGACAAAGCAGAACCTGGAAAGTCAGCAAGCGGAGCGCTGTAGGTAAAATACTGACAAAATATAAACTGAAAAGTCATCGATCGGCGCATTGAATATAATGTGCTGACAAAGCATGAGCTAAAAAGTCAACAAAAGGCGTGCTGTAGATAGGATGCTGACAGAACAGAACCCAAAAAGTCAGCAAAAATGGCGCTGTAGATAAAGTGCTGACAAAGTAGAAATTAAAAAGTCAACAAATGATGCGTTTGAGATAGAGTGCTGACAAAACAGAAGTTAAAAAGTCAGCAAATAACGCAGTATAGATAAAATGCTGACAACTTCCGGTTTGTGAATTGAACAGAGTATAAGAATATGCAACAGCGCGGTAAAATGTAAAATAACCGCGCTGTCTTTATATGCAATTCTGCTTGTGCGCCGGGCGCACCCTCATTTGCTGCGCAGTATATTACAGCTGTTACCAAGTCAGTGAAAATTCAACAAGTTCAGGTGTTTCGGGCTTGCCTATAAGAGGTTCTTTTTTATCAAGCGACGAGAGCTTCGCTGTTTCTTCATCTGTAAGAGCAAAGTCAAATATATCAATGTTTTCTTTTATGTGCTCGGTCTGCGTGCTTCTCGGAATCACAGCGATACCTTTCTGTGTCAGGAAGCGGAGCATTATCTGAGCCGGTGTTTTGGCGTATTTTTCAGCAAGCGCAAGAACATCAGGTTCTTGAAACATTTCATTGCGGCTGCCCTGACCGAGCGGCGCGTATGACATATGAGCGACCTGCTTTTTGTCCATCCAGCTGCGTTCTGTGCTGCGCTGGCAGTAAATATTAGTCTCGATCTGATCGACAGCCGGAATAATTTTGTTATAAGCAATCAGATCAAGAAGCCGGTCCGGCTCAAAGTTGGAAACGCCGATCGCACGGATCTTGCCGTCAGCGTACAGCTTTTCCAGATCGCGCCAAGCCGCGTAGTAATTGGCAAACGGCCAGTGCAGGAGCAACAAGTCGATATAGTCTGTCTGCAGGTTTAAAAGCGACTGCATTACAGTCTGTTCGGCATTTTCATATGACTTGAAATCCACCTTTGTGACAAGAAACAGCTCCTTGCGGTCGATGCCGCTTTGCTTGATACCTTCGCCGACTTCTTTTTCATTGCCGTAGGCTTCTGCCGTGTCGATCATACGATAGCTGTTTTCGATTGCTGCTGCAACTGCGTTTTTGCAAGTTTCTCCCCCAAGCATAAATGTACCGAAGCCGATGATCGGCATCTGTACGCCGTTATTCAAAGTTAAGTATTCCATGTTTTATCCTCCGTTATTGTATTTACTGAGAGCAATTATCTATGCTATAATCATTCTAACAAGTTCGTGTAACACGAAGTCAAGAAAAATTTTGAGGTAGGATCATGTACTATACGATTAAACAAATGGCAGAAATATTCGATGTCACAGAGCATACATTGCGCTTCTATACCGACAAAGGATTACTGCCCTGTGAGCGCGACGGCGGCAACCGTCGGGTATTTAACGAAGAATCTGTCAACTGGATGCAGGGAATAAAGTGCCTGAAGGGCTGCGGCGCGTCGATAGAGGATATTCAGGAATATTGTCGATTATGCCTGCTGGAAGAATCAGAAGAAAACCTGAGAGCGCGGTACGCTATCATATTAAAACAGCGTGATGCGGCGTATGACAGGCTGGAAGAAGCGAAAGCTACCGTTAAATATATGGACGATAAAGTGGAACACTATGAAAATATTCTCTCAGGTATTGCCCCGGACGACACGAATCCAAAAAACTGGACGTCAGAGAACAGACCTGAGCATGAAAATGTGAAATAGTAACTTTGAGTTTGTAAAGTAAATGATATTGAAATGAATACAGATTGGTAATGGCTTAGATATGAAAAGAACAGAAA